>JAKPKV010000029.1 GCA_029553475.1 Armatimonadota bacterium
CGCTTCCGGCGGTGGGCGGGGGCTATGTGCCGGGTTCGGCGACGGACCGGTTCATGGTGGACGCGCCGGCGAAGCCGATGGCGCCGTGGCCGGAGGACTGGAGCGATCTCCCGACGGCGGGCGAGCTGCCGGAAGCGCCGCCTGCTCCGACGACGGGCGTGTTCCGGGGCGGACGCCCGTGGACGCCGACGGCGCCGGGGGCGATGGGGGCGGACGAATACGCGGCGGACGTGGCGGGGCGGGCGGCGGGGCGCAGGGCGTCCGCCGGGTACGACCGGGACGTGCGGGCGAACGCGGCGCTGTCCGAGAGGATCGGCAAGATGGGCGGGGCGCTGGGCCGGCCGATTCCGAAGAAAGAGTGGGACGATTACAACCAGCGGACGCGGGAGAGCGCGATGCGCATGGGAATCGGGGCTCCTGATCCGGAGAACGACCGCGACATGGCGGTGTGGGCGCAGGGTCAAACGAACGTGGCGGGGCAAATGCGGAGGTCTCCGCAGGAGCGGGCGGAGGCGCGTGGCGGCGCGGATCGGTACCGCCAGGAGCAGGAGTCGGCGCGCAACCGCGAGACGCAGGCGCGGATTGCCGAGGCGGAGCGGGAGGGGGAGTGGACGACCGATCCGACGGGGCAGACGGCGATCAACAAGCGCACGGGCGAGACGAGGCCGACGGGCGCGACGGGCCGTCCGCAGCGGCACGTGGTGGGCAAGAAGCTGGTGGACCAGGACGGGAACGTGCTCTTCGACGGGACGAACGGGGACGAGCGGATCGAGGGCTACACGTGGGACGAGTTCATGGACCTGGAGAAGCAGAGCTGGAACTTCACGGGGGAGACGCTGGAGCGCTTCGAGGCGTTGCGAAAGAAGTTCTACGACGCGGCTGAGAAGCGCGGGAGAGAGAAGGCGAAGCCGGCGGCGGCGGAAGGCGGCGGCGGGGTGAAGTTCTGGACTCCGGGGGAGTAGGCCATGGAATTCGTGCATGTGTTCGAGGGCGGGGACGAACCGGTGTTCGTGAAGGAGCGGGATCTGGCGGAGTACCGGAAGCGCTTCCCGAAGGCGGAGGAGGCGCTGGCCTTCGACGTGGACGGCAAACCGGTGTTCGTGCGTGCTCGTGACGTTGGTGCGTTCAAGCAGAAGCACGGGGGGAAGGCGGAGCCTGCCTTCGGGGTGGAGGTGGGCGGGGAGCCGGTGTTCGTGCGGGAGCGCGACCGGGCGGCGTTCGCCAAGAAGATGGGGGCTGCCGCGCGCGCGAAGGCGGAGGCGCGCGCGAAGGCGGAGGCGGCTCCGGCGTCGGGCTTCGACACGCCGTGGCAGGGTTTCAAGGAGGGTGCGCTTCGGGGCGCGCGGGACGTGGGGCTCTCGGCGGCGAAGGGCGTGGCGAGCGTGCCGGGCGCCGTGGTTGGCGTGGCGGACCTGGTGACGGCTCCGTTGCAGGCGGGGCTTTCGAAGCTGGCGTACGGGGAGGCGCAGACGGGCCTCATCGGCGGCGTGGTGGAGGAGGCGACGGAGCTGCTGGCGCCGGGGCTGAACCGGGTGGGCTCGACGCTGGACGCGGCGCATTCGGAGGAGTTCAAGGCGGACCGGGAGAAGGTGAACGCGGCGGAGGGGTTCAAGGGGACGGCGGCGGCGATCCTGAAGAACGCGCATGTGGCGGGTTCGACGGTGGTGGAGAGCGTGGCGCCGATGCTGCTGGGCGGAGGGATCGGCAACCGGCTGGCGAAGGCGGCGCCGAAGCTGGCGGGCGTGGCGGGGTCCATCGGCGAGGGACTGGTGGCGGGAGGCGCGCTCCAGGAGGAGCTGCGGAGCCAGAGCGCAGGCGGGACGACGACGCCGGCGCAGAGCGCGCTGGCGGCTGGCGCGGGGCTTGCGACGGGCGCGATCGGGGCGGCGAGCAACCGGCTGGGCGACTTGGTTGGGGCGTCCGACGTGGAGGCGGTGGCGGCGGGCGTGGCGAAGCGCGGGGTGAAGGCCGCGACGCGGGCGGAGCGGGCGCTGCGGGGTATCGCGGGCGTCGGGCTGGAGGCGGCGGAGGAGATGCTGCAAGAGCCTGGCGAGGGGATCGCGGAGAACCTGGGGACGGGGCGGCCGTGGGACGAGGGGCTGAAGAATCGGGCGGTGCAGGGCGGCGTGGCTGGCGCGGTCATGGGCGCGGGCGCGAACGTGGATCTGCGGCGCGGGCCGGTGGCGGAGCGCGTGGCGGCTGCGCGGAGAGAAGGGACGCCCGATCCGTTGTTGGAAGACTCCGAGGCGGGGAAGGCGGCGCGGCTGGCGGCGATGCGGGCGAACAGGCCGACGCCTCCGCCGGAGATGCCGCCGACGATGCCGCAGGACGGGCCGGCGGCGCCGCCTCCGATGATTGTGGAGATCGACGGGAAGCCGCACGAGGTGGTGGCGGAGGACCCGGCGGCGCAGACGGCGACGGTGGTTTCCGAGATGGGGGAGGTGAAGCAGGTGCCGCTTTCGATGGTGCCGCCGATGCCCGAGAACGTGGTGGGCGCGCCGCCGCCGGAAGCGCCGGAGCTGGGCGAGGTGGTGCCGGATGCGGACGGGACGGGGCAACGCGCGACGCTGGTCTCGGCGCCGATGTTCCTGCCGCCGGCCACGGCGCCGGAGATGATCGCGCTGCCGGAGCCGGTGCCGCCGGTATTGCCGGATGCGCCTCCGCTGGACGTGCCGGATGCGCCGCCTGCGCCGCCTGCGCCGCCGCCTGCCACGGTGGAGACTCCGCCACGGGCGGAGACGCCGGAGATGCCGCCGCCGGTCGCGGCGGGTGAACTACCTGGCGCGGAGAACGTGACGAGGACGAAGAAGACAAAGGCGAAGAAGCCGAAGGGCTCATCGAAGAACGCGCCTGAGGAGGGCGGGGCGCGCTTCTCGCCTGCGGAGGGCGAGGGTGGCGGGGTGGAGACCGCGGCGCGGGCTCCGGCGCCGGGGGTGGCGTCGGTGCGAAGGGGGACGCCGCAGGGCGCGGCGGGCGGGAAGCTGAACGGGAAGCCGAGGATCGGGCTGCGTCTTGGGGACGTGGTGGAGTTCGCGGTGGCGTTGGCGAATGGGAAGGTACCGCGAGTGGTGGAGCGTATCCGGGGCATGGGTGGACGGGCGGCGGGGGTGTTCAAGCCGAATGCGGACGGGACGGCGAGCATCGACATCCGTGCCGACCAGGCGCTGGTTGTGGGGACGGGGGAGCGGGCGGCGTTGATGGCGGAGACTTCGGAGCAGGTGCAGGCGGAGTTGGGAGAGCGTCCGGGCGTGGAGGACGCGGAGGGGCGGGCGAATTGGGACGCGCGGGCGCGCGAGGTGTTCAAGGAGAAGCTGGACGAGGCGTTCGCGAGGAACGTGCAGGACGATCCGGAGCAGGCGATGAAGGTGATGGCGCACGAGGTGGGGCACTGGGTGGACTGGCTGCCGGACAACACGCTGAAGCGTGGGAACGTGTTCGGGCACATCGCGGCGCTGAAGGGGTTCCTGTTCGGCAAGCTGGGGTTGAGGCCGGATCAGCAGTTGACGGCGGCGCAGATCGAGGCGCTGCGGGGGCGGGCGCTGGAGGAGGCGGGAGGCGACGCGAAGAAGGCGCGGTCGATCTTCGCGAGGTTGAAGTCGAAAGCGGAGGCGGGTTCGGAGATGGCGCGGCTGCCGGAGGTGAAGGCGGAGCTGGAGAAGCTGATTGCCTGGTACAACAATTCGGAGTCGATGCCGGAATACTATTCGGAGCCGGCGGAGATGTTCGCGGATGCGTTCTCTGCGTGGGTGAACTATCCGGCGGAGGTGGCGGCGCGGGCGCCGATCTTCAATTCGCTGGTGGAGGAGTGGATTGCGGCGAGGCCGGAGGCGTATGCGCACTATGCGGCGATCCAGAAGAAGCTGGAGACGCCGGGGATGTCCGAGGGTGAGCAGGTGCGCAGGCTGGAGGAGGGGTTCGAGCGGTCGAGGCGGGACGCGGAGCTGGCGGCGCGGGCGCGGGAGCGGGTGGGCGGCGCGGAGCTGTCCGACCGGGTGCTGGCGTTCTTCCATCGGACGATGGATCCGATCTATCGGCGGGTGGCGCGGCTGGAGGACAAGGCGCGGGCGGCGGAGACGATGAAGGCGCTGGCGGATCAGCGGTACTGGGGCGCGGACGCGGAGCGGATCACGACGAAGGTGGGAGAGCGGGTGGTGAAGCCGTTGCAGGCGGCGGGGGTGTCGATCACGCGCTTCAACACGTTCCTGGCGATGCGGCGCATCGCGAACGAGGGCGTGAACACGATGGTGGACGAGCAGAGGAAGCGCGGGCGCGCGAACCTGTTCAATCCGTTCGGGTTCACGGCGCGGAGCGCGGGGGCGTGGCTGAAGGCGCACGGGGAGAAGTTTCCGGAGAGCCTGGCGGCGATGGAGGCGGCCGCGGGGGAGCTGGTGGCGATCCGGCGCGAGGTGCTGTTCCCGATTCTGAAGGCGTCCGAGGCGGTGTCCGAGAAGACATACGAGATGCTGCTGGAGAACTGGGCCTATGCGAAGTTCAAGGTGAACCAGCACGGGGAGCTGAAGAGCGCGTTGGAGCGGATGATGGGCGTGGGAGAAGGCGGGAGCGGGCTGAAGACGCAGCGTGGTACGTTGCGGGAGATCGGGGGGCCGCTGGAGAACACGGTGCTGGCGGACATCGCCATGGCGCGGTGGGCGCTGACGCAGAATGCGAACTGGCGGGCGATCCAGGACATCATGGCGACGACGCCTGAGGACGTGAAGGAGCTGCGTCCGCAATGGGTGGCGGGAAAGCCGGTGTGGCGGGACGTGCACACGCCGCGGGTGAAGACCGTGCATGTGACGCGGCTGGGGGTGGATCATGCGTTCGCGGTGCCGACGGCGATCGCGCGGGCGCTTGGGAAGCGCGGGGACGAGAGCGTGGTGTCCGTGCTGGCGGCGCGGCTGGTGCAGGGGCAGGCGCGGCTGCTGACGACGTGGAACCTGGGCTTTGCGCTGCGCAACCCGTTCAGGGACTATCAGCGGGCGGCGCGGTTGCTGCCGGGGTGGGCGTATCTGCCGGTGATCGGGAATCCGCAACTGCTGTGGCGGGTGTTTGCGAATCTGCCGGCGAGCGTGAGGCGGGCGCGGGGGCTGTCGGACCCGCGAGTGGACGAGGCGCTCAAGCGCCACATGCTGGTGTCGGGGCACGGGAGCTATTCGACGGATTCGTGGTACGGGGCGGAGGACGACGTGTCGAAGGCGGTGCGCAATTCGGGGCTGGGGATGCGGGCGGCGGCGAACAAGGGGCTGGAGGCGGGGCGGCGGGCGCTGGACTTGCTGGGCGTCGTGACGAAGGCTCTGCAACTGTCCGAGACGGCGGTGAAGCTGGCGAGCATGCAGTACCTGGACGCGAAGTTCCCGGCGATGCCGGAGCACATCAAGCAGCGGATGGTGCAGCGCTATGGCGGGACGCCGGACGTGCTGGAGCGTTCCATGCTGGGGAGTTCGCCGGCGGCGCGGATGGCGCTGCTGTTCTACGACATCAACAAGGAGGGCTTGGTCAACGCGGTGGAGGTGGCGCGGGAGCGGCCGATCGAGCAGGCGTACAAGGCGGCGGTGGGGGCGATCCCGGCGATCGCGACGAGCATGGCGGCGTATGGCGCATTCTCCGCGATGCTGCGGGAGCTGGCCGGGGCGTTCGACGACGACGACGAGGACGACGACGAGGCGCAGGAGGCGAAGCACGGGCTGGCGCTGTGGGCGGAGCAGGTGGCGGACTGGGAGACGATGCAGAAGAGCGTGCCGTTCCGGGACAGGATGCTCTACAACGCGACGGCGTTCGCCTGGACGGACAAGGAGCAGGGCAAGGTGGCGTATGTGCGCTTCATGGACGACCCGATGAACGGGGCGGTGCGGGCCATGACGCTGGGCGCGCTGGAGGCGGCGCAGGGCCGGGTGAGCGTGTTCGACGCGCTGGACATCGGCGTCGGAGACCAGACGCCGAATCTTTCGCCGTTCGCGAGCCTGGGGGTTGCGCTGCTGACGGGCAAGGACGCCGCTTTCGGGTGGCGCAACATCGTGTCCGATCCTCGGGCGATCAATTCGCCGGAGGGGCGCAAGCAGAATCTCAAGGAGTACGCCAAGTGGACGTACAACAACATTTCCGGCGGCACACTGGGGCTCTACCGCATCCAGCCGGACCGCGATCCGGCTGCGCCGCCTCCCGGCGCGCTGGAGGAGAAGCTGAAGACCGCCGGCCTGGGCACGTTGGCCTCGTCGTTCGTGCGCGTGAGCAACGCGGGGCTGCGCGAGCAGTTCAGGAAGCAGGATGCGCAGTACGAGGGATGGCTGTACGACAACACGAAGCTGGCGGATCGGTGGATTGAGATGCAGGAAGCCCGCGAGGATATCCCGGAGGAGATGCAGAAGCGCCGCCGCGAGATCCCGCCTGCTCGATGGGAGCAGATGCTGACCGAACGCCGGAACGAGCGCAACCTGAAGTCGAAGCCGCTCGACGTGCAGCGCCGGAAGGAGACGCGCAACCGTCCACGGGACTTCCGGTGACGCCTTGCGCGTATCCATTCCCGTATCCACCGCGCCGCATTTCGCCTATCTACCTGCAATTCAATAACCTCTTTATTCTCAACAACATCCTTCTAAGCAGCAGGTCGCTGGTTCGATCCCAGCTTGGGGTGCCATCTTAAATAGTGTTGATAGTCAAAGATTTCGCTTGCATAGGTTCCTGTCATGCCGTATCTTATCCGGGTGAAGAGGCAAACCGGAGGGACAAAACATGAATGACAGGACAGGACAGGTTAAGACCAACAAGGAAGTAAAATCCCGTATCCAAAAGCGTATCCATTCGCGTGTGTTCGAGGGGGTGTCTGACTCCTCGGGACGGAGAATCCGGGGCGTTTACAAGCGGGATGGAAATTATTGGGTGCGATTGCGGGATCCGGAGACGGGTCGGGAACGGTGGGCGAAGCCGCCGGATCAGTCGCTGTCGGGGGCTCGGAAGTTCTTCAACGAGTGCCGGGCGGCCGTGGGCGCGGAGCGGGTGCGGGCGGTGTCGCTGGCGTTGAGCGCGGCGAGCACGCGGGCGCGGGCCGAGTGGCCGAAGGTGGACGAGCTGTTCCATGCCTATCGGGCGGCGGCGTCGGCGGAGCGGATGCGCAACCACAAGCCGAATGCGAAGACGGAGGCGGGAAACATTTCCATGATGCGGCAGATCGTGGAGAGTTCGGGGCATTCGGTTGCGAGGTTGTCGATCGATGTCTTGCCGGAGCTTGCGCAGAACTGGGCACAGCGGGAGCTGGACGATGGGCGGAAGCGCGTCACGGTGGGGACCATGCTGCGGTGTTCGGCGGCGCTGTTCTCCCGGTGGGCGCGGCTGCATTACCGTCGGCATGGGTTCCGGATTCCGCCGGACGTGGTGGACGCATGGCCGAGGGTGTCGCCGGATCCGCAGCGGTACGAGTTGCCGGCGAAGGAGCTGCGAGACGCGACGCTGGCGGCGGGCAAGGAGATGGTGGAGGCGAGGCAGGCGATTGGAGAGGACAAGGAGCTTCCGAAGGTCGTGGCCGAGGGGCTTCCGCTGGCGTTCATCCTCTGCTATCACTACGCGATGTCGGCGGCGGACGCGGCGCGGGCTCGGTTCGATTGGATGCAGGTGCAGCAGAGCAAGGACGGGCCTTTGGATGTCATGGTCTATGAGCGTCACAAGACGCATCGGCGGGCCGACCCTCCCGTGGAAATGGAGATCGCCGCGGCCTTGAGGACGTGGCCGGGGCGGAATGGCCGGGCGTTTGTGCTCCCGGGTACGGAGACGGACCGCTATGACCTGGTGACGCGGCACCTTTCGGCCTGGATGCGTCGCCTTGGGTGGGAGACGGGCAAGTGCGCCCATGAGCTGAGGAAATTGAGGTGCTCTGAATGGGCTACGTCTGACGGGATCAAGTGGGCGGCGCGTTGGATCGGGGACAGCGAGGCGACGGCCGCGGCATACTACCGGGACTTGTTGCCGGAGGAGATGCCGAATCCCTACGCATAGCGGCCCCTTGCGCGTTGCCGTGGGCGAGCGGTGCCTTTAGCGGGGAAAACAGCAAGGCCGGCCAGGGGCGTTCCCTGGCCGGCCTTGTGCGTGATTCTGGGCGGCGCCTTACAGTGTTGCGGCGAGGCGGGTGAACGCCTCGATGATGGTGAGCCCACGACGTGCGGCGTGGGCGCGGAGGCGGTCGGCGTCTTCTCGGAGTACCGACAAGGTACAGACGGCTTCGCGCCGCTTCACCGGGTTGCGCGCCCGGTAGTTTGCGACGCCGGCCGCCTGGGCGCGGCGCCGCTTGTCAGAGAGGGTTTCTGGGGGATTTGGGTGGTTCATGGTGGTTCTCCTTATCCCAGAGGAGGAGATAGTGGCGGTACGGGTTGCTCTGTCCGTCGTCTGCGGTGCGGCGGGCGACGATCCAGCGCGTCCCGTCCCCGGCGTCGTGCCGGTGCGCCGAGAGCGTCGCGGCGACGATCTCGTCGGCCTCCTCTCCGTCAATGATCTCGTAGTCGTCGATCTCGCCGGACTCGACCAGGGCGGCGAGAGTCTCGCCGTCGATCATGCCGGGGCCTGCGCTGCCCTGGCCGGCGTCGTTGGTGTAGACGCTGCTCCCATGCTCGTTGATGACGTCGTTAGCGATGTCTCTGATTGATTTGCTCATGGTGTTTCCTGCTTCCTGTTTTTTGATTTGTCGCGGGGGCCATCCCCGCTTTGATGCCGCCTATCTTACACCCGCCGCCTATGTGGTGTCAACTACATTTTTTAGATTATTTTTAGGG
>JAKPKV010000047.1 GCA_029553475.1 Armatimonadota bacterium
CCCCCCCTGCGCGCGCCCACGCCCACGCGCCGCCGCGCCCGCTGCCTCTACCCGCGCAGCGACATCCAACGATCATCCTCCTCCGCCTGCCGCGCGCGCCCGAGTTGCCACGCTGCCACGATCCCCAGCACCGCCAGCCAGCCACCGACCGCCAGCGCCACCATCAAATCCGCCTTGCTAACCGTATCCATAACTGTATCCATTTTCACAACCTCCTATCAATCAACATCTTGTGATACGAAATCAACTGACTATAAATCAGTGTCGAGCATCCCGAACCTCTCCCACCTCCTCTACGTGCGCGCGCGACTCGACCGCCTCGACCGGCACCGGATCGACCGCCTGGGCGCCGACCTGAACCGCCTCGATCGCCTCGGCCGGCGGAATCTCCGGCCTCGACTCTCTCCGCCCAAATGGATTGCCAGCCATCGCGCCAGCCAGGGCCGCGCGGATATCCTCGGACGCGCCCGCGCTCGACAGCTCTCCATGAATCTCCGTCGGCTCGCCCGCCAGCAGCCGCTCATGACTCCCGAGCTTGTCCGCCGCCGCGACTAAATCCCTGAACGCGATCTCTCCGGGCTCCTCGGCGATCCGGCGCCCAATCTCATCGACGGCACGGACCACCACGCCGCGCAGCCGGGCACCCTGGGCGCGCCTGTACTGCTTGGCCGACATGCTGCCTATCTCGCGCGCACGTATCGCCGCGACCGTGCGATCGTGGCACTTAAACATCCGCGCCAGCGCAGCATCTGAGAGCCCCTCGGCGATGCCACGCGCTACCGCCTCGTAGATGCCAGGGGAACGCTCAAAAAATCGCGCCGCCGAAAACTCGCCGCCCGCGGCAACCTCTGCCTGCTCGATGCCGGCCAACTCCTCCGCCGAGAGATCGGCGAGGGCGGGCAGCATGGGCGCGGAGTCTATGCGGGATGGTAGCATTGCGAAATCCTAAAAAATAGGCGCGGCCGCAGGAGCATCACCGGGACGCCGGCGGCGCTCCAGCCACGCCAGCACCGCCACGCGCGGCAACCGGGTGCAGCGTGCGGAGAGTTGATAGACTGGCCCGATGCCATCGGCACCGGCCGAGACGCGGTAATCGCTCGTCAGCCGATCAACCATGCGCCGGGACACGCCCAGGAGCCTCGCGGCCTCGACCGGGGAGACCATCGCGGAATTTGGATCGGCCGGCCTGCGGGGGCGGCTCATCGATGCACCTCTGGTGCGCGGCGACCCTTTGTCCGGCATTGTCTCATCCTCCCGTTATCCATGCA
>JAKPKV010000093.1 GCA_029553475.1 Armatimonadota bacterium
CCGGAGAAATATCTTCAGCGATTCCCAGGCGCACCGGCTCAGATCGGCAAGGAGCTTTCTGTCATAGAGAAAATAACGGCGCAGGATCTTCGGGATGCCAAAGACGAAATGCCGGTGGTCTGTAAAGTTTCTGATTCATAACGCTGCCCTGTTCCTTGAGCCTTCATCCTCACCCGTACCCGGATGAAGGTCAGGGAACAGGGGAAGTTGTGCAGCGTTCAGAAACGGCGGATTGCAGACAGGACGGTGGTGTCTTGTCCCGAACGTGGGATCTGCGATAGACGGCCCGGCTGGAGCCTGCGGAAGACGGGACGGCCTGCCCTACCCCGGACGCTGCGGGCAACGGGCATGACAAAGGCGGCCTGCCGCCGTCGCGAGTATTCGAAGCGTTGGCGTGACCGGTTGCAGACAGCGGCCGGCGCTGTGAGGGACGGGGCATGAGTGGCGATCAAAGGCGGGAACGGGTGCCGCCGGGAGGGTTTGGGGGGAACCTCCCAAGCCACGCCCCGCAGGGCTGCCGCGCAGCGGAATCCCGCGTGACGAAACGCGGGCGAAGTTGTAGAGCCGCGTTTTTTGCGGCGTTATCCTTTTTCCGAGTGAGCGGCTTTCGCCCCCGGAAGCGCCACTTGCGGGAGGGATGCGGACTAGCCAGCTCGTGGCGCGTCGGGGCGCGAATGCGCGAGCGAGGATCTCCGCGCTTAACTGGCGCGGTAGCTTACATTGATGCTTTGAGTCGATAGTAGATTTGGAGTCGTGCGGGCGCGGCGTGTGGCAGCCGGTCAGGACGGCTGGCGTGCGGGCTGGGGCGTGTATCCACGCGCAAAGACCGCGCCCCGGCGGCCCGGCGGCCACGCCCACGCCCGGCGTTGTGGCAGGCGCTCTGCCGTTGGCGGCGGCTGCCACACTGGGGACGTGGAAACGGCGGCGTGCGCACAGGAACGTAAGGAGCTTGCGACGCGGCGGGCCGGTGCGCTGGCCGACGAAACGCCACTGCGGCAAGCGAAGCGGCGGAGACCGTACCGGTCCGGATGACGGGTGGCTGCCACCAAGCTTGCGGGTGGCACCGACCGGCAAGGCCTGCCACACGGGCGCTCTTGCTTATCAGCCCGCAACGCCGTGTGGCAGGCCGGTGCCGGAGCCGGTATGGCGTGCGCAGCACGCGCCGCGAGCGTGAGCGCGCAGCATTGTTCGTGGCAGCCGTTAGGGCTGCCACACTGGGGATTGGAAAACGGCGGCGGGCCTGCCACAGCGACACCGCAACAAGCTTGCGCAGTGAGGATGGCGTGTGGCAGGCCTTCCGCCGTGATGCCAACGCGTAACGCCCGCCGGTGACCGTACCGAAGAGCAACGACGGTGATGCCTGGAGGTAGCGCAGGCGGTCCTGTAGTCAGGCCGACTGCGTGGACGTAAGGCGTTCACCGGAAGGTGCGATGCAGGTATGGCGTGCGCATGCACGCGGCGGAAGCGTGGAGCCCGTGGGGTTCACTTCGGGGTGCGGATCGTGGCGCACGAGCTTTTTCACCCCGCGCGGCGGGGTCGCCGGGATACCGGCTGAAAAATCTAAGTGCGCTCCGACCGCACCCACTACGTTTTTTGAGAAACGGCGGCGAGCGCGACCGGCACGCAAGGAGCCTGCGACGCGGCGGCCGGTGCGCTGGCCGACAAAGATGCCGCTGCGGCAAACGAGCGGCGGGGACCGTACCGGTCCGATGCCGGAGCCGGTATGGCGTGCGAAGCACGCGCCGCGAGTGATAGTCCGTGTCCGTGTCGTGTGGCAGCCGTCGACGCGCAGCGGCGCGGCTGCCACGGGCGGGTAAGCCCGCGAAAACCGCGCAGGAGGCAGGAAGACGGGCGTGCGAGTCGCGCGAGCCGCCCGGATGACTGCCGGAAGCGCGGTGCCCGGAACCTGGAGCCCGGACGCTGCCCGAAGGGTGCCGCCGGGCTTAGGCGGCACCCGCTCCCCCCAGAACAGCCGCCGTCTTCACAATAGGCGGCTGTCGAGCCCCCGGAAAGCCAGCCTTATGAGGGGGGTTCGCGGGGGTTCGGGGGCGGCGGGGGGAGCGGGCTGTCGGGCGGGCGATCAGGGCATCCGGGCGCGGGCGCGAGGGGTTCGGGGAAACCTCCCCGAGCCACTGCGGAGCGAAGCGGAGCCGTGCATGGGAACGCACTGCCCGTAGCCGGGCATGTGCGGAAGAAAAGGCCCCGGTGCGCGAACGAGGGGACGGCGCCGGCACCCTCGGAAGCTCGGCGGTACTCCGCCGAGATCGCCGGGAGGTGCCAGAGCCGCCGAGGAGACAGCGTATCCGCTGGCTCTGAGGATGCCCCGAGGCTCGCGCTGGGGCCGCTGGAGAGAGGGCGTGCTGACGAGGCCGAAGCCGCAGGCAGCCCGCTATCCTGCGGGCTGCCCGCCGCTATCCGCGGCGAAGTGCGGCGAGGCAGAGGAAGCATGCCCGAACGTGTCAAGGGGGGTTGGGGGGATGTGCCCCCCTAGCCTACCGTCTTGCGACGAGGGGGAAGGCAAGCTGCCCACGCCCGCTATCTGCGGGCGTGGGCAGCGCAGGCTAGCCGGGGGACCCGGCCATCTCCGCCGCTATCCTGCGGCGTGGCCCGCCGCTGGCAGCGCCGCGCCCTGCCGACCAGCGAAGCGGGAGGCAGGGCTGTCTCCGGCGGTGCAGGCGGGCCGGCTGGGGCGGCGGCCCCCGAGGAGCTCTTGCTGGACGGAAAGAACGACGCGCGGACACAACGGTTGTGCGGGTAAAGAGGCCTGCCTGCCCCGCGCTCTCCTGCGCGGGGTGCAGGCCGATGCAGGGGCGCAGTGTCCGCCGCTATCCTGCGGCGTGCGCCCCGGTCGGGACGGATGTCGCTCCGGCTTACGGGCGATGCGGACGAGCGTTTTCGGTTACGAAGAATCTGAGTCCGACCTGCCCGCATGCGCTTCGCTTTTAGAGGGGCAGGGGACTTGCTGGGCAAGGGCGCCCCGCGCTATACTGTCCGCATGAGCGTGAGCGCGTACAGTCCGCGCCGCGCATGGGAAAGCCCGCTGTACCATGCGGTCGCGGAGAACCTTGCGACCTTCCTCGCCGGCCGGCAGTTGCGCGGCCGCCCCGTCCCGTTCTTCGTCGTGCGCGACTTCCGCGCTTTTCTGGACTGCGGCGTCCCCGCGCACGGCTTCCTGCGCGTCCACTGTGACGAATGCGGGCGTGACCGCATCGTCCCCTTCTCCTGCAAGGGGCGAGGCTTCTGCCCGTCCTGCTGCGGCCGCCGCATGGCCGAGACCGCCGCCCGCCTGGTCGATGAGACGCTGCCGGAGGCCCCCGTGCGCCAGTGGGTGCTGACCGTCCCTTACGCCCTGCGCTTCCTGATGGCCTACGACCGCGAATGGATAGCCGCCGTCCACCATGTCTTCCTCAACGCGGTCTTCGCCTCCCTGCGCCGCCGCACGGGGCTTTCCAGCCTCGGGCGCAACGCGAAGGGCGGGGCCGTGATCTTCGTCCAGCGCTTCGGCGACGCGCTGAACCTCAACGTCCACTTCCACGCGCTGACGCTCGACGGCGTGTACAGCGAAAATGAGGACGGCGCCCTCCTTTTCCATCCCGCCGGACCGCCGACAGACGACGAGGTGGCGCGCGTGGTCGCCCGCGTCGCCCGGCGCGTCAAAGGCCTGATCGACCGCCGCGCGGAGGCCAGGGCTTTCGACGCCGAGCCGGATGCGGACGACCTCCTTTCGGCGCTCTACGGCGCGGCGGTGGCGGGCCGTGCGCTTTCCGGCCCGCGCGCCGGACTGAAGGCCGTCCGCCTGTGCGGCGTGGACGGGCACGTTAACGAAGAGGCTGAGCCGGACACCCCACGCTGCTGCGCGGAGGCGGACGGCTTCGGCCTCCACGCCGGCACGGCCCTCCCGGCTTACGACAGGGAGGGCGTCGAGCATCTGCTCCGCTA
>JAKPKV010000071.1 GCA_029553475.1 Armatimonadota bacterium
CGCATCGCTGTACGCGTTATGAACTTCAACCGTCACGGGGCTCGCGCCCAGCAGCGTGATCGCCGGAGCCGTCGTGTCGACCACATTCACCGTGCGCACCACCTGCGACGCCGCGTTGCCAGCGGCATCCGTCACGTCGTACGTCACCGTGTACGAACCCACAACATCCACGTTCACGTTGCTGACCGCCACGATCGAACCCGTCAGGTCCCCATCGTAGTTGTCCAGCGCCGTCGCGCCCGCATCGCTGTACGCGCCGCGAACTTCAACCGTCACGGGACTCGCGCCCAGCAGCGTGATCACGGGGGCCGTCGTGTCGACCACGTTCACCGTGCGCACCACCTGCACCGCCGCGTTGCCAGCGGCATCCGTCACGTCGTACGTCACCGTGTACGAACCCACAACATCCACGTTCACGTTGCTCGCCGTCACGATCGAACCCGTCAGGTCCCCATCGTAGTTGTCCAGCGCCGTCGCGCCCGCATCGCTGTACGCGCCGTGAACTTCAACCGTCACGGGGCTCGCGCCCAGCAGCGTGATCACGGGGGCCGTCGTGTCGACCACATTCACCGTGCGCACAACCTGCGCCGCCGCGTTGCCGGCGGCGTCCGTCACGTCGTACGTCACCGTGTACGAACCCACAACATCCACGTTCACGCTGCTCGCCGTCACGATCGAACCCGTCAGGTCGCCATCGTAGTTGTCCAGCGCCGTCGCGCCAGCATCGCTGTACGCGCCGTGAACTTCAACCGTCACGGGGCTCGCGCCCAACAGCGTGATCACGGGGGCCGTCGTGTCGACCACGTGAACGACACGCACGATCTGCGCCGCCGCGTTGCCGGAACTGTCTTGCACGTCGTAGCTGATCGTGTATGAACCCACGGTGCTCGGCACGACATTGTTCTGGGTCACAATTTGGCCCGTCAGGTCGCCATCATACAGATCGGAAGCGGTAGCGCCTGCATCAAAATACGCAGCGCCAACCTCGATCGTCACCGGCGAGGTTCCGTTGAGCGTGATGACGGGAGGAGTGGTGTCCGTAACGGTCACCGACATGACGACTTCCGACTGCTGGCCTTCATAACCGTCGAAAGAGGTAACCCGAACCGCGTGCGCACCCTTGGCAAACATCTGGGTCAGGCTAAGGTCGGCCGCCGAAGGAGGTCCGCCCGCCGCAACGATTTCCGTTTTCACGATGACACTGTCCACTTCCCATGTCACCGTCAACGCATCACCGTCGGCGTCTTCGGTGTGTACGTGCAACGTCACCGACGCACCCTGGCCGGATGCGGCCTCTTCGGTCACGGCTGGAGTAGAAGTGGTAATCGTCGGCTTTCTGTCCGCGATGCCCGTCATATCCGCCGTAACCGTCGGAGCGTTCAACGCGTTGCTGACGATGATGAGACTGCCGAATTTTTCGCCCGGATATGCCGTATCAAAGGCAACATCCACGAACCCGGAACCTCCCGGCGTCAACGGGGAGAGCAACGCGCTGCCCGTCACCTGGAAACTGCTCGGATGGACGCCGCCAATCGAAACCGAGTTGATCGTCAGGTCGCGCGTTCCGGTATTTTGCACGAAGATCCGCTGCGAACCCGTCAGTCCCGTTCCGGTTTCGTTTACATTGAAGTCGATGGGATATCCCGTCACGGAAATCTGAGGACCGATGTCCAGCACAAACGCGTGACTCACCGCCGTGCCTACCGGAACGAGGATCGTCCACACTTGGCCGGCCGTCATGAACCCGATAGGGATCGGCGCATAGCCATTCACCGTGAAACTCACCTGCGCGGCGGTGTCGGTCGCGCTGGTGTTCACCAGGAAGTACTGTTCATATCCCTCGAAATCTCCCGTCAATTTTACGCGCTCAATAAGCTGCTGGGGTGAAACCGCGGCAAGCGCTGCGTTAACCCGGCTCTTGTTCCAATAATCAGAGCGCGCAAAGCCCGCCGTCGCCGGCCCATCGGTCAACGTTGGAATCAAGGGCGTGTAGAGCCCGGCATTGTAAACGCTCGGGGCCGTGAGCACGCTCGGATGCGTCGTCGCGCCCGTCACGATATTGTCATTGAACGAAGGCATGCCGCTGGCCAACTTGGCTGCGGTCATGTTTGATATTGTCGTAAAGCGGCCCTGGAAATTCGTATCTGTCGACGTCGTCTGATTGTTACAGTCCACCGATGCGCTCGACGCCTCGACGATCGAACCGTGTAATTTGACCATGCCGGGCGCGCCCGCGCCGCCCGTGCCGCCGTTGCCGCCTTTGCCGCCCGCGCCGCCCGTGCCGCCGGAACCGCCGCCGCCGCCCCAGCCGCCGGTGCCGCCGGTGCCGCCGCACCAACCAAGGATGCAACCGCCGCCGGCGCCGCCATTCGGGTTCGTGCTGCCGCTAGGACCGCCGCCGCCAGCGCCGCTATTGCCGTTGGCCCCGTTGGTTCCCGCAGAACCTGCCGTAGAGGCCACATTGAATTTTGCACCCGACGTGAACGCAAGCAGTCCGCGAGCCGACATCACTACAGCGCCGCCGCCGTTGCCGCCCGTGCCGCCGGTGCCGCCAGCGCCGCCGGAACCGCCGCTGCCGCCCCAGCCACCGGTCTGCCCCAGGCCGCCCGCGCCGCCGTTGCCGCCGCCAGCGCCGATCCAGCCGGTCCACATGGTCCAGCCGATGCAGCCGCCGCCGCCGCCGCCGCCGCCGCCGCCTTTTCCACCGCCGCCGCCGCCAGCGCCGCCGCCGCCAGCGCCGCCGCCGCCGCCACCGCCGCCGCCGCCGCCGTTGCCCGCCGCGATGGCAAGCGTATTTGCCGCAAGGCTGAATGCCGCGGCGCCGCCGCCGCCGCCGTTGTTGCCGCCGCCGCCGACATTGCCGACGCCGCCGGTATTGCCGCCGCCGCCATTG
>JAKPKV010000115.1 GCA_029553475.1 Armatimonadota bacterium
TTCCCCCCCCCCCCACCCGTGGCGTGGAGGGCGCGGATCACACCGCACGGTACAGCGTGACGACCCACTCCAGATGCTTTTTGATAAATGACTCCCGCTGTGCTCGGTATCCGGTTGGTCGGCCCGATCCGGCCAGTCCGCGGGGGCGGACTTCGTTTCTCCAGCCCTGGATTTCAATCCGGGGGACGCACACCTGCCGATGCACAGCCCGCCAAAGCGGAAACACGTTGTCACAGCGCAGAGGTCGTTGGATGTGGGCGGCGATGGCGATGACGATGACGATGACGATGACGATGGGGGGGCAGGAGATGGCGCGAGAGAGGGCGAAAAGTCAGGACAGCAAACCGAAAGGGGAGTGAGGCGATGCTACTGGGGTGCGCGTGGTATCCGGAGCACTGGGACGAGAGCCGCTGGCCGGAAGATCTGCGGCTGATGCGTGGCGCGGGGATGAACATGGTGCGCGTGGGCGAGTTCGCCTGGAGCCGACTGGAGCCGGCGGAAGGGCAGTTCGAGCTCGACTGGCTGGAACGCGCCATCGCCCTCGCCGCCGACCACGGGCTGCGGACGGTCCTCGGCACGCCGACGGCGGCGCCGCCCGCGTGGCTGACGCACACGTATCCGGAAACGCTGGCCATCAACGCCGACGGCCGCCGGGCCACCCACGGCGCGCGCTGCCACTTCAACGCCGGCAACCCCACATACCTGGAGCTGTGCGCGCGCATCGCCGGCGAGCTGGCGAAACGCTTTGGGACGAGCCCGCACGTCATCGGCTGGCAGATTGACAACGAATACCACCGCGAAAGCTGGGGCGACGACACCCGCCGCGCCTTCCAGGCGTTTTTACAGGCGCGCCACGGCGCGCTGGATAAGCTGAATAAGCGCTGGTCTACCGCCTACTGGAGCCAGGAATATACCGACTGGGCGCAGATTCCGCTGCCGACGCCGTGGGGCGCGCACAACCCCGGCCTGCAGCTCGACTACAAGCTCTTCATCACCGAGGTGTACCGGCAGTACCAGCACGTGCAGATCGCGGCCATCCGCGCCCACGCCGAGCCGCGGCAGTGGATCACCCACAATTTCATGGGCTGGTTCGACCTCTTTGACCACTACACCCTCTCCGAGGAGCTGGATATCGTCGCCTGGGACAACTACGTGGGCAAAGGGCACCTGGATTTCCGCGCGAACGGCGCGGCGCACGACCTCACCCGCGGCTTCAAGCGGAAGAATTTCTACCTGCTGGAGACCCAGCCCGGCTGGGTGAACTGGAGCGGGGTGGGCAACGCCCTCTATCCCGGCGAGGTGCGCGGCATGGCCTGGCACGCCATCGGCCACGGCGCCGACGGCGTCAGCTACTGGCAGTGGCGCAGCGCGCTGGGCGGACAGGAGCAGTACCACGGCACGCTGGTGGCCGCCGACGGCGCGCCGCGCCCGCTCTACGCCGAGGTGGCCGCGCTGGGCACAGACCTCGAGCGCGTGGGCGCGCTGCTGGAGGGCACCGCGCCGTCGTCCCAGGTGGCGGTGCTGCACTCGTATGAAGATCGCTGGGCGATCAATCTGCAGCGGCACCACCAGGATTTCGATCCCGTGCAGCACCTGCTGAGCTACTACCGCCCGCTGCGCGACCGCACCCACGCGGTGGATATCGTCAGTCCGCTGGCGCCGCTGGACGGCTACGCGCTGGTGGTGGCCCCGCACCTGCACCTCTTCCACAACGCCATTCTCGCGCCGCTGGGGCCGTTCATGCAGGGCGGCGGGCACCTGGTGCTGGGGCCGCGCTCCGGCTTCAAGGACCGCTACAACGCGCTGCTGCCCTCTCGCCAGCCCTCCGTGCTGGCGCAGGGGCTGGGCGCGCACGTGGAGGAGTTCTACGCGCTGGAGGAGCCGATTCCCGTGGAGGGCCGCTGGGGCGAAGGGCGCGCGCAGTACTGGGCGGAGTGGCTCACCCCCGAGGCGAAAGACGTGGACGTGCTGATGAGCTACGGCCCCGGCCAGGGCTGGCTGGACGGCAAGCCCGCCGTCGTCACCCGCAAATTCGGCAAAGGGCGCATCACCTACGTGGGCGCGTGGCTCGATGAGGAGATGATGGGCAAACTCGCCGACTGGCTCATCACCGTCAGCAAGGTGGAGCCGGCCTTCGGCGCGGTGCCTGACGGCGTGGAAGTCTGCCGCCGCGCCGCCCCCGACGGCCGCGAGCTCTTCATCGTCATCAACCACACCCCCATCTCCGTGCAGGTGCCGATCCCCAAATCCATCCGCGACATGCTCACCGGCAAGGTGCACCGCACCACGCTGGCCATCGGCCCGCGAGACGTGGCGGTGGGGATGAAGGAGGGGTAGGGACGGAGAATTGAAAAATTGACAATTGAAAATCGCAGACTGGGAAGTGGGGGCCGGGACGTGAAAAGTGACCCGCCGTGGTATCTGTGCACGTTTGTGAGTATGTGTCCTAATCGAAGCAACCTAACCCCCCGCCCCCCTTCCCTGAGCGGGAAGGGGGAGTGATGGGGTGCAGCTCCGGTGCTCCCCTCCCCGCTCAGGGAAGGGGGGCGGGGGGAGAGGTGGGCGCGCGGATGGCAATGCATGCCGAGAAGCGTGAACAGCCGCCGGGACTTCTCTTGCATATTTCACGCTTTACCGGTATAGTGAAAACACTGTCAGCGTCTGCGTGAATTCATACCCACGGGTGGGTCGCCGGATTGCCGCGATCCCCGCCGTGCAGCTAGGACATCACTTCATGTTAATCGGGATGAGTGGACACGACTGGCTGGTCCTCTGGCGCGATGTCTGCTTGGCTCTGACGTGGACCGTCGCCATCGTCTTCCTGTTAAGCGGCCTGCAGGACCTGGTGTATGATCTGGGCGCCTACATCTGGCGCCTGTATAAGCGCGTGGCCTTCGCCCGGCGCGAACGGCTGACGCTGGCGAAGCTGCGGGCGCGCGAACAGCAGCGCATCGCCGTCTTCATTCCCGCCTGGAACGAAGGCGACGTCGTCGGCACGATGGTCACGAACATCCTCAAGCGTATCGAGTACCGCAACTACGTCATCTTCGTCGGCACCTACCCCAACGACCCGGCCACGCAGCACGCGGTGGACGCGGTGGCGCGCGTGTACCCGGAAGTGGTGAAAGTCGTGACCGGCCGCCCCGGCCCGACGAACAAGGCGCACTGCCTGAACACCGTCTATCACGCGATGAAGGAATACGAGCAGCGCCATGACGTGCACTTCGACATCATGGTGATGCAGGACGCCGAGGACGTGGTGCATCCCTACGCCTTCCTGCTCTTCAACTACCTCATCCCGCGGGTGGACGCCGTGCAGTTGCCCATTCTGCCGCTGCCGGCGCCGATGTCCAAATGGGTGCACTGGACCTACGCCGACGAATTCGCCGAAGTCCACATGAAGGACGTGATGGTACGCGAGCAGATTTCCGGTTTCGTGCCGTTCGCCGGGGTGGGCACGGGCTTTTCGCGGCGCGCGATGACGCTGCTGGAGCAGGAGAACGACGGCGCGCTGTTCAACGAAGGCTCGCTGACGGAAGACTACAGCATGGCGAAACGCATGCGCGAGCTGGGGCTGAAGACGGTGTTCGTCAATCTCGTGCTCGCGGATGACCCCAAACCCTGGTACACGCCGCTGCTCCATCGCACGAGCTTCATCGCCAACTGGGCGTTCTTCCCGATGGACTTCACGCGCTCCGTGCGGCAGAAGACGCGCTGGATTATCGGCATCTCGCTGCAGGAGTGGGAGCAGCGCGGCTGGCGGGGCAGCCTGCTGATGGTCGAGAACCTGGTGAAGGACCGCAAGATCTTCGTCGCCGCCACCACCAGCCTCATCGCCTACCTGCTTTTCGGCTATTTCGTCCTCTACCAGTTGGGCGCGATGGAGTTGATCCCGCTGAAGGTGCTGCCGTTCATTTACAAGGGATCGGCGGTCTACACGCTGGTCATCATTGACACCATCTTCATGTTCCTGCGCATGGTGGAACGCATCATCTTCGTGGGCATGGTCTACGGCGTCACGCAGGGGTTGATGTCGGTGCCGCGGCTGGTGCTGGGCAACGTCATCAACGGGCTGGCGGCGTTCCGCTCGCTGCACACCTATCTGCAGTCCCGCATCACCACCCGGCGCCTCACCTGGGACAAGACGATACACGAAGAGGGCGTGGGCTCGATGCCGACGGACCACACCGTGGTCGAGAGGCGGCGGCGCGAGCGCCCGACCTACAGCGAAGACGAGATCGTCGCCATGCTGAAATCGCTGGAGACGCTCACCGTCATCCGTGGATTGGAAGCCATCCCGCGCGAGTGCCCGCCGGCGGCGCAGGCGCGCTTCACGATCCTGCTCGGCGAGCTGGCGGGGGCGTCATCCAATCAGGTGCGCGGGGTGCTGGCGCGGGTCTGCGGCTTCCTGCGCTGGCCGTCGCTGACGCCGATCATCCGCACGCTGATCATTGATCGCGAATGGGTGGTGCGGGCGAACGCCTCGCGCGCGCTGTTGAAGATCCCCGATTTTGACCGCCTGCTCCCCGCCGTCTTCGCGGTGAAGGACGGGTATGCCTGGGAAGCGGTCATCCGCGCGCTGGAAGGCGACGAGCCGGCCCAGCGCCACCTGCTGCCCATCCTGCGCAACGAGGCGATGGTGGTGGTGCGCGGCATCCTCCTCAGCCGCTCGCTGCTCATCCGCCGGCGGTATCAGGCGATGGTCGAGCCGCCCGACGGCGACCAGCACCGCGTGCCGGTCGCGCTGGTGATTGACCGCATGCCCGCGTCGTAAGCGTCCTTACCCCAATACCGTGCAGAGAAGCGTTCTCGCCCGCCACGCGCGACCTCTCCCCCAGCCCCTCCCCTACATGGGGAGGGGAGCATGATGAGGAAAGAGGGCGGCATGGAGAGACGGATCCACCCCACGCAGAGCAGGCGTATGGGAACGGTATTAGTCTTTACCCTGCGACCCCCGCCAATTTCCGCTCGAACGCCGTGCGCAGGCCGAGGTCGCCGTCGGCGAGGACGCGCGCGGCGCCGACGGCCACGCAGCTCAACGGGTCGTCCACGGCGTAGGCGGGCATGCCGGTGGCGTGATGGATGAGGCGGTCAATGCCGCGCAGCAGCGCGCCGCCGCCCACCAGGGCGATGCCGCGCTCCATGATATCGGCGGAGAGTTCCGGCGGGGTGCTTTCCAGCGCGAGTTTCACGGCGTCGAGGATGGCGAGGATCGGCTCGCCGATGGCCTCGCGCACGGCGCCGCTGGAGAGCGTGAGCTGCGCGGGCAGCCCGCTCACCAGGTCGCGCCCGCGCACCAGGTACTCCAACTCCTGCTGCATCGGCCACACCGAGCCGATGGCCAGCTTGATCGCTTCCGCGGTGCGCTCGCCGATGTGGAGATTATGCACCTGGCGCGCGTAGGTGACGATGGCCTGGTCAATCTCGTCGCCGCCCACGCGTATCGTGCGCGCCAGCACCACGTCGCCCAGCGAGAGCATCGCCACCTCGGTGGTGCCGCCGCCGATATCCACCACCATGCTGCCGTTCGCTTCGTGGATGGGCAGCCCGGCGCCGATCGCGGCGGCGATGGGCTCTTCGATGACCCAGGCTTCCTTCGCCCCCGCCTTGCGCGCGGCGTCCTTCACCGCCCGGCACTCCACCTCGGTGACGCCGGCCGGCACGCCGATGAGCATGTGCGGGTGGATGAAGGGGCGGCGGCGATACACGCGCGCGATGAAGAGCGCCAGCATCTGCTCGGCGGATTCGAAATCGGCAATCACGCCGTCGCGTAGCGGGCGGATGGTCTCGATGGCGTCAGGGGTGCGGCCGAGCATGCGCTTGGCCTCCTCGCCCACCGCCCGCACCTGCCCCGAGGCGCGCTCAACGGCGATGACCGACGGCTCCCGCAGCAAAATCCCCTTGCCACGCACGTGGATCAGGGTATTGGCGGTGCCCAGGTCAATCGCCATCTCTGGCGTCCAGCGCTGGAATATCCGGGTGAGATTCATAGCCCTCGGGGACGATCTGTTGACGCTAATTGTCGCGGGTCGTCACGCTATACCGTGCCTCGTCCATCGTCGGGATTAGGGGTGAGGGATTAGGGATTGGGCGCGCGCTACAGGCGGTTGTCCTGATACGCACACGACAACGTAACGACCCCCTAATCCCCAACCCCTAACCCCGACCAGCGGTCGGTGCGCCGATCAAGATACAGCGTGACGACCCACTACAGCTAGTCCCTGATTCGCCGCGGCGGGGGGGAGTCCTTTTTTCGCGCCGCGTCCCGCGTCATCGCGGCAGGAATCCCTCCCGGGTTACCGAAAGATACGATACAACTCGCATCTTCGGAGGTGTCCATGTCCGTTGCCGTGTCCGAGAAAGCCGCTCATCTGCTGGCCGCGTTGGATCTCGCCCGTCCCGAATTGGCGGGGATCGCGAGCGCGGAGGAGTATGCCGCCTTCGTGGCGCGGGGGCCGCGGCCGCGATTCCGGGTGGAGTACGAGGAGAAGGCGCGGGTGCTGGCTTTCTTGCGCGAGCAGTACGCGGCGTGGCGCGACTTCGATACCGCGGCGGCCGAGCGTTTTCGCGCGATGACCATCGCGAAGGCGCAGGGGGAGCGGGCGCTGGCGGGCATCGCCGCGCTGGGGCAGGCGTGGTGGGCGACGGGTGACCCGGCGTACGGCGCGGCCTTCGAGCGCTTCTATCTCGCCGTGCCCACCGGCGAGATGTTCAACTGGGGCAGCTTCAACGGCACGCAGGGGGCCATCGAGCTCAACGCCTTCTTCCTGCTGCAGGATTGTCCGGGCTTCACGCCGGCGGGGCGGGTGGCGTTTCTCGACCATCTCTATGGCATTACCGAGGTCGCCTGGGACGTGGAAACCTCCCGCTGGCAGCAGCTCATGCTGGGGCCGGAGGGGCACAACTGGTACCTGCACGGCATGCGCGTGCTGCCGTTCCTCGGCATCCTCTTCCCGGAGTTCGCGCGGTCGGCCTTCTTCCTGAAGGTGGGGATGAGCGTGGTGGAGGAGCACCTGCGCGGGCACTACCTGGCGGACGGCGGCGCGCGGGAGACGACGCTGGGGTATCAGGCCGGCTCCATGCAGAATCTGTGGGATTTTTACCTCATCGCGCAGCGCAACGGCTATCCGCTCTCCGCCGGCTTCGCCGACCGGCTGCTCACCGCGACGAAATTCCTGCTGCGGCTGATGACCCCGCTGGGCGGGCTGCCCTCCTTCGGCGACGGCGGCCACACCCCCGGCGGCCTTACGTCGCTGGCGGCCACCGCCGCGGCGCTCACCGGCGACGGGGAGTGCAAGTGGTACGCCGAAGCATGCCGGCGGCAGCGCGCCGCGCCGGCGGAGACGCCGGGCGAAATTCCCCTCTGCGCCTTCTGGAACGTCGGGCTGGCGGGTGCAGCCACTTACGCTGCGACGCGCGCCCGCGACCCGCGCCACGTCTCCGTGCTGATGGGGCCGACGGGGTATGCGGCGCTGCGCGACGGCGACCAATATCTCGCCATCGCCGCCGCCAACCGCGGGCCCATCGTCACCAGCCACGGGCATAACGACGTCTTCGCCCTGGACGTGTGCGCGGGGGGCGCGCGCGTCCTGGGCGAGGACGGCTGCGCGCCCTACGGCGATTCACCGGGCCGGCTGTATGACCAGACCACGGCGGCGCACAACACGCTGACGGTGGACGGCGGGGAGCAGGCGGTCATCCTCGACGAGTGGCGCTGGGATTCCCACGTCATCCCGCAGGTGCGCCGCTGGATCAGCGCGCCGACGCACGATTTCTTCCACGGCGTGCACGAGGGGTACTACCACTACCGCCGCGAGAGCACGCTGCATGCGCGCAAGGTCTTCTTCCTCAAAGGCCACTATTGGGCCGTGCTGGACTGGCTGGAAGCGGACCGGGAGCACGCGTATCAGGCGTATTTCCACGGGCTGGTGCCGGGGGCGGCGGACGGCGCGACCGTCCTGCTCGGCGCGGCGCCGCGGCTGGCGATCATCCCGCCGGCGGGGGACGCGCTGACGCTGGCGCGGGTGGATGACCCCGGCCTGTCCGCCTACCTCGAGGAGCGCCGCCTCGATCCCGACACCCATCCCTGCTTCCGCTACGAGGCGCGCGCCGCCTCCACCTGCCTGGCGTGGGTGCTGCTGCCGCAGTCGGCGCCCGCGCCGCTGCCGACCGTCCGCCGCCTGCCGGTGACGGTGAACGGCCTGCCGGAAGAGGCCCACGGCGCCACCGCGCTGGAACTCCGCTTCCCCGACTACACCGACTACCTCTGCGTCTCGCACAAGGATTTCGACGGGGAGCTGGCCTTCGCCGGCATCACAACCTGGGGGTTCCTCGCCTTCCGGCGGGTGGATGAGGCAGGGAACGTGCTGCTGGAGATCGAACAGACGATGATGGATGGCGTCTGCGGGCGGTGACGACCTGCGATCACCGAGATGGCCATGACGGAAGGCGGCGATGCAGCACCCGGCGCTGCCGGCTCAATGCGAATTTTTACTGATGCGCGCATTGAGCTCTTCACGATCCCTCCCCCGCAGCACGCGGAGGCGTCACGAGAGGGTTCGCATCTCCTTCGTACTCGTACTCATACTCGTACTCGAATACGGGCGGACAGGATGTCCGCGCTCCGATGGGCGCTCCGATGAGCCGCGCATCTTGGAGGGCGAGACTCCGTCGAGCCGCGCGCGTAGTGACGGGTATCGCCTATTGCCGTACCCTGGACCGGGCACCCCGGGCACAGGGTATGAGAATCCGCGCGCGGATGCTACGTGCGCGGCTCGACGGAGTCTCGCCCTCCAGGGGATACGAGGACGAGTACGAGTACGAAACGCGCGCTGACGCGCTGATGACGCCCATGCCTTCACCCCGCCCCTCTCCCCGCGGAGCGGAAATTTCAGGATTAATGCGCGCAGCAATAGGCAAGCGGCAGGAATTCATACGCATGAAACGAATACTGGGGGAAACCCGTGCTGGAGGTTCCGTCATGTCCGTCGCCACCGCGCCGTTCGTCGAAGTCGCGACCCCCGGTCTGCACCTGTTTTACGTGTTGAGCGATCCGTATGCGCCGCCGATGGGCGGGGCGCCGGCGCAGGTGTTCGTGGGGGAGTGGACCGGCTCCGACCGGGGGGCGGATATCGGGGTTTACGAGGTGGAGCGCGGGCGCTGGTCGGTGATCCCGTTCGACGGCATCCAGATTACCAGCCACCTGTTCGTGGACCCGTACCGGCCGGTGGTCTACCTCTCCGCGCCGCAGCACCTCTACGAAATTGACCGGCGGACGCTGGCGGCGCGCCCGGTGTGCGAGCTGGGGCGGCAGTACTCCGCCGACACCGCGCCGGACGGCACGCTGTGGCTGTGCCTCACCCGCACGCTGCGCCACGTGAACCCCTTCACCGGCGAGCTGACCACCTATCCCGATATCACCCCGGATGAGTTTTTTTACCCCCAGGGCACGCACATGCAGCTCGGCATGGGCAAGGACGGGCGGGTGTGGACCTCCCAGGGGCCGCTCGCCTGTCTGGCGGTCTTCGACCCGCGCCGCGGCGCGGCGACGGTGGTCGCGGCCGGCAAGGAGGCCGGCGTGCCGGTGGCGGTGGGCGACCTGATCTGGGCGGGGAACGTCTGCGTGGATGCCCGCACCGATGCGGTGGTCGAGCCGCCGTTTCCGGTGGGGGGAGAAGACGGGTATCACCTCCTGTTCCGCGGCAGCTGGCACCGCACGCCGAACGCCTTGCTCGACCGCGACGGCCACGCGCTGGTCCGCCGGCGCGACACCGTGGGCTGGCTGGAGGTGGCGACGGGCAAGTTCGATCCTATCGGCGCTATTCCCGACGCCTATACCCCGCCACAGCGCCTGGGCGAGCTCTCGCTGCATGGCGACTCTACGCTGCTCACCGCGGATAAGGACCGGCTCATCCGCCTCGAGCTGGCCCCCACGTCTCCCCACGCGCGGGGGAAGGGGGCGGTGGTGAATATTCCGCTGGAATTCCCGCCGGTGCACGCGCAATCCATCTTCGAGTGGACGGTGGGACCGGACGGCGCGATGTATGGCAGCGGCTACAGCCATGACCTGTGGCGGGTGGATACCGGGGGGCGTTTTCACGATTACGGCAACGTGGTGAACACGCGCGGGGGCGAGCTGTTCGGCTTCGCCAATTGGCGGCGCAAGCTCTTCATCGCCAGCTATACCGGCTCGGTGCTCACCCGGCTGGACCTGGCGCGCCCGGCCGACCACTGGGGGCCGAACCCGGAGGACAACCCGCGGCGGATCATTGACCTGGTGGCGGTGGCGGAGGGGCAGCACCGGCCCAGCGGAGTGGTGGCCACCCCACGGGGACATATTTACTACATCAGCCGCGCCGATTACTGCACCCGCCGCGAGGGGGCGATGGTGATCGTGGACGGCGAGACGGACGAAGTGCTGAAGATCGTGGACCCCATCCTCCCCGGCGAGCAATTTTTCGCGCTGGCCGCCTCGCCCACGCGGCCCGAGGTCTACATCGGCGGCAGCGACGGCTCCTTCGTGGTGTGGGATACCGAGGAATGGGAAATCACGCGCGTGGAAAAATTTCCGCCGCGCGACGAGCGGGATGGGGAGCCGACCAGCGCGGAGATCAACGTCGGCGGCATCCGCTTCCTGGCCGCCGCCGGCAATTACGTGGTGGGCAACCGGTTCGGCAACGGTTTTCCGATGTTCGTCTACCGCGCCGACGCCGGCGTGATGGAGGGGCCGGCGCCGCACCCGCTGGGCCACGTCTTCGGCATCTGGCGCTGGGCGGCGCGCGACCGCGTCCTCCTCTTCATCAACGGCGCGCTCTACGCCTACGACGGCGCGCACACGGCGCTGCTCTACCCCGAACCGCTGCCCGGCTTCGCCGTCCGCGAAGACCCCGCCGGCCGCCTCTTCATCTCCGACGGGATGACGATTTTCGCGGAGCGGGAGGCGGCGGCCGAGCGGGTGAACGGATAATGGGCGGGGACGCGCCCCGGCTATTTGTTGGTTGTAGCGTGACAACCCGCGACAGATAGGAGATAGGCGTACGAGGTAGAGGATATGATGTCATCCCGAAGGGATCACCCCCGCCGGCCACGGACGGCGCATCAGCGGACCCCGCGCGCAGCACCCGGTCGCCCCCTACCCCCCTGTCCCGCAGGGACCGAAGCCGTTCGCCACGGGTGGAGCGATAGCGGAACCCGTGGACCCCGGCCCCGCAAACATCCACAGCCCCGCAGGGGCGACAGCGTCCCGTCCCATAGCTACCGCGGAGCATACGGAATTCGGTGCCGCGCGAGAAACGCCACCCACGCCTCCTGAAACGTCACCGTCCGCTGCTGCTCGGCCTGCCGCCCGCGATACCGCTTCACCGCGTCCCATCCGCTCACGCTGATCGAGGATGCGGGGGCCATCTCCGGTCGGGGCGGCGAATGAATCGGCCATGATCTCCTCCTGCTGCCGCCCCTGCGGGGCTGTGATGTTTTGCGGGCCGGGGTCCACGGGTTCCGCTATCGCTCCACCCGTGGCAAACGGCTTCGGTCCCTGCGGGACATGGGGGTGGGGGGCGACCGGTGCTGCGCGCGGGGTCCGCTGATGCGCCGCCCGCGTCGGCGCCGTCCGATTCCCGTGGGGCGCCCCCGGTCAAGATGGCGAAGCGAGGCGCAACGTGACGACCCGCTACAAGTAATTACGATATGACGATGTCGAGGGGGGGCTGGTATGCAGCGCCGTTCACCCTGGATAATACGTCACGCTCCCCTTACCGCGCGCCGCGCCATTATTCGCCGAGGAGGCGTTGCCGGTAATGCGCCTCGATTTGCCGAAGTTCCGCCGATTGGTCCGGGGTGGTTTTCTCTTCGGTATCGGCGGCGAGGATGTCGGCGGCGCGGGCGGCGGCGACGGTGGGCAGCGGGCCGGGGCACTCTTCGCGCTGGCGGCGGTTGAGGACGCCGGGTTCGAAGAGCTGCGCGCGGAAGTGTTGGAACGTGTGGTCGGTTTCCAGGTAGCTGCCGGCGATGCCCACCTCGCGGATGAGGTCGAAGGCGATCTCCCCGTCGGTCACCTGGAAGCCGCGCCGGCCGCGGTCGAGGTAGGCGATGATCTCGTCGTCAATCACGAGCTGGGCGAGCGACATCGTCTTTTCCGACTCGAGCTGCCCCAGGCCCCACACCAGGCTGACGCCGGCGGCGGCGTGCGCCTGAAAGCCGATGGCCTTTTCCAGCCCTGCCTGCTCGTCCTCGCAGACCGCCTCGGTGGAGACCCAGGAGGCGGAGGGGAGGCCGTAAAAGCGCCCCAGGGCGGCGGAGGCCGCGGCGAACAGGACGTTCTCCGGCCCGCCGGTGATGGCGGTGGCGTGGCGCATGTCGAAGGCGTGCGCCAGTCCCAGGTTGTAGATGACGGGGCGGCCGGGCTCCAGCAGTTGGTTCACCACGATGCCGGCGAGGATCTCCGCGTTGCCCACGGCGACGGCGCCGGCGAGCGTCACCGGGCCGGTGACGCCGGCCATCGGCTCGCCGTTGACGGTGACGGGGATGCCGCGGCCGGCGCTCTGGTGAAAAATCTCCAGCGCCAGCGCCGTCCAGCGCAGCGGGCCGTGGGCGGTGAAGCCGATGCTGTACCACGGGCCGGGGAAGACGCGGCCCATCTCCGCCAGCGCCTGCATGCCGGTGGGGGTGAAGCAGAGCACGCGGGCATGCTTGCGGGTATGCTCGGCGATGACGCGCAGGCCGGTGAAGTCGCGGCAGGGCGGCGGCACGTCGGCCATCGCCATCCCCATCACCCCCTGCGCGTGTGGCAGGTGGTCGCAGAGCCGGGCGACGGCGGCGAGGTCGGCGCTGGTGGCGTCGCGCACGCGGTCCGCGTCCAGCATCTGCAGGCCGGGGTTCGTCCAGTAGAAGGTGTCGCCGTCCGGCCGCAGCCGTACGCTGGCCCCATCGCGCGCGGCCAGTTCCACCGTCCGCGGCGCCAGCGCCAGGTAGTCGGCCACCATCGCGCGCGGGAGGCGCACCTCCTGCGCGCCGGGGCCGGCGTGCGCGCCGGCGGCGAGCAGCCGGGCGACGATGCCGTCATGCTCCAGCCGCACGCCGATCTCCTCCAGGATGCGGAGGCTGGCGTCGTGGATGCGCGGCGCGTCGGCCTGCCGCATCAGGAGTTCTTCCGGCGGAAGGTTCCCGCCAGCGCGGAAAAGGCGTTGAAGATCGCCGCGTCGTCGCCCTCGATGCCGCCTCCCGGCTCGCGCTCCACTGGCGCGAAGCCCTGCAGGATGAAGTAGCGGGTGAGCTCGGCGGGCAGGATGGTGAGATACACGAGGCAGGGTTTGCCGGTGGTGGCGTAGCTGGCGATGCCCGTCAGCTCGCAGCCGGCGAGGCCGTTGAGCCGCACCCTCTTCACCCCGGTGATCTGCACGCCTTTCACCTGCGGCATCTTCTCCAGCAGCTCGCGGCCGAAGGCTTCCGCGTCAGTCACCCTCGCGGTATGCGCGCGCTTGGCGATGAAGAAGTAGAGCAGTTTCGTCAGGTCCACTGGCTTTTCGACGTTGGTGGCCATCACGCCGTCGTCCAGCCGGCGCGGGTAGGCCAGCGGCGGGGCGAATTTCACCGCGTAGGGTTTGCCGAGGAAGACGTCGGCGGAGATGCGCGCGCTCAACACCGCGCCGGTGAGCGTATCCCAGACGCCCGGTTCTTTTGCGCTGGCTTCCGCCACGATGGCGGTCACCACCACCGATTGCCCGCCCTCGCCGAAGATGCCGTAGATTTTGGCGTAGCTCGCATTATTCGCCTTCAGAGTGGCGACCAGCAGTTGACCGGTGGCGGCGCCGAAGGTGGCGGGGCCGGCGTTGAACAGCGTCTCGTTCCGCGCTGCCAGCTTCTCTTTGGTGTAGTTGGCGATGGTCTTCGCATACGGCTCGGCCAGCACCGTCACCATGATGGAGGCATTCAGCGTCCGGCTCATGAAGCCGGTGAAGCTGGTGGCTCTTTCAAACCCCTCCGGCGGAATTATTTCCACGAAGGTGCCCGGCACCTGCACCGGCTTCGGCGGCTCCGCCGGTTTTTCGGGGTCCTGGGCCAGCACGGCCACGCCGGCCAGCAGCAGCAGACACCACAGCATACGCACTCGCATGATGCACCTCCATGACGCATGAATGGACCATGCGCTTTGACACCGTCGCGGCGGTTTGGTTCGCGGTACCGAGGCCGTGAAGATGCACGTCACCGGGACCGCGGATTTTCAATCCGCACGTATTGCCACTCTGTCTGTTTGAGAGGACGTTGCTGATCTGCGTGCGGATTGAAAATCCGCGGTCCCGGTACGGCACTCACTCCTCGAACTTCGCCAGCACGGTGCGAAAACCGCGGGCGTCCTGCACGTCGGCGAGCTCGCAGAGCATGCTGTCCATCGCCGTCTCGTCCCCCTGCAGGATGAGGGAGATGACCGAGCGCTCGTCATGCAGGTGGGGGATGCCCATGCGCCCGACGATGAGGCTGGCGTAGTTGGAAAGAATCTCGTTGATCGCGGCATGCGCCGCTTTGCGGTCGCGCACCAGAATGGTGACGCCGGCGATGATATCGGCCATGATGTTCTCCTTGTGTTAGTGGTATTGTTGTAGGGGTGAGGGGGAGTTGTCAAGGGGAAGGGAGGAGTTGCAAAATAACCGGTACGGTTAGTCGGAAAAATGGTAACGAGCACGAAGCGTAGCAGGCGAATCATTTTCAGCCAAGCGCTGTCACCATTTTTCTGGCGGGCGTGATCGCTACAGCCGGAGGGCGCCACTCCGCGATGCTGCGTGGCGCACTACCAACGGCCAGGTGCTTCTGCGATACGAGACAGTTGCTGGTGCTTGTCACGGGTAATCCGACTGGCGACCGTATTGCTTCAGCAACGCAGATATTTTGTCGAGTGTGCCTTTGATGCTATGAACACCTTGCGGAATGCACTCGGGCACTTGCTTTACGACATAGCTGCTTGGCACTGGTAGCAACGCACCCAGGCATTCAATGTGCAGCATGCCACCTCCGCGTGAGATGACGATTTCGAATTCGCGGCATGGGAACTTGCCTGTATGGACTAAATTATCCACATCATCCTCGCTAATAAAGAGAACCGTCTCCTCGTCCACTTGCAGGGCGTAGGCGGGCATCATGTCTTCGTCATACTCTATGTCACAATCCACGTAGACGGCTTCCGTGGCGGTGCAGTGGAGGACTTCGACGGTGCTCACATCCAGTTGGTGTCGCTCCCGGCGGTCGCGCAGGTGCCGGACGATGCGGTAACTGATAAACGCGATGCCGCCTACAACCGCGCCGCCTGTCAGCAGTAATCCGATAATATGCACCGGCGCATCCATCCCGCCGAGGAACATGAGCGCGATGAATCCGGCCAGGCTCCCCAGCATCGTCCACATAATCAGCAGCACGATGAAGTTGCAGCCCAGGCAGCCGGCACCGAGGCAACTGAAGGGCTCGGGCTTCAGCCATCCGTCCATGATGGCGCGCTCGTCATCGGTTGGCGGGCGGGCGGTCTGCGTGAGCATGTTTACCCCTGCCGCGGCGGCAGCCGCCAGCAATCCGCATCCGTGATCCCCACCGTCGCCAGCATCGCTTCCGCGCGAGGGAAGTCAATATCGTATCGCGGATGGTGGCAGTCGGAGCCGATGGACAGGGGGACGCCGCGCGCCTTCAGCATCGCCAGGTAGTCGAGGTATTGCGCCTTGTACCGTTCGGGATAGCCGGGGTGGAGGAGCTGGGCGCAGAGGTTGATCTCCACCACCGTGCCGTGCTGCAGGGCGGCGGCGGCGAATTCGTCGTGCATGCTGGCGGGGATGGCGCCGAAATCGTCGAACCACGGTTCCGCGCGATAGCTGCCGTCCTCGGCCTGCCAGTGGCCCATCCACCACCAGGGGTGGGCGACGATGGTGACCAGCGGGTGGGCGGCGAGGAACAAATTCTGCCGGTGATAGTCGCGGATGATCGCCTCGCGCTCGTAGGGCACATACATCGGCCAGTGGGCCCCGGCGACGACATACTCCACGCCCAGCGCCCGCAGCGCCTCCGCCGTGATGCCCAGCGCCAGCGGGCCGTCCGCCGGCCCCCCGTCGCGCAGGCCGTAGGTGGGCGCCCCATGCGCGCCGGTGGCGATGGCATCCAGCTCCCACCGGGACACGCTGCTCAACTCGACGCCGAAATGCACGGTGGGCGGCGGGGCGGCGGCGTCGAACTCCGCCCGCGAGGCGACCAGGTCGGGCAGGTTCACCGGCGTGTGCAGATGATCGGTGACGCCGAAGTCGGTCATCCCCAGCGCGGCCGCCCCGGCCAGCAGGTCGGCGACCGTCAGCGACGCCTGGTCGCAGGAGTTGCGGGTGTGGATGTGCCAGTCGGCCGTGATCGGCATAGGTCGCCCCTTTCCGCGCCTTATGCTAGCACGGAAGGGGCGTCCCTGTCACGGCTTCAGCCCATTTCCAGCAGCAGCCAGACCGGGCCGGTGGTGACGGTCGGGTTCTCCCAGCCGGCTTTCATGGCGAGCACGGCGGCTTCGGCGGGCGTGTAGGCCGCCTTAAAAGAGGCCAGCGGCTCGCCGGCGCGGCGGATGGGTTCCGGCAGCAGGTAGCGGGAGACGAGCGCGGCGACGCCATAGAAGGGAACGGCGATGTCACGGCGCAGGTCCAGCAGGTACGCCCGCCCGCCCGGGGTGAGCACGCGCCGGATTTCCGCCAGCGCGCGTTGCGGCTCCGTCCAGTGATGCAGCGAGAGGGTGGAAACCACCACGTCGAAGGAGGCGTCCGCCAGCGGGGACAGGTCGGCGGCGTCCATCTCCAAGAAGCGGGCGTTGGCGCCCACCGTTTCCGCCTGATGGCGCGCGGCCTCCACCAGATCGGCGGACAGGTCAATGCCCACCGCCTCGCTCACCTCCGGCTGGCGCGCCAGCGCGATGGTGAGCTGCCCCAACCCGCTGCCCACGTCCAGCACGCGCGCGCCCACCAGTCCGGTGACCGCGCGGCGCACCAGTTTGTGCTGGAAACAGCGGATATGCGGCTGCGCCGACATGCGCTGCCAGGTCTCGATGATCTCCGGCCGGTCTATGGCCGGCACCGCCGATGGCTGGCGCACTGCCGGCCGCTCCCGCGCCCCCAGCCAGTACAGCGCGCCGACCGCCCCGGCGGTCAGCCAGACACACGGCCCGCCCATCATCCCGCGCTTCCCCATGACGCCCCTCCCCTCACCGGCACGCAACGCTACGCGTATTGTATACCGCATCGGCCGCCCGCGCGCCGCCGGCATTGTTTCACCCGCGCGCCAAACCCTGTTAGAATACGCACATGATCGGACGCGCCGCCCAATTGCCCGACCTGTCCGCCCGCGCTGACGCGCTGCGGGCGCGCCTGGCCGCGTGCGACCTGTGCCCGCACGCCTGCGGGGCCAACCGCCGCGCCGGGGAGACGGGACGTTGCCGCACCGGCGCGCGGGCGCGCATCGCCGCCATCTGCGACCACCACGGCGAGGAGCCCGCCATCTCCGGCACGCGCGGCTCCGGCACGGTGTTTGCCGCCGGCTGCACCCTGCGCTGCGTCTGCTGCCAGAATCACCAGATCAGCCAGGGCCATCTCGCCGATTTCCCCGCCTACGCCGCGGAACGGCTGGCGGAGGACTACCTGCGCCTGCAAGCGATGGGGTGCCACAACGTGAACTGGGTGTCGCCCACCCACGCGCTGCCGTCGCTGGTCCGCGCGCTGGCGCTGGCGGTGGACGATGGCTTTCGCCTGCCGGTGGTGTATAACACGCATGGCTATGACAGCGTGGACGCGCTGCGCCTGCTGGACGGCGTGGTGGATATCTACCTGCCGGATATGAAATATGCCGATGCCGATGTCGCGCTGCGTCTCTCCGGCGCGCCGGATTATCCCGACCGCGCCATCGCCGCCATCCGCGAGATGTACCGCCAGGTCGGCCTGCTGGCGCTGGATGAGGACGGGGTGGCGGTGTCCGGCGTCATCGTGCGCCACCTGGTGCTGCCCGGCGGGCTGGCGGGCACGCGCGCGGCGCTGCGCCGGCTGGCGGAGGAAGTCTCCCCCCGCCTGACCATCAGCCTGATGGCGCAGTATTACCCCGCCCACCGGGCGGCACGGATGCCGGAGCTCGCCCGCTCGCTCACCGCCGCCGAATATGACGACGCCCTCGACGCCTTCGACGAGGCCGGCCTGGAGGACGGCTGGAGGCAGGAATTGCAGGCGGAAGCGACCTATCGGCCCGATTTCGCGGATGCGGGGCACCCGTTCGCGGGGCGGTGACGGCCGCGGCCGTGGGGGGGGGGGACAGCAGTCCCCCGTACCGGGATGTCAGCGGAGCCTCCGGCTGTTGGTAGTGCGCCACGCAACGGAGTGGAGTGGCGCCGCCCCGGCCGTAGTCAGAGTGCCTGCGCCGGGGGACAGTCAACGCCTGGCCAGGTGACGCTGACCGCGCGCCGCGGCGCGGGTCGGCATGACGCGCCAGGTGGCGGCCAGGCGTCAACAGTCCCCCGTATCGGTCCCCCTGGTGTGCGGACGCGCCTTACTCCGCCGGTTTCGCCAGCGTCCGGATGAACACCCGGGCGCCGCGGCGGACCTGCATCACCACGCCGAGCGAGCCGCGAGCGTTCATGGCCGTGTCCACCGCCGCCCAGAATTCCTCCGGGGTGGTCACTTCCACGCCCTGGAAGGCGGTGCCGATGCGCAGGATGATGTCACCGCGGCGCAGGTCGGCTTCCTCCGCGACGCTGCCGGCGGCGACATTGGTGATCACCACCCCGCGGGTGACGGGCAGGCGAAGCTGGGCGGCCATCTCCGGCGTGATGCCGGTGACGGTGAGGCCGAGTTTCGCCGCGTAGCTGTTCGTCCGCGGGGCGTCGGCGGCGCCCATCGTCACCATCACGTCCTGCGTCTTCTTGTTGCGCATCACCGTCACCGTCACCGTCGCCCCCGGCTTCGTCGCCTCGATGAGGCGCACGAACTGGTTGCTGTCGGAGATCGTCGTGCCGTTGACGGCGACGATGATGTCCTCGGCCAGGATGCCGGCCTTCTCCGCCGCGCTGCCGGGGGACACCTCATGCACGAACACCCCGCCCGCTTTCACGCCGTATTCCTCGCGCAGCGTGGCGTCAAGGTCGGCGATGCGCACGCCGAGCTGCCCGCGCTCGAAGGCCTTGCCGCTCACCAGCGCCTCGATGACCTGCTTGGTGAACGCGTTGATGGGGATGGCGAAACCGATGCCCACGCTGCCCGGCTCGCTGCTCGGGCTGAAGATCATGAAGTTGATGCCGATGAGCTCGCCGCGCACGTTCACCAGCGCGCCGCCGCTGTTGCCGGGGTTGATGGCGGCGTCCGTCTGCAGCAGGTCGCGGTAGGCGAATTCATCGGTCGGGCTGGGGATGCGGCGGTTCGTCGCGCTGATGATCCCCACCGTCATCGTGCTGGAGAGCCCGAACGGCGAGCCGAACGCGATCGCCCAGTCGCCCTCTTTCACCGTGGCGGCGTCGCCCAGCGTCGCCACCGGGTACTCGCCCTGCTCGGTGATGCGCACCACCGCCAGGTCGGTGCGCGGGTCGGTCTGTATCACCTCGGCGGGCAGTTCCTTCTCGGAATCGGACAGCCGTACCGTCAGGCGGGTGGCGTTGGCGACGACGTGCGAATTCGTCAGCACGATGCCCTCTGTGCGGATGATCACGCCCGAGCCCGACGAGCGGAATGGCCGTTGCCGGCCCAGCGGGCTCGCCGCCTCGACGCCGCGCGCCGAGATGGAGACGATGGCCGGCGCCACTTTGGCGTGGACGGCGCGGAACGCGAGCTGCGTCTGCTCCAGCGCCTGCGTCGCGGCATCGGTCGGCGCGGCCAGCCCCGCGCCGGCCAGCAGCGCGACCAGCAGCACCCCCATCACGGACAGTTGCTGATGCAGTGTCATTGGTCCCTCCTCAAGCTAAATAAGCGCATCGCCAAACAGTTATGCGCCGCACTCTACCAATTATAGACGCGCAACGCGCGGGAAGGTTGCGGGAGCATGCATGCCCGTGCGCGGCATGGCGGCCGTCGGCGGTTTCGCGGCACACGTGCGCATGTCAGGCGACGAATCCGCCCTGTAGGTACCCCGCACGTTTTGCCATAAAACGCGCGTCCGGTCACTCACTATGCACGGGGAAGCGTTTGTGCCCGCGCGTGGCCATGTGATAGCGGATCAGCGTGGCGAGGATATCGGCATACATGCGCCAGCGCGCCAGCGTGCCGCGCACCATGCCGATCTTTTCCTCTTTCATCGTGTGGGTGGCGCCCGGCAGCTCCACCGTCTGGATGGCCAGTTTGCAGGCGCGGGCATGCACGGTGAGGGCGATTTCCACGCCGGAACGGCTGCCGTCCACCAGCGGCGCGGCGAGGAAGAAGTCGCGGGGCAGGCAGCGCTGGCCGGAGAGGTGCGGGCTGATCACCTGCGCGAGGTCGGTGGCGGCCCGGCCGCCGCGGAAGATGCCGATGGTCATCCCCGCCTCCCGCTCCAGCACCGGGCGGATGAGGCTATCCACATGCGCGGGGGCGAGGTGGCGCAGGTCGGCGTCGAGGAAGAGGAGGACGGTGCCGGTGGCCGCCTGCGCGCCGGCGCGCATCGCGCAGCCCTTGCCGCGATTGTCCGGCAGGCGCACCACGCGCACCCCCAGCCCGCGGGCGACCTGGGCGGTGTCGTCCTCCGAGCCGTCGTCCACCACGATGATCTCGTGGACCAGCGGCGCCGCCCGCACCGCCGCCACCACCTCCGCCAGGCGGGGCGCCTCGTTATACGCCGGGATGATCACGGAGACGGCGGACATCAGGCGCCTCCCTCCGCGGGATGCCGGCGCATCACCAGGCCGGTGGCGTCCGCCAGCACGGTGCCGTCCGCCAGCGTCGCGCGCGCCGCGGTCTCAAAGAGCTGCCCGGCGCGGCGCACGGCGGTGATGCGCCCGCGCACCTCGATGGCCGCGCCGATGGGCGCCGGACGGCGGTAGCGGATGTCCAGCCGCGCCGTCGCCGACGGCCCGGCCTGCTCCCACACCAGCCGCGCCATCACTTCGTCCAGCAGCGTGGCGACAATGCCGCCGTGGATAATGCCGCGATACCCCTGCACGCGCGCGTCCGCGGTGAAACGCGTGACGTACTCCGCGCCGTCAAAGGCAAAGGTGAGCCGGAGACCAATGGGGTTCTCGCGTCCGCAGGCAAAACACATCTGATCCGCGACGAAGTCCATGACTGATCCTCGCCCGGCACGCCGGGCTGTGTATGCCTTAGTATAGCATGAACCGCGGGAAAGGGCGAATCCGGGAGCGGGCGGTGGCCGCGCGTGGGCGCGGGGGTGAATTGACAGGCGTCTCCCATCGCGTTACACTGGATCACTGTTTCGGATTGGGTGGCTGCCGGAGTGTCCCGCGAATTCGCCACTGTTGGCAGCCCGGCCCGAGCTGGAATCCATCAAACGGAGGGCCGAATTCCATGCCGGACATCCCGCTCACGTGCGACGTGTGCCAGGCCACGTTCATCTTTTCTGAAGGCGAGCAGGCGCTCTACGACGCCAATGCGTTTCCCCCGCCTTCCTGCTGTCCCGCGTGTAAACGCGCGCGAAAAGACGCCAAAGACGACGCGAAAGGCGGACGGCGCCGCGGGGGCGGACACCGACGCCGGCGCTAATTTTCGTTCCCCTCTTGCGTCGCCATCCCATTTCCGGTACACTGTGATAGTCAGAGAGACAATCTCTCCGACTGGACCGACAGTGTTCCGCCTGATTTGGCCTCGTACCGGTTGTCCATGCCCATGCATTGCACACCATGTCCGCCATCCAAATCAACGAACCCGATGACGGTACCGAACGAAACAAGGAGTGCAAGCCATGAGCTACACCGACAAGACCCTGAGCTGCCGCGACTGCGGCAGCAGCTTCGTGTTCACCGCGGGTGAGCAGGAGTTCCATGCCCAGAAGGGCTTCGCCAACACCCCGGGCCGCTGCCCGCAGTGCCGCGCCGCGCGCAAAGCGTCCGGCGGCTTCGGCGGCGACCGCCGCAGCGGCGGCCCGCGCGAAATGCACACCGCCACCTGCTCCGCCTGCGGCAAAGAGTGCCAGGTGCCCTTCGTGCCCTCCGGCGAAAAGCCCGTCTATTGCTCGGACTGTTTTCAGAGCCAGCGCGGCGGCGGCGGCGGGAGCCGCGGCGGCGGCTACGGCGGCGGCGGCGGCAGCCGCCAGCGCAGCAGCCGCTGGTAAGTGCCTCGCACCTCCCGCCTCGCTCCCGTGCGGAGCGAGGCGGGAATGCGTCCTCGCATGATTTCCCTCTATTCCGGCGCCCGCGCGGCACGCCGTTGTGCATGCCGACGGGCGATCACGTTCGACTGCCAGTCCGGAAGTGGGCGCGCGCGTCCCTGGCTGGTCCCCATGAAAGTTCGCATGACCTTCACCACGTTTTCGCTGCACGAACGCCTGCGGCGCGCCATTGTCGCCGCCGGCTATCAGCACCCTACCCCGATTCAGGCCGCCGCGATTCCTCCGGCGCTGGCGGGACGCGACATCCTCGGCACCGCGCAGACCGGCACCGGCAAAACCGCCGCCTTCGCGCTGCCGCTGCTGCAGCGCCTGCTCACTGGCCCCCGCGAGGCGCGCCACACACGCGCGCTGGTGCTCACCCCCACCAGAGAGCTGGCCATCCAGGTGCATGACGCCATCAATCAACTGGGCCTGCACACGAATCTGCGCGCCGCCACCATCTTCGGCGGCGTGGGCATGGCCGCCCAGGAACGCGCGCTGCGCGGCGGCGTCGAAATTCTGGTCGCCTGCCCCGGCCGCCTGCTCGATCACGCCGACCGCGGCAACCTCGATTTCCGGCAGCTGAGTTGTCTCGTGCTGGACGAAGCGGACCGCATGCTGGACATGGGCTTTCTGCCCGCCGTCCGCCGCATTATCAGCCTGCTGCCGCGCGAACGCCAGACGATGCTCTTTTCCGCCACCTTCGCGCCGGAGCTCCATAGCTTCGTGCGGGAGACGCTGCGCGACCCCGCGCGCATTGACATCGGCCTCGCCGCCCCGGCGGAGACGGTGGCGCACATGCTCTATCCCGTGCCACACCACTTGAAAACCGCGCTGCTGCTGGAAGTGCTGCGCGGCACGGCCACCGATTCCGTGCTCGTGTTCACGCGCACCAAGCACCGCGCCAACCGCGTGTCGGAGCAACTGACCCGCGCCGGCTTTCAGGCGGGCGTGCTGCACGCGAATAAGTCGCAGAATCAGCGGGAAGCGGCGCTGACCGCCTTCCGCGCCGGCGCGACCCGCGTGCTGGTCGCCACCGATATCGCCGCCCGCGGCATTGACGTGACCACTATCTCGCACGTCATCAACTACGACATCCCGGACTGCGCCGACGCGTATATCCACCGCATCGGCCGCACCGGTCGCGCCGAACGCAGCGGCGAAGCGATCACCTTCGTGACCACGGACGACCGCGACATCCTGCGCGACATCGAGCGCGCGTTGGGCGAGAAAATCGCGACGCACTACGTGGAGGCGTTCGATTACACCAAACCGGCGCCGGCGCATGACGAGTTCCACCGCGACCCGCTGCCCGATGGCCGCCGCCCCGCCCGCCAGAGCGCGCCGCCCCGCCGGCAAAGCCCGGTGCGGCAGGTCGCCCCCGCGCAGCACAGCGCCCCGGTCGCGCGCCAGAACGACCGCCCGCGCCCCGCGCGTTCGGGCCCCCGCGCCCGCCGCGCCGCCGACCGCTCTGCCGCGCGCGGCTACTGATCAGAGGCGACGCAACGCCCCGCGTTTACCAACACGCGGGGCGTTCGCTCCCCCCATACCCCCTCCGCCATCCTACGGCCGCATCACCATCTTCACCTCGTCGCTGCCGCGGCTGATGCGCGCGAGGGCGTCCGCCCAGCCCTCCAGCGGGAAGGTGTGCGTCACCAGCTCCTTCAGTTGGAGCACGCCGCTGTTCACCAGCTTCACCGCGCGGGGGAAGGTGCCGAGCTGCGAGAAGGAGCCGAGCAGCGTGAGCTCGCGGCGGAAGATGTCGTAGGGGCTGATGGCGATGCGCGCCTCCTCCGGCGCCACGCCGTACATCACCAGCTTCGCGCCCGGGTGGGCGTAGCGCGGCAGGCGCTCGATCACCGCCGGGACGCCGGTGGCGTCAATGACGATGGCAAACCCGCCGGGGTAGCGGTTGTGCAGGGCCAAGTCGTGCGCTTCCGGCGCGTCACGGCGTACCATCACCGTCTCCGCGCCCGCCAGTTGCCCCGCCAATGCCAGCTTGCGCGGGGACAGGTCGGCCACCGCCAGCGTGGCGACCCCGGCGCCGCGCAGTAACTGCGCCAGGATCAGCCCGGTGCCCCCCGCGCCGAATTGCAGCGCGTCGTCGCCCGCGCGCGGGGCGATCACGTCAATGCCGTGCACCGCGCATGCCGCCGGCTCGATGAGCGCGCCTTCGTCAAAGCTGACGGTATCGGCCAGGGGGTACAGCCGCGCCTCGTCCACCAGCGTGTATTCCGCGAAGCCGCCGGGGGCGTTCACCCCCTGGGCGGTCATGTGCGCGCAGAACAGCGGCGTCCCGCCCCGGCAGGCGTCACAGCGGCCGCAGGGGTACTGGTTATCCGCCGCCACGCGGTCGCCCACCTGCACCCGCGTCACCGCCTCGCCCACCGCCGCCACCTCGCCGGCGAACTCGTGCCCGGGAATCAGCGGGAACGCGGCGAAAAAGCGCCCGTGGTGAATGTGCACGTCCGTCTTGCACACCCCGCACGCGCGCACCCGTACGAGCGCCTCCGTCCCCCGCGGCGTCGGCGTCGCCACCTCCCGCACCGCGCACGCCCCCGGTCCGTCATACACCAACGCCTTCATTCCGCCCCCTCCCGCCGCCATGATGCCCCATCTTACCGCGCGAGATACACGGGCGCAACGGCGGGGGGTTGGTCTTTGGGCGGGCGCGTGTCCTCGCGAGCCGACGCCGGGAGGTCTGCGGTGATATCCCCCCTGGCAAGCAAACAGAAAGATGCTGCATCGCCGCCCGCACCGTGATACCCGCAGAGCGCCCGTCTGCCGGAAGAACCCCGCGCCGGCGGTCATACCCAGCCTTTGGGCAGAAAAGCACTCTTTTTATTTTCTCGCGCCTTGGCGCCCTGGCGCCCTGACGTGAGATTTTCCGCGAACACGACGCCCCCCCGTTTGGCGAACACGCACCAATTTGGGGGAGTCAGCGGAGGGTCTCCGCGGTTGCACCACGAAGCAGGAAGAAGGGAAGCGGCCAGGGATTGGGGAGGAAAGGGCGGTCGCGCGGCAGGTCCGGGCGACTATGCGGGCGGCGCGTCCGCGCGCGGCGCGACGGCGTCTTGCCCGCCCTTTTCGTTTTTCAGAAAATCTGGTACAGTGTGGCGGGCGCCATGCCGGACTCTTTCCGCATGACGCCTCTCTCGTGACCCTGACCCGTGACTGGAGTCGCTATGAACATCGTCGTGTGCATCAAGCAGGTGCCGCAGACCACGAACGTGAAGATTGACCCGGTGACCAACACCCTCGTGCGCGAAGGCGTGGAGTCCCAGATCAATCCCTTCGATCTCTACGCGCTGGAAGAAGCCGTGCGGGTGAAGGAGCGCCTGGCCGCGCAGGGCGTGGAGAGCACCGTGACGGTGGTCTCCATGGGCCCGCCGCAGGTGGACGCCGCGCTGCGCGAGGCGCTCACCCTGGGCGCCGATGCGGCCGTGCTGCTCTCCGACCGCGCGTTCGCCGGGTCCGATACCTGGGCGACCTCGTATGCGCTGGCCGCCGCGGTGAGCGCGCTGAAAGCCGACCTGGTCTTTTGCGGCATGCAGGCCATTGACGGCGACACCGCGCAGACCGGACCGGGCATCACCGTGCATGCCGAATATGCGCTGGCCACCTACGTGAGCAAGATTGACGAGATCAGCGAGAAGCGCGCCACGGTGCACCGCCTGCTGGAAGACGGCTACGAGGTGTGCGACGTCGCGCTGCCCGCGCTCTTCACCGTGGTGAAGGAGATTAACGAGCCGCGCACCCCGTCGCTCCGCGGCAAAATGCGCGCCAAGTCGGCGCAGATTCCCGTGTGGACCGCCGCCAGCCTGCAGCTCGACCCCGAGCGCTGCGGCCTGAAAGGCAGCCCCACCCAGGTGGTGAAAGTCTTCAGCCCCGAACACCGCGCCGGCGGCGAACGCTGGGAAGGCGACCCGACGGAGCTGGCGGCGAAGCTGCTGGAGATCGTGCGCGAGCGCGTGACGGTGTGATCAGGATTGCACAATGAATAATGGTGAATAGCGAATTGAGAATGGAGGCGGGGGATGCGCGAGGACGTTCAGCGGTTGCTTGCGCCAATGGATGATTTCGCAACCCATGTGATTGATCTGGTCGAGGAATTACCAACTTCCCCGGTCGGTCGGCATATCGGTGGGCAATTACTGCGTTCCGGCACATCCACTGCGGCAAATTATGAAGAAGCCTGTGCAGCGGAGAGCCGTGCCGACTTCATTCATAAAATGCAAATTTCACTGAAGGAGATGCGAGAGTCACGATTCTGGTTGCGGATGCTGAAACGACGCCGTTGGGCGCAAGCAGAGAAGGCGGCAGTGCTCTATGCGGCAGTGCTCTATACTGAAGCAGACGAGTTATGCCGAATCTTCACGCAGTCAGTGGTGACGGCAAAGAAATCCAAGCGTCCGAACGTGCTCTCCGGTTTTCTATTTTGCATGCTCAATTCACGATTCTCCATTCTGCATTAACCCGAAAAGAGGAATACTGATGTCCATTCGCGTCATCGAAGATAAGTGCAAGGGGTGCACCCTCTGCGTGAAGGCGTGCCCGACCATGGCCGTGAAGATGGAGGGCAAGCTGGCCACCATCGCGGTGGAGAGCTGCAACTTCTGCGGCTCCTGCGTGAGCGCCTGCAAGTTCAAGGCGATCACCATTGAGATCGAGAAGCAGGCGCGCGAGGACCTGGACGCCTACACGGGCGTGTGGGTCTTCGGCGAGCAGCACGACGGCCAGCTCGCCGGCGTGGTGCCGGAGCTCATCGGCGCCGGGCGCCGGCTGGCGGATGCCCGCGGCTGCGCGCTGGGCGTGGTCGTGCTCGGACACGAGCTGGACGCGCTGGGCGCGGCGGTGGCGAAGTATCCGGTGGACAAGGTCTACCTGTATGACCACCCGAAGCTGGCCCGCTATCGGCCTGAGCCGTATTCGCGCGTGCTGGCCAACCTCTGCCGCCGCTATAAGCCGGAGATCGTGCTCGCCGGCGCCACCACCATCGGCCGCGGCTTCCTCTCCCGCGTGGCGGTGGATCTGTATACCGGGCTCACCGCGGACTGCACCGGGCTGGAAGTGGGCGAGGACGGGCTGCTCTACCAGACGCGCCCGGCCTTCGGCGGCAATATCATGGCCACCATTCTCTGCCCTTACACGCGCCCGCAGATGGCCACCGTGCGCCACAAGGTGATGCCGGCGGCGCTGCCCGGCGACGTGGCGCGCGCCGCGATCATCCGCGAGACGCCGGTCGAGCAGCTGCTCACCTCCAGCGTGAACATCCTGGAGTTCATCCCCGATTTCACCCAGAAGGTGAACCTGGTGGACGCCGACGTCATCGTCTCCGGCGGCCGCGGCATGGGGAAGCCGGAGCATTTTGCCCTGCTGCAGGAGCTGGCCGACCTGCTCGGCGGCGCGGTGGGCTCCTCCCGCGCAGCGGTGGACGCCGGCTGGATGCCCTATCCGCACCAGGTGGGGCAGACCGGCAAGACGGTCTGCCCGAAGCTCTACATCGCCTGCGGCATCTCCGGCGCCGTGCAGCACCTCGCCGGCATGTCCTCCTCCGACTGCATCATCGCCATCAACAAGGACAAAGACGCCCCCATCTTCCAGGTGGCGGACTTCGGCTTCGTCGGCGACGTGCTGGAGGTGGTGCCGGCGCTGATCACGCAGCTCAAGGCCGCGCGCGCGCCGGTGGGCGTGTGCGGCGCGTAGACCGCGCCCAAACCGCCGCTACTCTTTCGCCGCGTTGACCAGCTCCAACGTCTTTACCGTCACGGGCTTGTCTTCCACGGCGACCGGGTCTCTCAGCGGTTCGCTGAGGCGCTGGCCGGTGGCGGACACCTCCACGCGGTAGAGGCCGGCGGGGAGATTCGCCACCGTGAAGCTGCCGTCCTGCGCGGAGGGGGTCACGGAGCCGAGCAGCACCTTCGAGGCCCCCCAGAACACCTCCACGCGCGCCGTCGGCGTCGCGGGCGTGATCGTCCCGGTGATGCCGCCGGTGGGCGAGAGCGTTTTCGCGGCGAGCGCGGTGGCCGGCAGGATGACGTCTTCCGCAAATTTGACTTGCGTGCCGTCTACGGTGAAGGTGATGAGATTAGGCCGGGCGTCGGAGGGCGCCCATTCGCCGATGGCCAGCGGCACCGTCTCCACCACCAGCGGCACGTTGGGCTGCTCTGCGCGCGCCAGCACGGTTTTCTCTTTGGCGAAGGTCAGTCGGGCGTAGGTGTAGGTGCGCCGGGGGACGGCAGTGCGCGCCAGCAGCGCGAAGCTCTCTTTCGCGCCCAGTTTCAGGGGGAGCGTCTCGTTCTTCGCGATGTCTTCCGCCTTCGCGACCGTGTGCCAGCGCGAGCCGTAGCGCAGCTCGATCTGCGTCAGGCTCAGCCGCAGCTCGTGCTCGGCGGCGGCTTTACCGCGCAGCGTGAAGGTGACGGGCACCGTCGGCGGTTGGGCCTGTTCGCCCGCTGCCGCCGGGGTGGAGCGCGCCGGCGCCTGCGGCCAGGGGCGGGCGTCGGCGCCGTAGCCGCCGCCGGAAGCCGGCGCGGAGCCGCAGCCGGCGACCAGGGCGAGGAGGGCGAGCATCACCGCGCCGGCGACCAGCGCGAGTAAGGCGTGTGTTTTCATCACGGAGTACTATTCCCGTCTGGTGGCGTTCACATACCTCCGATATTGTAGCACACATTGCCGGCGCATGGCAGCCATCGCCCGACAAGTTGGCGGGCGCGGCGAGAACGTGCTACTATGGAGGGGGAGCGAATTTTCGACAAGGCCCGTGGCATGCATCCGTCACCACCGCGCACCCGCGTGAAAATTTGCGGCATCACCCATGCCGACGACGCCCGGCTGGCCGTTGTGCTGGGCGCGGATGCCCTCGGTTTTCTCTTCTACCCGCCCAGCCCGCGCGCGGTGACGCCGGCGGCGGCGCGCGCCATCATCGCCGAGCTGCCCCCCTTCGTGACGCCGGTGGCGGTGGTGGTGAATGAGCCGCCGGCGGCGGTGCGGGCACTGCTGGCGGATACCGGCTGCCGCGTCGCGCAGCTGCATGGCGATGAGCCCCCCGCCTACCTGGATGAACTTGGCTGCCCGGCGATCAAGAGCCTGGCGATTGGCGGGGAGGCCGATGTGCCGGCGGTGGACGCCTATCGCGGGGCGCGGGCGATCCTGCTCGACGCGCGGGTGGCGGGACAGCGTGGGGGCACCGGCGTATCCTTTGACTGGCGTCTGGCGCGGGCGGCGCGGGCATGCGGGTTGCCCATTCTCCTCGCCGGCGGCCTGACGCCGGACAATGTCGCGGAGGCCATCGCGATCGCCGCCCCCTATGCGGTGGACGTGAGCAGCGGGGTGGAGCGCGCCCCGGGGCGGAAGGATGCGGAGAAGCTGCGCGCGCTGTTTGCCGCCGTCAGCGCGGCAGACCAAACCGCGCCAGCCACAGGTTCACCGCCACCGCGGCGATGAGCGCCACGGTGACGATCGCGGCGTGGGCCGGCGCGCTCAACGCGTCCCGGCGCTTGCGGACGACGACCGTCCCGAGCGCGCCGATGAGGCTGGCCGTCCACAGGCTGACGACGAACGGCAGGGCGACGCCGCCCGCCCGCGCCGGCGAGCGCGTCATCACGAAAAGCACCAGGCCGGCGAGCGCGCCGCTGATGAGCGCCAGCCCTCCGCCGGCGGCAACCTCGCGCAGGAAGATACGGCCGAGCTGCCGGCGCTCTATCGCGTCCTCGTACGCGTGATCCATGCCCAGCGCCGCCTGGCTGCCGGCGGAGAGCCCCAGCGCCAGCAGCAGCGGCAGCAAGGCGGCCGTGGTGTGCCAGGCCGTCAACTCGCGCGCAAAAAGCCAGATGAGCCCCGCGAGCAGCGTGGCGCCGGCCAGCGTCAACAGGCCGGTGCGCCAGCCCGGCCGCCGGGACCACGGGCGCGGTTCTTCGGCGGCTTCCTCGCCGCCGCTCACCGCCAGCAGGTCTTCGGTCGCCTCCTCGCGCATGGCTTCGCTCACGTCGTCCACGGTGACGATGCCCTGCATACGGCCGTCTTCGTCCAGCACCGGCACCGCCAGCAGGTCGTGCCGGCGCACCACGTCGGCCACGTCGTCCCGGGGCATGTCCGTCGGCACGCTGACGTATTCGCGCGCCATGATGTCGCTCATCACCGCGTCCGGGGCGTGCGCGATGAGATGGCGCAGGGTGACGACGCCGAGCAGGCGCTCGTCCTCGTCCACCACGTAAATCTCGTAAATCATCTCCGCGTCGGCGTAGGGGCCGCGCAGCAGCGCCAGCGTTTCGGCCACCGTTTCGTCGGGGGTGACGCGGACATATTCCTTCGCCATCAGCCCGCCGGCCACATCGTCGGCGTAGCGCAGCAGCTCCGCCACGTCGTCGGCGGCCTCCGGCTCCATGCGCTCCAGCAGCGCGTCCACCTCTTCGTGCGGCAGCTCCGCCAGCACGTCGGCGGCGTCGTCGGAGGACATCTCTTCCAGCACGTCGGAGGTGCGCTCGACGGTGAGTTGATCGAGCATGATCGCGCGGTCGTCAGGCTCCAGCTCGGCCAGCAGCTCCGCCGCCTGTTCGTCGGTGAGCGACTCCAGCAGCGCGATCTGCTCCGGCTCCTCCAGCTCGGTGAAAAAGTCGGCCAGGTCCGCCGGGTGGATCTCCGCCAGCAGCGCGGTCAGCGCCGCGCGGTCCTGCCGTTCCAGCGCCGTCCGCAGCCGCTCTTCCCACTCCGGTTGTGTCGCGTCGGTTGCCATTGGCTGTTATTGTACCGGCGTGCCCGGCGGGAGTCCAGCGGCGCCGATTCCGGGGCGCAAGCGCATCGCCGGCGCCGGCGCGGCGGCGCATGGTGAACAGGCACGTACCACTACCACCCGGTCAGCGCGCGAAAGGCCGGCCACCCGTCCTCGGGGTAGAAACGGTGGCCGCCGTCGCCGACGATCAGCTGGCAGCGGTCGGGAGCGCCGACGGCGGCGTAAATGGCCTGGATGTCGGCGAAGGCTTCCTCCACGCCGGCGAGGGGGAAGATGGGGTCGTCGCGGCCCGCCACCACCACCAGCGGCCGCGGGGCGATGAGGCCGGCGAAGTCGGCCATCTCCAGGTAGCGCAGCGCGCCCGGCAGGTAATTGTCCTGGCAGTGGTCAATACGGCCGATGGAGTGGCGGAAGGTGCAGACGTAGCAGGAGGGCATCGCCGCGGTGATGCGCGGCTCATAGCAGGCGGCGTAGTACGTCGCCGTGCCGCCGCCGGAATTGCCCATGCAGCCGATGCGGCGCAGATCCAGCTCCGGACATGCCGCCAGCGCGTCAACGGCGCGGGCGATATCCCACACCCGCTCGCCGATCATCGTGCGCCCCAGCAGCAGCGACACCATCGAGGCGTGATGGCAGGTGGACTGCAGGTGCCGCGCCTCGGCGGCGCGCTGATCTCCGCGCTCCCCGAAGCAGCGCTGCTCCAGCGCCAGCGCGGCATACCCCTCACGCACCGCCTGCAGCGCGAAGTCGCGCCCGCCGGCAATCGTCGTCTCGTCCCCCGGATATTTCGGGCGTCCCAGCGAGATATGCATCCCCGTGCTGTGGCCCTGCAGGCAGATCACCAGCGGCACCGGGCCGTCCGCCTTCGGCAGCAGCAGGTGGCAGGGCACGTCCGCGCCCGCTTCCGCGGTGAAGATCAATCGGCGCTCGATATAACTGCCGTGATCCGCCTCGAACTCGACGCGCAGGTGTGGATCCACCCGCTCCGGCATGAGGCCGAGCAGCTCGAGAAACTTCTCACGCACCGCGGCCACCCAGCCGGAAACATCGTGCGCGTGGCGGTGAAAATTCAACGCGCGCGGCGGGTGATCGAGCTGGGGGGTATGGCAGGTCTCCGGTGCATAGGTGTGCAGCAGCGTCTCCATATGAGCGCCTCCTCGTGGGGATCTGGGCTTCACTCTAGCACAGCCGCCGGGCGCTGTCCAGATTTTTTCAGCGGTGTGATGGAGTCCGTCCGGTGAATATGATACAATTATTATCCATACCAGTTGCGTGTGCCTGCGCGACCGGCTTTCCCGGTCAGGCCCTCGGCGCTCGGCTGTCAGCGACCGGCGCTCGACAGACTGTACACAGTACCTGTCACCGCACAGCCGACGGCTGACAGCCGACAGCGGCACCGGTCAGCGCAACGGGTATCATATAACGATGTCGCCCTGGCTCCATCATCTGTATCTGTCGCTGCTGATCTTTGCCGCCGTGCTGGCCGTCATGTCCATCGCCGACGCCGCGCGATTGCGCGACGCGCCGGGCCGGTGGTCGCTGGTGGTGCTCATGGTCGGGGTGGCGGTTTGGTGTGCGGGCTGCATCGTCGAGCTGCGGAGCATGACCGAAGCCGGCAAGCTTTTCGCCTGTAAAATCCAGTATCTGGGTATCGCCACCGTGCCCACGACCTGGTTCCTCTTCGTGATCACCTACGTGCGGCGCGATGACTGGCTCGCCGGTGCGCGACGCGCGCTGCTCTGGATGATCCCCGCCGTCACCATCGTCCTGATGTGGAGCAATGAGTGGCATCACCTGATGTATCGGGCCACCGCGCTCGATCTTGGCGGCTATCCGCCGTATTGGAAGATCGAGTATGGCGCCTGGTTCTGGGTGCATCTCACTTACAACTGGGCGCTCGTCGTGCTCGCGCTGGTGCTGGCGCTCTTGTCGCTGCGCACGCTGGCGCCGCTCTATCGGCGCCAGGTCCTGGCGCTGCTCGTGATCGCGCTGGTGCCGCTGGCGGTGAATATCATCTACGTGTTGCGCATCGGCCCGGCGCGGTATTTCGATCTCACCCCGGTCGCATTTGCGCTGTCCGGCGCCGGCCTGTTGCTGGCGCAGCGGCTCTTCCGCCTCGTTGACCTGTCGCCCATCGCGCGTGACGCCGTCTTTGAGAGCATGATTGACGGCGTGGTGGTGCTGGATACGCGCGGACGCGTCATTGACGCCAACCCGGCCATGCGCGCGCTGCTCGGCAAACGGCAGCAGGAATGGTATGGCGTGGATGCCGCGGAGTTGTTCGCGGCCTGGCTGCCGGCGGCGGCGCTGCGGCAGGACGGACGAGTGCATACGGTGCGGATTGTCGCACCCGACGGCGCCCCGCGCTGGTTCGATCTGCGCGTCACCGCGCTGCGCGCCGGGCGGCGCGCCTCGCAGGGGTGGCTGCTGGTGCTGCGCGACATCACCGATCGGCACGCATTGCAGGAGCGGCTGAACGCGCTGGCGTTTTACGACCACCTCACCGGCCTGCCGAACCGCCTGCTGGCCGATGACCGCCTGCTGACCGAGTTGGCGCGCGCCCGGCGCCGGCAGACGCGGGTGGCGCTGCTCTATATGGACGCCGACGGCTTCAAACGGGTGAACGATACGCTGGGGCACGCCGCCGGCGATCGCCTGCTGCAGCTCATCGCCGCCCGTCTCACGGCAAATACGCGGGAGGCCGATACCATTGCCCGCATCGGCGGCGATGAATTCGTCGTGGTCGTCTCGGACCTGGCCAATCCGGCGTTCGCCCTCATCACCGCCGACCGCATCCTGGCGGCCTTTCGCGAGCCGTTTGTGCTGGACGGCGCAGCGGTGACCATCACCATGAGTATCGGCATCGCGGTCACCCCGGAAGATGGCATGGAGATTGACGCGCTCTTTCGGCATGCCGATGAGGCGATGTATCAGGCCAAGCTGCGCGGGAAAAATTCGCACATGCGCTACACCGCGCTGCACGAGCAGGCTGGCGACGCCGCGCCGCCGCGATGAGGGATTTTTCACCAACAGGCGCGGCGTGCCGCCGCAATCCTCTTGACCTTCCGGCCCGTCTTCCCTATACTTATCCGGTTCGCGACCGATAGCGCGGCAAGATTCACTCCCTGCCGGCGCCGCTTTTCGGCACTCTGACGTCGCGGATCCATCACATGCTTCCCGGCAACGCCGGGATCAAGGGAGTATCCATGTCACTGGTATCCATGAAAGAGCTGCTGGAGGCCGGCGTCCATTTCGGCCACCAGACTCACCGCTGGAACCCGAAGATGAAGCGCTTCATCTACGGCGCGCGCAACGGCATCTACATCATTGATCTGCACGAGACGCTGCGTCGGCTGGAAGACGCCCACGCCTTCCTGCGCGACATCGCCGCCAACGGTGGGCAGGTCCTCTTCGTCGGCACGAAAAAGCAGGCCCAGGACGCCGTGTATGAAGCGGCGCAGCGCTGCGGCATGCATTTCGTGACCTACCGCTGGCTGGGCGGGATGATGACGAATTTTCAAACCATCCAGCAGCGCATCCGCCGCATGCGCGAGCTGCGCACCATGGAGGAAGACGGCACCTTCGAGCGCCTGCCGAAAAAGGAAGTCATCAAGCTGCGCGAAGAAATGATGAAGCTGGAGCGCGTGCTGGGCGGCATCGAGTACCTGAAAGACTCGCCGGACGCCCTCTTCGTGGTGGATGTGCGCAAAGAGCACATCGCGATCCTGGAAGCCCGCCGGCTGGGCATCCCCGTGGTCGCCATCGTGGATACGAACTGCGATCCCGATATGGCCGACTACGTGATCCCGGCGAACGACGACGCCATCCGCGCCATCCGCCTCATTGCCGGCAAGATCGCCGACGGCATCATTGACGGCCGCCAGGAATATGACGCCCGCATGACCGAGCTGCACGGCGATATGGGCTACACCTCGCCCTTCCGCCCGCTGCCCGAACAGGAAGCGGTGGAGGACGAGGAGGTGACCGTCGAGGAGTACGAAGCGTACGAGGAAGAGGAGGCGGCCGAGGAAGCCGCCGCCGACCTGGAAGCCGTGCTGGACTTCACCGAGGACGAGGAGCCGGTCGTCGTCCCCGAAAAAGAGAAGTACTACGAAGTGGCCAAGGACTACGGCATCATCGGCGAAGAAGAGTAACACCGCTCATGCGCGCATTGCAACATTGGCAATGGGCAATTCAGGTAGAGATGCCGTCTCTCGGAGAGGCGGCTGAAGGAGGAATATCGTGGCTGACATTTCCGCGTCATTGGTCATGGAGCTGCGCAATAAGACCGGCGCCAAGATGATGGACGCCAAGCGCGCGCTGGTGGAGGCGGACGGCGATATGGCGCGCGCCGTCGCGCTGCTGCGCGAGCGCGGCGAGGCTGAAGCCGGCAAGCGCCAGCATCGTGCCACCGCCGAAGGCACCGTGGCGACCGCCCAGGCGGCCGACCACGCCGCCGCCAGCCTGGTCGAGCTGAACTGCGAGACCGACTTCGTGGCGAAGACGGATGAGTTTCAGGCGCTGGCCGCGCGCATGGCCGGCTGGCTGCTGGGCGCGCGGGCCGAGCGCGTGAGCGCCGATGCGCTGCCGGAAGACGCGCAGGCCGCCGTCACAGCGGCCATCAGCAAGACGGGCGAGAACATCCTGTTCCGCCGCGGCGTCCGCTTCGCGACCGCCGACGGCGTGGTGGAGAGCTACATCCACCTCGGCGGCAAGATCGGCGTGCTGGTGCAGATTGACGGCTGCGCGTGCGATCTCGTGCGCGCGCTGGCGAAGGATCTCGCCATGCAGGTGGCCGCCGCCGTGCCGGAATACCTGGCGCGCGAAGACGTGCCCGCCTCCGTGATCGCCGGCGAGATGGAAATCTACCGTAATCAGGCCCTGGCGGAAGGGAAGAAGGAAGAGTTCCTCGACCGCATCGCCGCCGGCCGCCTGGAAAAATTCTTCAAGGACACCTGCCTGCTGGAGCAGCCCTTCATCAAAGACGCCGACAAGACGATCAAAGGCCTGGTGGCCGAAGTCGCCAAAGCCGTCGGCCAGGAGCTCACCTTGGTGCGCTTCGTCCGCTTCCAGCTCGGGCAGTAACACGCGAGCCCTTATGGAGTGCGGCAAGGATTGCCGCTTTCTTTTTACTCACGACAGCGGTTCTGCCATCGTAACCGTGCGTATAAGGAAAGCGGCGATCCTCGCCGCACTCCAAAAGGCCAGCGTATCACCCCGCGGAAAATGCGGACGCTGTCCCCTCACCACCCCCACGCGAACGAGACCACGTTGCCGGTATCCGTCATCTTGCGGAGGCCCTTGCCGTCGAGGGCCATCACGTGGATGTCGGTTTTGCCGCCGCCACCGCTCATGATGAAGGCGATCTCGCTGCCGTCCGGGCTGTAGAGGGGGTTGCTCTCGACGTCCGGGGTGTTCGTGACGCGGATGACTTCTTGCGTCTCCAGCAGCATCTGGTAGAGGTCCGTCTGGCCGCCGCGGCTGGAGAGGAAGAGCAGCTTTTTGCCGTCCGGGCTGTAGGCCGGGCTCCAGGCGACGCCCTCCACCAGCGGCGCTTCCCCGGTGCCGTCCACGTTGACGGCGAAAATCTCCCAGCGCCCGTTGCGGTTCGTCTGAAAGGCCACTTGCTTGCCGTCCGGGCTGATGACGGGCAGCAGGTCCATCCCCGCGTCGGTGGTGAGCTGGCGCGGGCGCCCGCCCATCACCATGGTGTAGATGTCGCGGTTGCCGTTGGCCGTGTCGGCGACGAAGGCCACCCGCCGCCCGTCGCGGCTGAGCGCCGGCATCATGTCGGGGTAAAAGTTCGAGGTGATGCGCCGCTGGTCGGCGCCGTCCGGCTTCATGCTGTACAGCTCGGTGTTTTTCACCGTCTTCGGATCGTTCCAACTGGTGTGCCAGCAGGCGGTGAAGAGCGCGGTGTCCCCCATCCAGTTGATCGTCGGCTCGGCCGCCCCCGCCTGGGTGAGTTCTTTCGGGCCCTCCGTCGGCGTCAGCAAGTACACTTTCCCCTTCGCGCCCAGCCCGGCGGTGGCGTAGAGCACCTTGCCGATGCGCATCCGCGGCGGGTAGAGCCGCTCGGTGGGGATGACTTCCGCCGGCTGGCTCTTGCTGCTCCAGTAGAGCGCCATGCTCGCGCCGCCGCCGGCTTCGCGGTGCTCCACCACGATGGTGTGCAGCGTGTCCGGCGTCAGCTCGATCTCCCCGCGCTCCTTGCGCGGCTCGTTCGGCCAGGTGGTCATCAGCAATTGGCCGTCCACGGTGATGCGCGCGTAATCATCGGCCGACGCCCAGAAGGTATATGTCTCGGCATATTGCGGCAGCACGTAGCCGCGCCAGCGGCAGGTGAAGTTATCGCCCGGCACCCCCGGCCCCGGCGAGCCGCCGCCCCACTGGAACTCCACCTTCGCGTCCAGCCGGGTGAAGACCAGCTTCGTCAGCGCGTCGTCGGCGAAATATTCCCCGTGCAGCCCAAAACCCGGCATGGCGGGCGGCGTCATGTCCTCCGCGTTCACCGGCGGCGGGGGAGGCGGCGTCGGTTTCGGCGGTGGTTTCGGCTGCGCCGCCGTGCTCGGCGGCTTCGGCTTGGGCGGCGGCGCCGCCTGGGACGGCCATACCGCCAGCAACAGTCCCAACAGGATCAGCCAGGCCGCGAATCGCAGCATATCGTCTCCTCCCCCGCGTGAACGCTGCCCTGAGTCTACCACAAAACGCTCGGAAGGGCACCTCGCCGCGCGCGGGATTGACAGCGCATCCCCTTTCTCTCTATCCTACCCGTGCAACATCCACCGAAAGGAGACCCGTATGCCGCGCACACGCTGGATTTCCACCACCCCGGCCGCCCAATGGCAGGAAAAGACGCTGGAGGTCTCCGCGCCCGTCGAAGCGCCCGTGCTCAAACTCGACGGCACGCGCCACCAGACCTGGGACGGGTGGGGCGGCTGCTTCAATGAGCTGGGCTGGCGCGCGCTTTCCGCGCTGGATGAAGGGGCGCGGCATGCGGCGCTCGGGCTGCTGTTTGACCAGCGGGACGGCTGCAAGCTCACCGTCTGCCGCCTGCCCATCGGCGCCAGCGATTACGGCGCCGAGTGGTATAGCCTGAATGAGACCGCCGGCGACTTCGCCATGGCGCATTTCTCGATCGAGCGCGATCAGGGCTGCCTCATCCCCTACATCAAGGCGGCGCTGGCCTGGCAGCCGGCGCTGGCGCTGTTCGCCTCGCCGTGGAGCCCGCCCACCTGGCTCAAATTCCCGCGCGCGTATAACTACGGCACGCTGATCTGGCAGCCGGAGTACCTGGATGCGTACGCCCGCTACTTCCTGAAGTTCGTGCGAGCGTACCGCGCCGAAGGCATCAACATCACCCAGGTGCACGTGCAGAACGAGCCGGCTGCCGACCAGAAATTCCCCTCCTGCCTGTGGACGGGGGCGCAGCTGCGCGACTTCATCCGCGACCATCTCGGCCCGCTGTTCGCGCGCGAGGGGCTGGACTGCGAAATCTGGCTGGGCACGCTGAACACCGACGATTACGACGGCTTCCCGCACACGGTGTTGAGCGACCCGGACGCCTATCGCTACACGGCGGGCGTGGGCTTCCAGTGGGCCGGCAAAGGCGCCATCCAGCGCACCCATGAGAGCTGGCCGGAAAAACGGCTGATGCAGACGGAGAACGAGTGCGGCGACGGGCGCAACACCTGGGAATACGCCCGCTACGTCTACGATCTCTTCCGCCACTACATCGCCAACGGCGCCAACGCCTACGTCTACTGGAATATGATCCTGCAGCCCGGGGGCTTGAGCACCTGGGGCTGGCGGCAGAACGCGATGCTGACCGTGGATCCGGCGGCGAAGACGGTCACGCTGAACCCCGAGTTCTACGTGATGAAGCATTTCTCGTCCGTCATCGCCCCCGGCGCCGTGCGCCTGGGCCTGCAAGGACCGTGGACGGCCAACGCCGTCGCCTTCGCCAATCCGGACGGCAATACGGCGGTCGTGGTCGGCAACCCCTTCGCCGGCGACCGCGCGCTGACCTTCGATGGCGCGGGGGCGCGCTTCACCGTGACGCTGCCGGGGTATTCGTTCAATACGTTCGTGATCGAAGGGTGATGTGAGCGCGTCATGCGGGTGTGTTGGTCCTGCCAGCAGGTGAACGGTGATACGGCGGAGCGCTGCGGCCGGTGTGGGATGGCTATCGCCCGGCAGGCGCCCTTGCCGCCCACGGTGTACGTGGCGCGGCCACTGCCGGACGTGGTGGCGCGGCGCAATCGCAGTTATCGCCTGCTGCTGGTGCTGCTCCCCTTTGCCGTGGCGCTCACCCTCTGGTTCTGGCTCGGTTTCATCCCCGCCGTCTTCCAGGATGCCGAGGCCGCGCGGGCGGCGCAACTGGCGCGGAATCGCGCGCGGATCGAGGACGCGCTGCGCGCCTGCCGCGATGACACCGGCGGCGTGCCGCTGCGGCGGCTGGACGTGCTGCGGCAATACGGGGTGACGGCGGGCGAGTTGACGGCGGGCGCGGATCCCGCCCGCTGGCGCGGCCCCTATCTGCCCGGCGGCGCCTTCCCCAGCAATCCATACCGCCCGCGCGATGGCGCCGCCGGGTGGCGGTACGTCGTCTCCGGGAATACGTGGATCGTGGAGCCGGCGCCTTAGAAACTGTCCGAGCAGCCCCACACCGAGACGGCTCGGACAGTTTCTTAGCGTCCGGGCGGGACCGATGACGGCGGCCTCGTAGACACCGCGTCGAGCATCTGCTGCAGTTGCCGCAGCAGCTCCGCGTCGGCGCCCAGCCCTTTGGCGCGGGTCAGGCAGCTCTGCGCGCGGTCCAGGCTGCGGGTGTCTATGGCCGTTTTCGCCTCCGACAGCAGCCGCACCGCCACCTTCTCCGCCAGCCCCAGCAGGAAATACTCTCCCGCTTCCTTGCTCTTCACCGGCATCCCCGCTTCAACGGTTGCGACCTCCGGCAGATGCGGGCGCACTTCCTCCAGCGTGAGGATGGGCGCGTTCACCGACGGCGCGCGCTGCGCTTCCAGCATCGGCAGCAACGGCCAGCGCTGGAACAGATCAAGCGAGCCGTGGGTATCCACCTTCACGAAGTAGCTGGGGTGCATGAAGAGCCACAGCGCGACGCTGGCGCTGAGGATCGCCAGCGAGAGCAAGCTGATGACGAGGGTCTGCCAATGCGGCAGCTTCATCCGTTGGCACGGCTGTGCCGTCTCCGCCGGGCGCGGTCGTTGGTAGGCGATGACGATGGCGGTGATGTTGTCGGGGCCGCCGGCCTCCAGCGCCGCCTGCGCCAGCGCGTCCGCTTTCTCCTGCGCGCTCTGGGTGGAGGCGAGCGTGGCCTTGATGGCCTCGGGCGGCACCACGCCGCTCAGCCCGTCCGTGCAGAGCAGCAGGTGGTCGCCGGGGAGCAGCGCCTGGCTGGCGATCTCCGGCGACACCGGGTCGCCGGCGCCCACCACCCGGGTAATCTGATGGCGCAGCGGGTGAATGGCGGCTTCCTCCGGGGTGATCTCCCCGCGGTCCACCATCAACTGCACCAGCGAGTGGTCGCGGGTGAGCTGGGTGAAGACGTCGCCGCGCAGCAGGTAGAGGCGGCTGTCGCCGATGTGCGCGAAATACAGGCGATCGCCATTGATGGCCGCCAGCACCAGCGTGGTGCCCATCGGCCGCTCCGCGCCGGCCGCGGCGGGCTGCTCGGCGAGGACGCGGGCGTTCGCCTGCTGGATGGCGTCGTGCAGCACCGCCGGCAGGTCGGTGGGGGCGGCGTGGGCGATGGCATCCGCCTGCGCACCGATGGTCTCCACCGTCAAGCCGCTGGCGATTTCGCCGCGCTCATGCCCGCCCATGCCGTCCGCCACCGCGAAGACGGCGAGCGCATCCGACACGAAGAGCCCGTCTTCGTTCATCGCGCGCACAAGCCCCAGATGCGTGACGGATCCGATATCCATAACGTGTTGCTGCAACCTTACGCGAAAAACGCCCGCTCTGCAAGACCTACCCGTCCGGGGCGGTCCCTTACGCCGGGAGCAGCGCCAGCACGGCGGCCACCACCTGGGCGATGGAGCGGCCGTCGGTGCTGATGTGCACGGCGTCGGGCGCCGCGCGCAGCGGCGCGGCGTCGCGGGCGGTGTCCCGCGCGTCGCGGGCGTTCACCTCGTCCAGCACCGCCGCGTAGCTCACCGTCTCGCCGCGCGCGCGCAGCTCTTCCCAGCGTCGCCGGGCGCGTTCTTCGACGGAAGCGGTAAGGTAGACCTTCACCTCGGCGTCGGGGAAGACCACCGTCTGGATGTCGCGGCCTTCCATCACCAGCCCGCCGTCGCACCCGTATTCCCGCAGCTTGCGCACCAGGTGGGCGCGCACCGGGGGAATGACGGCGATGGTCGAGGCCATCTGCTCCACCGCCGGCTCCCGCAGGGCGTCCGTCACCTCGTCGCCGTTCAGCCAGGCGCGCACCGCGCCGTCATCATCGGTGGTGAAGCGGAGGTTCACGCCATCGGCGAGCGCCGTGAGCGCGGCCTCATCCGTCGCCGCGACCCCGCCGCGTACCGCCAGCAGGGCCACCGCGCGGTAGTAGGCGCCGCTGCTGACGAACTGCAGCCCCGCGGCGCGCGCCGCCAGCTTCGCCACCGTGCTCTTGCCGGAGCCCGCCGGACCGTCAATCGCCACGATCGGTTTGCGACGGAGTGCGGGCATCAGAACGACACTCCGAAGACAAATTGGTTCAATGACATGATGGCCGTCTGCAGCGGGATGAGGATGGGGCTCAAGACATACTGGAACAGGATGGGCACGAACACCAACGCGTAGAAGACGGCGATCCACGCCGGGTGGTCAATGATGGGCCGCCAGGCGGGCGGCGCGAAGTAGCTCAGGATGTGATGGCCGTCCAACGGGTAGATGGGTATCAGGTTGAAGGCGGCCAGAAAGCCATTCACCCAGACGCCGGCCCAGCAGATATCCCCAATGACCGCGGGCAGCGCGCCGCCGGAGAGGCCACCCAGCAGCAAGAGCAGCGACGCCCAGCCGAACATCTGCAGCACGTTGCTGAGCGGGCCGACGAGGGCGCTGATCATGCGGTCGCGCGCCGGGTTGCGGAAATTGCCGGGGTTCATCGGCGTCGGCCGTCCCCAGCCCAATCCCCACCCGGAAATGACGGTGACCACCATCATGATCGTGCCCAGCGGGTCCAGGTGCGCCAGCGGGTTCAGCGTGATGCGCTTCTCCGACTTCGGCGACGGGTCGCCCAGGCGGTAGACGACCCAGCAGTGCGCGAACTCATGCAGCGCCACCGAGATCAGCAGGATGGGAAAGACGTAGAGGAAGTTGAGCCACACCCCGGGATTGATGATGTTATTGAAAAAGTTCATGAACGCTCCCTCACCGCGCACGCACGACATACCCATTATACCAGAGGGGATGCGGGCGGACCAGCGCCGCCGTTTCCCGCCGCCACCACGTCGCCGGGGAGCAGGCCGATCTCCTCGGCGATGCTCCCGGCGACGACGGCGGCGACGCGCGCCAGAGACGGCTGTGGCGCTATCACCCCGCACTACGTCGTCGTCAAAAAGGCGAAGCGTGCCGGGACCGGCAAGGTGCCCGACCAGACCGTCATCTACGATAATTTACCCCAATTGGGAAAAGCCTCCTACCTTGGCATCCCCTCCCCGCATCGGGTACAATGACGGCGGAAATGTTATCGTCCCGTCATCGGCGCGTCATGGCGTTGTCATCGGGCACAGGTATGCTGGCACTATGCAGATCGCGCTCGGCGTGGACCACGCCGCATTTGAGTACAAAGAGGCGCTTCGCGCGGAGCTGGAGCGGCTGGGGCACGCGGTGCTGGATTGCGGCACCGACGGGCCGGCCGCGGTGGATTATCCGGCCATCGCCCTGGCGGTGGCGCGGGCGGTGCGCGACGGAGCGGCGGCGCTCGGCATCTTCCTCTGCGGCACGGGCATCGGCGGCTCCATCGCGGCGAACAAGGTCCGCGGGGTGCGCGCCGCCCTCTGCCACGAGGCTTTCACCGCGCGCATGGCCCGGCAGCACAATAACGCCAACGTGCTGTGCATCGGCGCGCGCGTGGTGGGGCGGGACCTGGCGTTGGAGATCGTCCGCGTCTTCCTCGCCACCGCGTGGACGGGCGAGGCGCGCCACGCCCGCCGCCTCGCCCAGCTCGCCGAGGCCGAAGCGGACACGGGCACGCCGTCATGAATCGTTCCGACGCACTCGCTGACGCACTGGGACTCGCCATCTCCGGGGACAAGCTGGCCCTCATCGTCCTCGCCTTCTTCGCGGCGCTGGCCTTCGCGCTGCTGCTGGTGCCGCTCTCCATGCGGCTGGCCGAGCGCCTGGGGGTGGTGGATCAGCCGCACGCCCGCCGCGTGCATACCAAACCCACCCCGCGCTGGGGCGGCCTGGGCATGTACGCCGCCTTCGCGCTGGCGGTGGGGCTGATGCTCTTCTTCCACGACAGCCTCAGCAACAACCGCGTGTGGGGCCTGCTCGTCGGCGCCACGCTGATGACCGCCCTCGGCGCGCTGGACGACAAGTTCCAGATCCCCGCCTGGGCGAAATTGCTCGGGCAGCTCTTGGCGGCGGCGCTGGTCACGCTGGACGTCTTCGGCCTGCGCATGGTGGTGCTGCTGGATTGGGACCTGCCCAAGTGGCTGGGGGTCACCCTGTCGGTGGTGTGGATCGTCGGCGTCACCAACACCATCAATCTCATTGATGGGCTGGACGGGCTGGCGGCGGGGGTCTCCGCCATCGCCACCTTCACCTTCCTCGTCATCGCGCTGGTGGCGATGGAGAGCAGTTTTGGCTTTGTGCTCCTCACCGCCGCGCTGGTGGGCACCTGCGCGGGGTTCCTGCGCTTCAACTTCCACCCGGCGAAGGTCTTCATGGGCGATGCCGGCAGCCACTTCCTCGGCTTCACCATCGCCGCCCTCTCCATCCTGCAGAACTGGAAGGTGGCGGCGGCGGCGGCGCTGGCGGTGCCCCTGCTCATCCTCGCCGTGCCGATCTTCGATACCGTGTTTGCCATCATCCGCCGGCTCTGGCGGCGGCAGCCCATCTTCATGCCGGATCGCGGCCACCTGCACCACCGCCTGCTCGCGCTGGGCATGAACCAGCGGCTGGTGGTGCTCACCATCTACGTGCTCACCGGCCTGGGCTGCACGGCGGCGGTGTGGCTGGCCCTCTGGCGGTGACCGCCGCCGGAAATACCCGGCGCGGCATGTTTCCGGCGGGGGCAAGATGTGGAACAACCGTAGCGGTCGCCGTTCGAGGCGGGCGGCGATTCCCTGCCGCTCGCAGCACTGCTGAACGCGAAGAAGGACACGGATGACTATTGAAGAAGGACACGCATGACTATTAACGTACTCGCCGTCATGGGCACGCGCCCGGAGGCCGTGAAAATGGCGCCGGTGGTGCGCACGCTCCGCGCCGACGCGGCGTTTTCCGTCACCGTGGCGCTCACCGCGCAGCACCGCGAGATGCTCGATCAGGTGCTGCGGCAGTTCGAGATCCGCGGCGACGTGGATCTCGATATCATGCGGCCGGGGCAGACGCTGGGGCAGATCACCGTCCGCGCGCTGGAGGGACTGGAGCGCGTGCTCGCCGAGGTGAAGCCGGCGATCGTGCTCGCGCAGGGCGACACCACCACCGTGTTTGCGGCGGCGCTGGCGGCGTTCTACGCGAAGGTGCCCTTCGGCCACGTGGAGGCCGGCCTGCGCACCGGCAACATGTATTCCCCGTATCCCGAAGAGGCGAACCGCCGGCTGGCGGGGGTGCTCACCGCGCTGCATTTTGCGCCCACCGCCGCCGCGCGCGCCAACCTGCTGCGGGAGAACGTGCCGGCGGAGACGATCTTCGTCACCGGCAACACCGTCATTGACGCGCTGCTCTACGCCGCCCGCCCGCGCCCGCTGCCCGCCGAGCTGGCCTGGGCGGACGAGGAGGCCGGCCCGCTGATTCTGGTGACCGCCCACCGGCGCGAAAACTGGGGCGAGCCGCTGCATCAGGCGTGCCTGGGCATGCGCGACCTGCTGGCGCGCGTGCCGGAGGCCCGCCTCGTGTACGCCGTCCACCGCAACCCGGTGGTGCGCGAGACGGCGCAGGCGGTGCTCGGCGACCACCCGCGCGTCCGCCTCATCGAGCCGCCGGACTATTTTGATTTCGTGCAGCTCCTCAAGCGCGCTCGCCTCATCCTCACCGATTCCGGCGGCATCCAGGAGGAGGCGCCCAGTCTGGGCGTGCCGGTGCTGGTGCTGCGCGACACCACCGAGCGCCCGGAAGCGGTGGAGGCCGGGGTGGCGAAGCTCATCGGCCCGGTGCGCGCCGCGATCGCCGCGGACGGCGCGCGCCTGCTCACCGATCCCGCCGCCCACGCCGCCATGGCCCGGGCCGCCAATCCGTATGGCGATGGCGGCGCCGCCGCGCGCATCGCGCAGGTGCTCAAGGTGCAGTTCGGCGTGGACGCCGCGCTGCCGACGGCGTTCGAGGCATGACGCAACGGCGCCCCGGTGGGAGACAATCCGCACACATCGCCTGCTCCGCGGCACGGGGGGGAGGGGTAAGATACGGCGATGGCGGGTATAAGCCCACTATACCGGTCAACACTATGGCACAGGACAGGCCCGCGCGCGATTGAGGAGTCGTGATGGTATCCCCGTCTGGTGAATCGGCGCTCGCATCCGCCCCCACGCCGTGGTGGCGGATGCTGCTCTACGGCCTCCTCATCGCCGCCGCCCTCGTCCTCGTCTTCCTCGTCTTCGAGCGCTACTTCCGCGCCGCCGCCACCGTGCTGCTGCTGGCGGCGGTGCTCACCTACCTGCTGCAGCCGGTGGTGGAGTGGGCGGTGCGGCGTGCGGCCCGGCGGCTCGCGACGGGCGCCACCTGCCCGCGCCGGGCGCACGCCGTGCGCGTGGCCGCCGTGCTGCTCATCTACCTGCTCATCGCCGGCGTGCTGGTGGGCATGGGCACCGCCATCGTCGCCACCATCAAGGGGCAGGCCACCGAGCTCTATGCCACCTTCACTCAGGGCAAGCTGCCCGCGCAGGTGGAGCACGTGCAGGCCTGGTACCTGGCGCACGTGCCCGCCGACATCCGCGCGCAGATCGCCGCCGACCTGCGGCGCGAGCTGCAGAAGTCCGAATTCACCGGTCAACTGGCGGCGTGGACGCTCGGGTTGGTCGAGCATATCGGCAAGTGGGCCGGGCTCATCGTCGAGCTCATCTTCGTGCCGCTCATCGCGTTTTATTTCCTCACCGATGCGCGGGCGGTGCGCGAGCAGGTGCTGTTTTTCGTGCCGGGGCGGTTCCGCGAGCGCGTGCTGCGCTACGGCGGCGGCATGGACCGCATCTTCCGCCGCTACATTCAGGGGCAGATCGTCCTCGTCGTCATCGCCTGGGCGGTGGTGACGATTGGGCTGCTCGCGCTGGGCGTGCCCGGGGCGCTGCTCCTCGGCGTCATCGCCGGGCTGGCGCGCGCCATCCCGGTGGTCGGGCCGGTCATCGGCGGGGTACCGGTGCTCGGCGCGGTGCTGCTGCATCCGCACACCGCCGGCTATTTCTGGCCGGTGCTCATCGGCTTCACGTCATTGCACCTCTTCGAGAGCAAGTACCTGATGCCGCGCATTCTCGGCGATCACCTGGGCATTCACCCCATCATCATCATCGTCTCGCTGCTCGTGGGGTACGAGTTCCTCGGTCTGCTCGGCATGTTCATCGCCCCGCCCGTCGTCGCCATCATCCGCTTCATCCTCGCCATGCGCCGCGGCGAAGGCCCCTTCGCCCCGCCGGATCAGCCCACGCTGCCGGGCATGGTGGTCGAGGAGACGCGGGACGCGGCCCATCGCGAACCGCCGGGCCGCACGCCGCAACACGCGTGAGCGGCCATCGGGAACGCGCTTGACGCGCGCCCGTGTTCTTGGCTACAATACCCCATTGTGTGACTCTCCGCGGCGCGGGCCGCGGATATCTGCACGATTTCCGTGTGTCAGGAGGATTGCCGGGTGACCACCGAGCAATTTGAACAGCAGTTCTACGCCGAGACTTCCGCGGTGCAGGTGTTGAATGATACCGTCGCCGATTTCCTGCTCCATCGCGGGCACGCCGCGAAAATCGGCGAGATCGCCACGCAGGTGGGAAAACGCATCGGCGCGAGCGCGAAACTCATCCGGCAGGCGCTGGCGACGAACCCGCAGTTCGTCGGCGAAGAGCGCCGCTGGAACCTGGCGCTGCGCACGCTCTTCCACCGGCCGGTGGAAGGCGCGCTGCGGCAGGCGCTGCAGCTCTACGGCAAGCCGATGACGATGGCCGAGCTCTGCAATGAGATGGCCGTGCTCAATGCCCGCGCGCCGGAATATTTCCAGTTGATGCTGCCCGCCTTCATGGCGGAGCGCCCGGAGGCCTACTTCCAACTGGACGATGGCCGCTGGGGCCTGCGCGCCTGGCTGCTCGACCCCGATGCCGCTGATGAAGAGGAGCTGCTGCTCCGCAACTTCTTCACCGAGCTGGACGTGCTGGCGCCGCTGCTGGCGCAGATCACCGCCGTGTCGCTGTCGCCGACGATGAGCGATGCCGACGCCGCCCTCGCCGTGCTCGACGCGGTGGACCGCCCGCTGCATACCAAACTGCTCTCCGTGGCGTCGTGGAAGCTGCGCGGGCGCGCGTTCGACCCGATGGCCGCCTTCCTCGCGCTGCTGGCGGACGAGCGGTTGCACCTGCTCGCCGGCGGCGAGTGGATTCAGGCGAGCAAACTCACCGACGTCTCCGCCTCCCTGCACAAACTCTCCGCGCTGGCCGATGTGGCGCTGGAAGAGGAAGAAGCCTGGGAAGGCCCATACGTGCCGGCGCCGGAAGACCTGAGCGAGATTTTCGATTTCGTGGTGGAGCACGACCGCCCGCAAAAGCTCTCCGACCTCATCGAAGGCGTGCTGGAATACGGCAAGGCTTCCCCGCGCTACGCCTCACTCTCCGAGGGGCTGCTGGCCGCGCTGCAGGGCGACTCCCGCTTCCAGCTCGTCGGCCGCCAGACCTGGACGCTGCCCGCGCTCATCCCGCAGGCAGTGCTGCAGGTGCCGGAAAGCCTGATGCCGGAAAGCGTGGATGCCGGCACCTTCACCGATCCGGAGACGGACGCCGAGCTGGAAGACGAAGGCCTGGAAAACAATCTGGCGCTCTGGGTGCACGACCCGCGCTACGAGGATTTTGGCGGCGAGCACGAAGTGGAGCTCTCCCCGGAGATGATGGGCGGCTATTCGGTCGAGGAAACGCGCATCCCGCTGCTCTACAACCACCAGCGCATGGGCACGCTGAAGCTGCGCCAGGCGGACATGGCCTTCTTCCCGACCGACACGCCGCTGGCCTGCGTCACCGTGCATGCCGAGCCGGTGGGCACCTTCCAGATGTGGATCAACAACGACGAGCTGCTCATTCATGGGCTGGCGGACTGGTACCGCGCCTCCGGCGTGCCGGTGGGCGCCGTGCTCACCTTCCGCCGCGGCGACGAGGCGGATGATTACCTCCTCACCTGGGACGGCGAGATTGATGAGCTCATCGCGATCAGCGAAGAGCGCGTCGGCACGCTGCTCGACCTGCGCGAGCAGGCCGAAGCCGGCGTCTGGTCGGTCTACGAGATCATCCGCAACGTGCTGGCCGGCCACCCGGACGGCGCGCACTTCCTCACCGTCTGGGCGGAGGCGAACGTCGTGCGCCGCACCCCGAAACGCGTGGTGGCCTCCGACCTCAGCTCGTACCACTGCTTCAACCTCATCTCCAACACGGAGCGCTGGCGGTTGGACGAGCGCAAGGTAGACCAGGGCCGCAAGAAGACGAAGAAGAAGTTCATCATGGAGTGACCCTGGGAGCGCCGGTGTCTCACCGGCACGCATTGACGAACAACCCTCATCGGGGCGCGACAGTCGCGCCCCGATGTGTTAGAGCCTGGCACGTCGCGGCGCGGGTAACACCCGGCGCAACGGGGAACAATAGGGCTGCTATGGAAGTACTGACCGGGATACTGGGGATCGTCATTATTTTGGGCTCCATCGTGTTTGTCCACGAGTTGGGCCACTTTGTCGTCGCCAAACTCAGCAAGATGGGGGTGCACGAGTTCGCCATCGGCTTCGGCCCGCCGCTCATCAGTTGGGTGCGCAAGGGCACCCGGTATTCGCTGCGCGCGTTCCCCCTGGGGGGGTATGTGCGGATCGCCGGCATGGAGCCGGGTGAAGAGAACGAGCCAAACGGCTTCTATACCAAGGGCTTCATCGCCAAATTCGCCACGATCCTCGCCGGCGCCACCATGAACTTCATCCTCGCGTTGGTGGTCTTCGTCGTCATCGGGCTGGCCATCGGGTATTACGAGCCGGCGGAACGCGCGGTCATCCAGCGCGTCGAGCCGGGCATGCCGGCGGCGTTGGCCGGCCTGCGCGCGGGTGATGAGCTCGTCGAGGTCAACGGCGTCCACCATCCAACCTCCGATGAGGCGGTGGTGGCGTTGCGCGAAGGCCACGGACCGGCGCGGCTGGTGGTGCGTCGCGACGGCCGGCAGTTTTCACGCCTCATCCTCCCCGATCAGATCACCGTCCCTGAGGTGGTCGGCATAGACATCGTATTCCGCGAGCGTCGGCTCATTGGCGTCGAATTGCAGTCACACCTGGCGCGGAAAGGGCCGGGACCATCCATCGCGGCGGGCGTGAAGAGTCTGTCCTATACCTTCCGTTTCGCGATAGCCAATATACGCTACATTGCGTCCGGCAAGGCGAAAATCACGCAAATCGGCGGACCGGTTGCGGTGATGCGGATGTCATACGAAGTCTCCAAGAATGCGTTTACCAGCAAGGCGTTGTTCGCCGAGTTCCTCAGTACGCTGGCCATGCTGTCGGTGTTGATCGGGTTTTTCAATATCCTGCCCATTCCCGCGTTGGATGGCGGACACCTGGCAACCATTGTGGTGGAAAGTCTCTTTCGGCGCATCACGAAGAAGGAGTTCGACCGCAGCAAGGTCGCGATTGTCCACGCGGTCGGCCTGATGCTCCTGCTGGCCTTCATCGTGATCATCTCCGTCATGAACGTCGGCCAGTGGGCGGGATGGATTCAAACAGAGTGAACGGGCCAAGCTACCCCCTGCCTCGCCAGACCACGCGCGCAGTGCGCGTCGGCCCGCTGACCATCGGCGGCGGCGCGCCCATCAGCGTGCAGGCGATGACGAAGACGCCCACGGTGGACGTGGAGGCCACCGTGGCGCAGATTCACGCGCTGGAGGCGGCGGGGTGCCACCTGGTGCGGGCGGCCGTGCCGGATGCCGCGTCGGCGCGCGCGCTGGCCGCCATCAAGGCGCGGATTCGCATCCCGCTGGTGGCCGACATCCACTTCAACTACACCTTCGCCCTCCTCGCCCTCGACGGCGGGGTGGACAAGCTGCGGCTGAATCCCGGCAACCTGAAAAACCCCGCCCACGTGCGCGCGGTGGCGGCGGCGGCGACGGCGCGCGGCGTGCCCATCCGCATCGGCATGAACAACGGATCCATCCCCGCCGCCCTCCGCGCGCGCTTCCCCTTCACCCCGGCGGGCAACGCGCAAGCGCTGGTGGAAGGCGCGCTGGCGCACATCCGGCTGCTGGAAGCGCTGGATTTCACCGACATCATCGTCTCGCTGAAGGCGTCCGACGTCATCACCACCGTGCTCGCCTACCGGCTGATGGCCGCCGCGCGCGACTACCCGCTGCACGTGGGCGTCACCGAGGCCGGTCCGCCGCCGGAGGGGCTGATCAAATCCGCCGCCGGCATCGGGCAGCTCCTCGGCGAGGGGCTGGGGGATACGCTGCGCGTGTCGCTCACCGCCGACCCGGTGGAGGAGGTGGATGCCGGCTGGCACCTGCTGCGCGCGCTGGAGCTGCGTGAGGGGGGCATCACCCTCACCGCCTGCCCCACCTGCGCCCGCTGCGACGTGAATCTCGACCCCATCGCGCACGCGGTGAAGGCCCGCCTCCGCGCGCTCGACCACCGCCTCCGCGCCGCGGGCCGCTCGTTGCGCGTGGCGGTGATGGGCTGCGAGGTGAACGGCCCCGGCGAAGCCCGCGACGCCGACCTCGGCATCGCCGGCGCCATCGGCGAAGGCGTGTTGTTCCGCCAGGGGCAATCCCTCGGCCGCGTCCCCGAAGCCGACCTCGTTGACACGCTGGTGCGCGAGGTGGAAGCGCTGGCGCAACGGGAGGGCGGGCCAGTTGACGCCCGGCTGCCGGGCGGCAGCGGGTCGTGACGATGCCGGCGCATCCCAGCCTGGAGGTGTTGATGTCTACTGTGATTCGCGTTCATGCCAGGCCCACGTTCAGCCTGTCGCCCTACCTCTATATGCAGTTCATGGAGCCGCTGGGGGCGACGGACGGCTCGCTGGAAGCGGCCTGGGACCATCAACGGCAGGACTGGCGGCCGGATGTGGTGGAGGCGGCGCGCTGCCTGGCGCCGACGCTGATGCGCTTCGGCGGCTGCGTCAGCTCGTACTATCGCTGGCGCGAGGGGGTCGGCCCGCGGCAGCGGCGCCGGCCGATGCGGAATCTGCTCTGGGGCGGCATGGAGAGCAACCAGATCGGCACGCATGAAATCGTGGATTTTTGTCGCCGGGTCGGCGCGGAGCCGTTGTTTTGCGTGAATTTCGAGTCGGACGGTCGGCGGCCGTGGGCGCGCCCGGCCGATGGCCGCCTCCGCGCGGCGGGCCCGGCGGAAGCGGCGGCCTGGGTGGCGTACTGTAATCAGCCCGGACACGCGGCGCGCATCGCGCACGGCGCCGCGGCGCCCCTCGGGCTAAAACTCTGGCAGATCGGCAACGAGACGTCGTACGACCGCGACGGGTACGACTGCGACACCGCGGCGCGACGGACGGTCGCCTTCGCCCGCGCGATGCGCGCGGCCGATCCGGAGCTGACGCTCATCGCCTGGGGCGACAGCGGCTGGGCGCGGCGCATGCTGGAGATCGCCGGCGCGCATATTGATATGCTGGCGTTTCACCACATGTTCAATCCGGCCTGGGTGACGCCGGAGACGCCGCTGCGCGACACCGCGTGGCGGCGGGATCCCGAGGACACCTGGCGCCACCTGATGGACGCCTGGCGGCAGCAGGACGGCAAAATCCGCGCGATGCGCGCGGAGCTCGCGGGCCTGTCCGTGCCGCTGGCGCTCACCGAGTCTCATTTCGCGCTGCCCGGGCGCAGCCGGTGCGAGGTGCTGTCCACCTGGGCGGCGGGCGTGGCGAATGCCCGCATCCTCAACGTGCATGAACGGCATGGCGATGTGCTGAAGATCGCCACCCTGGCTGACTTTTGCGGCACCACCTGGCAGGTGAACGCCGTCATGATCCCCATGCCGCATGGCCGCGCCTTCCTGATGCCGGTCGCGCGGGTGATGGCCCTCTATCGCGCGCACACTGGCGAGCGAGCGCTGCGCGTGCTGGCGCAGCCGCCGGACCTCGACATTACCGCCAGCCGCACGGGCGACCGCGTCTTCCTGCACGTCGTCAACACCCGGCGGACGGCGTCGGTGGCGGCGGGCCTGCGGGTGACGGGCGCCGCCATACAGTCCGGCCGGGTCTGGGAAATCGCCGCGCCGCCGGAGACGGAAATCATGGCGCACAACGCGGAGCTGCTCGCGCCGGTCGAAAAGCCGCTGCCGGTTGAGGGGGACTGGGTCTTCCCGCCGGCCTCCGTCTCCGCTGTCGAGCTGCGGCTTGCGCCCGCGGCCCCGCGCCGCGATCCCGGCGGAACTCCCCGCGGAACCGCCGCAGAGCCGGACGGTGAAGACGGCTGCTGATACCCGTTGGGAAATAGCGACGCGCCCGGCGTCCGCTCCCTCATCCCCAGCCCTTCTCCCAGGGGGAGAAGGGGGTGACGGTCTCACGGCGCGCCGCCAGCGGATCGCTGCGCCGCTCACCCGCCGGACCACGCCGGGCGGGCTGGTCAACGCAGCGGATATGCGTCGCGGACGACGGCGTCGGCCGTGCTCCGTCGGGCGGTCAGGCTTCGGGCATGAGCAGGGTGAGCTGCTCCTCCTCGCTGAGGTCTTCCAGCG
>JAKPKV010000118.1 GCA_029553475.1 Armatimonadota bacterium
AGCAGCGGCGCCGGAAGCAGCAGCGGCAGCACCGGAAGCAGCAGCGGCAGCGCCGGAAGCGGCGTCAGCGGCGGCGGCAGCGGCAGCGGCAGGCGCGGGAGCGGCGGCAGGAGCGGGAGCCGGCGCAGGAGCGGGTTCTTCCTTCTTGCCACAAGCGGCGAGGGCAGCGGCAGCAATGACGGTCGCCGGAATGAGGGAGTTTTTCATTTCAATGTTCCTTAGAGGATTAGACAAAACAATTTCCGGAAATTGTCAAGGCGACTTCGGAAACCGCCATGACTGAGAGAAAGCACTCGAGCTCTTTCCGCTCAGCCGTCAATTATAACCCGGAATTTCGCAATCCTTACAAACCCTCAACACCCCGCAATCGGGGGAATTCTCTAAAGTCCCAGCGTCGTCACAGGAAATCCCGGCGAGCTCTGGCCGAGCCACTCTTTCAAGGATTCGCGGGAGGCCACCCGCGGCTCGGGCGCCGAGGTGCAGACACCGGTGCAATGCTCGGGGTCCAGGCGGCGCATGACCCAGGCGCTTGACCACAGCACACTGGGGAAGCCCACCGCGTCACCCTTGGCGCTGCGACGGCAATCGATAAGGTGCGCCCAGGTCTTGCGCCAACCCACGAAGCGGGGATGGGTGCGCAGCAGATCCTCGTAGTTTCGCGCCAGCATCACCAAGGTGCGGCCGCTGTGGGCCCAGGCATTGAGCGAATCCACCACCGCGCGCTCGCCCAGCGGCCAGTCATGGAAGTCCGCATCGCTCAAGATGAGTTCGCGCCAGCCCTCGCGTGCGGCGCAGGCCAACGCGTCGCGCACGTTCTGGCGAAAAGCGTCGCGCCCTTCAAAGCGCCCTTGCGGCAACTCCGGCGCCGTTGACGGATCCCCAGACTCATTGTGTGTCATGCAGCCACCCCGCGTCACGCCAGTCGGTCATCAGTTGGCGCGCGCCCTGGCTGGCACGCGCCAACTCACCCGCGGCCAGCCGTCGCTCATCGGCCAGGCGCCGCATCAACTGCGCGTCGCGGCCCGATG
>JAKPKV010000165.1 GCA_029553475.1 Armatimonadota bacterium
AAAAACTTAATATTTGGCGTCCCGCTAAGCGTGAATGAGGCGCGTTGTGCCACCGAGGGCTGCCGGCTGGTGGCGATAGTGGGGATTTTTGGGGACAAATGGCTTGCAATACTTGGCGAAAAAGCCGATGCCGCGTATGCTAGTTTCCGAAAACATGCGGTTTTCGGAACCGTCCGCGCCGGCGGCGTCGGGTGGCCGCCTCGCCGCGCATGGGAGGCGGCGATTCTCTCTTCTTATAATAGCAACGCCCCTTGACCGATACAGTGGCGCCGCGGTATCGTATCAATGTAACATGTTGCATTTTCCCGGAGCACGCCAAACATTTCCTGAGCGTGAGGGGGCGGGATGATCTCGATGCGAAAACTCGCGCGCCTGGCCGGCGTCTCGACCGCGACCGTCTCGCGCGCCTTGCATGACGACCCGCGCGTGCGCCCGGAGACGCGTGAGCGCATTCAGGCCCTGGCCGACCAGCATCAATACCTGCGCAATATGCTCACCCAAGGGGTGCTCACCGGCCGCACCCGCTTGATCGGTCTGATGTTACCGTCGTTTGATAACACGACGTACGCGGCGTTTCTCGAGGGAGTGTTGGAGGAAGCCAGAGCGCATGGCTACCATGTGAACGTTGCCGAGGGACATGATACCATTGAGCAGTTGCGGGAGATTATCGATCGCTTCATCGAGCTCCGCTCCGAGGGGATCATCTGTCGGCCCGGCATCCATGCCCCGCTTCCGCGTGATTTGCTTCTCAAAGCCGCCAGCAATGGCACGACCTTCGTCGGAGTTGATCTCCACGATATGCACTCTCCGGTAGATCACGTCTGTTGCGATGAAGATCTCTGTGCCGAGGTGGTGCTGGAGTATCTGGTCGGCCTGGGGCACCGCACGATCGCCTTCGTCGGCGTGGTGGGTAAAAATCGTGACCGCGGACGCGCCCACAGCTTTCGCGTCGCAATGCGCAACCATAAAATCGCGACGGACTTGATCGTCGAAGCGCCTTCAGGCATGCTCCCTCCGACATGCGCCCTGGCTATTTTATCGGAGCTGTTCTCCCTCCCGACGCCGCCGACGGCCATCATCGGTTGGGACGATTTCGTCTCCTGTCCACTGGTGCAACAAGCGCACGCGCTCGGCATCGCCGTGCCCCGTCGCCTGAGCATCATCGGCGTGGGCAATATGACGGTGGCCGAAGTCACCTCGCCTCCTTTGACCACCCTGGAAGTACATGCTGACGAACGTGGCCGTGCGGCGGTCCGGCTGATTGTCACCGGCGATCACCTACAGACCGGCGAGGAGCCATCTTCGTATCGGCGCATCAGCTTTCCACCACGTCTGATCAAGCGGGGGTCGTGCGCTCCACCGCATTTCGCGCAGTGCTGACGCCGGGGGGGCGCAGGCGACCGCGTACCGTCGCATTCGGCACGGGGGCAGCCGCTGATCGCCGCTTGACAACTCCTGCCTCGGCGGGCACAACCCTGTTGGTAAAACCACGTTTTCCGCAGGTCTAGCGTCACGGAATTGCCGCGCGCGCGACAATATATCGTAAATCGGTTGCAACGGGGGTATGACACCGTCACCCGTGAAGCGATTGATCGGGCTACCGGCGGGGATGACGCGACGCGCATGGCACTGCTCCGCTTACGCCGGCAAGACTGGGTGGGACTGCTCGGTGATCGGATCGTCGTCGAACATGCCGGGCAGACCGTGGCAACGTCTCCGGGATGAAGGCGTCCAGTTTTGGAGGTACAAAATTATTCAGTATTGGCGGTTACGGAACAGTGCCGCACCGGCAGGAGAAGCGGGCGGGGGGGCGAAATGCTACGGTAAAGACAGACGCGGGAGGGATAGGGTATGCAGCACTATGATGTCATCGTGGTCGGTGGCGGCACGGCGGGCGTGATCGCGGCGGTGCAGGCGGGGCGTGCCGGGGCGACGACGCTGCTGGTGGAGCGGACGGGGATGCTCGGCGGCACGGTCACCGTCGGCGGCATCAACGCGCCCGCCCATTTCTTCGCCTGGGGGCGGCAGGTCATCGGCGGCATCGGCTGGGAGTTGGTGCGCCGCGCCTACGAGGAGACCGGCCACCCGGTGCCGACGCCCGAGTTCACCACGGACACCCCCACGCCCCGGCATCTGACCGTGGATATCCTGATCTACGCCGCGCTGTGTGATCAGGCCGTGCTCGACGCCGGCTGCACGCTGCTCTTTCATGCCATGCCCGCCGCGGTGACGCGCCGCGACGACGGCTGGGAACTCTCCCTGTGCACGAAAACCGGCCTCCAGCCGGTCACGGCGCGGGTGCTCATTGATGCCACCGGCGACGCGAACCTGGTCACCCTCGCCGGCTATGACGTGATCCGCCCCGAGACCGTGCAGCCCGCCACCCTCGCCATGCGCTGTTCGGGGTATGACCCCGACGCGCTGGATTACGACGCGCTGGCGGCCGCCGCCGAGCGGGCCATCGCCGCCGGCGAGCTGGTCACCACCGATATCTCCTGGCGGAATACCGGTCCGCGGGGCTTCCTGTTCGGCCGCGGCCGCAATGCCAACCACCTGCGCGCGCCGCGCGCCGAGACCAGCGAAGGGCGGTCGGCGGCGGAGGTGGAAGCCCGCCGGGCGGCGCTGCGCGCCTATCGCTTCTTCCGCCGGCAGCCGGGATTGGCACACTTTCAGATTGACGCGGTGTGCCCGGAAGTCGGCATCCGCGAAACCGTCACCATCAAGGGCAAACACACCATCACCATCGAGGAATACGAGGCCGGCGTGGTCTATGATGACGCGGTCTGCTACGCCTTCTACCCCGTTGACGAACACCTGAATGACGGCCTGGGCATCAACTATCGCCCGCTGAAACACCCGGTGCTGCCGACGATCCCGCGCGGGGCGCTGCTGCCGGCGGACAGCCAGCACCTGATCGTGGCCGGCCGCTGCCTCGCCAGCGACCGCGAAGCCCTGTCCGCGCTGCGCGTCGAGGCGCCGTGCATGGCCATGGGCCAGGCGGCCGGCGCGCTGGCCGCGCTGGCCGCGCACACCGGCGTGGACGTGGAAGCGGTGCCGATGGCGGACCTCCGCGCCCTGCTGCGCGCGCATGATGCCATCGTGCCGGAGGGGGTGCCGGCCGGCGCGTGACGCGGTGGCCCGACAGCAATGCCGCCCGCGTCGCAGCCGGGGGTGTCTATCGCGTACCATTTTATGGTATAGTACTTTGGTGTGCGCCGGCAGCGGGACATTCGCGGTCGCCGGCAGCACGGCCTGTGGGATGGGAAAGACTGCGAGGAGCCGATGGCCATTACGGACAAGAAAACGTGCTGCAAGCATAGAGACCCGCGTCCGATGAGCGACGAGAAGAAAGCGCGCCTGCGCTCCGCCATCGCCGCGATGATGCGCGACGGCCGTGTCTCCGGCGACGTGTTCCTCGAAAAATTCGACGCCGCCCTGGACAAATCGCGATAAGGATTTGCGCCGAACCCGATGACACCGGCTTCCCCCCTGACCCTTGGCTTCACGCCGGATGACGCGCTGTTTGACCACCTCGCCGACGAGGTGCGGCGGCGGCGCTTCGGCCCCGCCATCGCCAAATCCGTCATCCGCCAGTTGCTCTATACGCTCAACGACGACTTCGTCCGCCGCACCCTCTTCGACCACCTCGCGGAGACCACCGAGCACGACATCTACACCGCCTGCTACGCATCCTACCGGCCGCGCAACTGCCGCTGCGCGAAGGCGGAGCGCCTGTTTTTTCAGGTGACCTTCTACACCCGCAACCTCACCGACTTCACCGTCATCCACCTCGAGCTGACGAATGAGGCGCTCCTGCGCTACATGCCCGCCCGCCAGTTCCTCCCCACGCCCGAAGAGCGCCGCCAGCCGCGACGGTAATTTCGCTGTCCGTCGCCATAACGCTCGTTGAGACCGTACAGCCGGCTCTTCACGCGGTGCTTCGGGGCGCGGAGTTGATGCTCTGTGACACATTGTTTCCGCTTTGGTGGGCTATGCATCGGTAGGCTTCCGTCCCCCGGATTGAAATCCGGGGCTGGAGAAACGAAGTCCACCTGCGTGGACTGGCCGGAGCGGGCCGATCAACCGGATACCGAGCAAAGTGGGAGTCATGTGGCAAAGAGCATGTACTCGGCCCAAACCTCGTCTCCCCGCGCGAAGATCGGGAAACGTTCCCCGGCGCCCGGTGTCTCATGCAGTAACACGTCCCCGTGCAAAGGAGCATCTCATGCGTCCGTCACTGTCCGTGCTCTTGCTGCTGATGACCGCTGCCCTCGCCTGCGCCGGTCCGCTGCTGACGTGCCGCACCGGGTATGACTTCGTCCGCCACTTCACCCCGCTGGAGCCGGGCACGGGTCGGGAACTCAGTGGGCCCGCCAACCGGATGGCCTTCTCATTCAACACGCTCAAGGGAGTGGATTGGCGGTCGGAAAAGGCGCTCTTCATCGGCGCCAGCCCGGTGAAAAGCTCGCTGCCGGAGGCCGCGCTGGATGACCACGTGGACGACGCCTGGACCTATTTCGCCGTGCGCTACGTCCCGCTCTGGCGGCTGGCGGTGGCCGGCGACGCGCGCTGGACGGACTACACGGTCACGACGACGGTGCGCATCCTCTCCCCCGCGCCGCTGGACGGCCACCGGCCCGGCGAGGTGTTCTTCAATTACCAGTGGGGGCGCGAGGCCATCGGCAGCGATGCCGGCATCATCGTGCGCTACCAGGGGCCGGATGACTACTACATGGTGCGCCTCTCCAGCGGCTACGGCCACCTGGAGCTGTGGAAGACCCACGGCGGCGTGGTGCAGGTGAAGCCGTTCCCGTTCAAACCGGCTACCGACTACGCGCTGGCGGTCACCGCCAGCGGGCGCTGGATCATCGTCAGCGTGGACGGCCAGGAGGTGCTGCGCTATGCCGATCCGGTGGAGCCGCTGCTCGCCGGGCGCGTCGGGCTGGGCGTGCGCGAGAGCCGGGTGGCCTTCAGCAAGCTGGCCGTGCAGCGCGCGGAGCCGATCACCGCCGCCGTCCCCGCGCACACGCCGGATTTTCGCGTGCGCGAATGGGTGGGCCGGCAATATATCTTCGATGGCGATGAGCCGATTGCCTGGTATAAGGCCACGGACGGCGGCGAGGGCGGCGACCTGTGCGAGATGAAGTTCGTGCCCGGCCTCATGCCGCTGTGCATCAGCCACGTCGGCGCCTGCTGGAACGACATCGCCGGCCGCCAGCGGGGCGGGCCGCTGCAGGTGACGCGGGAAGGCGAGACGCTGGCCTTCTCGGTCGTGTTGACCGACGCGAAGGAGGGCGGGTTCACCGACGTGGCGGAGTGGACGCTCTCCTACGACCCCCGACGCGGCTATCTCTGGGACCAGCGGGTGACGGTGACGATTGAAAAGGACGACACGCTGAGCAAGTGGAGCCTGAACCTGCTCGACCCGCTCTTCTACCAGTCCGTCGCGCCGGCCACGGACAAAATCCCGACCTGCCGGACATCGGAGAATTACGCGGTCTTCCTGCGCGCGGATGGGAAATTCGCCGCCTTCCCGGCGAATCACGAGCATAAGAATTTCGGCGCCACCTGGGAGAAGCTGGTGCTGAAGAAGGGCGGGCTCTGGGCGCATCGCATAGACCGCTGGGCGCTGGCGATCGAGCTGCCCGCCGACAACGAGCACGACTACTACGGCGATTACTGCCACTGGGGGCTGGATCTGCACTTCACCCCGACGGTGGCTCCTCCGAACGCCGCCGTGCCGCGGGCGAAGGCGGGCGACGTCTTCACCGGCCGCGCGAAGTGGTACGCCTGGACGCCGGAAGAGATGGAGCAAGCCATCCAGCGCGGCATCCTGGTGGAGTCGCAGTATAACCCGCTGGCCACCGTCAACTTCGCCCATACCGAGCCGGTGAACCGTTTCGACCAGGTCGTTCCGGCGGCCAGCGGCGACTCGCTGGTGCGCTGGTTCGGCACCTACGCCATTGACCGCGCGGCCGGCCGCCGCGACGGCATCAGCATGCGCATCCGCGGCGAGGACATGCGGGATCGGGGCATGTATGGCGACGTGCCCAGCGCGCGCATCGGCCCTTCCTACCGCACCGGGCCCTACCTGGCCCCCCGCTACCGCATCGGCGCCTGGGTGAAAAGTCAGGACTTCGTCGGCACCGTCGCCATCAGCACCGATTTCGTCGTCTACCAAAAACCCCGCGAGGTGAAGCACACCATGGGCGCGGTGACGCTGAACGGCCCTTCCGACTGGACCTACGTCAGCTTCGAGACGGAGATGCCGCGCCACGCCCACTCCTGGTACCTGCGTCTGGACCCGAAGGGGAAGGGCACGGTGTGGGTGGATGACGTGGAGATCGTGCCGCTGGCGAAATAACCCGCAGCGGAGCGGCGTGCCTGACTACGAACGAGATGGCTTGGTACGCTACTTTATCAGTTCCGCGATGGCGATGCCGTGCTCGCCGGCGACCGAGTAAAGCAGGTAGGTGCGGCCGTCCTCGCGATAAATCGCCGGGTCGCGAAGCTGGCGCACGCGTTCGGGCGCCCAGCCGCGCACGGACGGCTCCAACGGCAGGTCGGCGCCCTCCCAGTCGGTCTCCGGTTCCAGTACGACCTCCGGCGCGCTTGCCTGCCACTGCCGCCAGTCGGGCGTCAGCTCGATGACGCTGTGCAGGATGCGCTCCGGGCAGTCGTGGGCGTTGCTGTAGTAGACGGTCAGCCGGTCGCCGTCAAGCCGCAGCGCGCTATGGCGCATATCGCTGGTGAAAAGCGTCGGGCCTTCCTCAAAGGTCGTCACGCCGTCGCGCGAGCGGTAGAAGATCCCCGGCATGCCCAGCGCGTACCACCATCCCTGCCGGCGGAAGACGCGAAAATACGGCGCGCCGAGCACCTCGGTACCGAGGGTGAAGGTGAGGCCGTCCGTCGAGCGGGCGACGAAGGACCGCTGAATCCCGTTGAAGGCGTCCGGCTCGATGCCCGCCATCGGCCGGTGCACATACAGGCGAATCTCCCGCCGCTCCTCGTCAATATGCGCGTCCGGCGAGGCGATGTGATGGTCCCACCCCGTTCCCTCCACCGGCAGCACTCCCGACGCGTAGGTGCGCCACGGCCCCACCAGCCGGTCGGCAACCGCCAGCCGGATATACTGCCCGTGGTGATGCGCGAAATACAGGTAATAGCGCCCCAGCGGATTCGGCAGCCACTCCGGCACGCGGATCAGCGACGGCCCGTTGATATTCGCGCCCATCCGCGTATCCATGTGCGGGGTGATGATGGGATTGTCAGGGAAGCGCCGAATAGGCATACATCACTCTTCTCTACGAAAGATACGCGCCCGTCGCTTCAGCAGCCACTTCACGAGCACATACATTCCCGCCGGGATACCGACCAGGATGCCGATGGCGATGAGGACGCACGCCAGGATGAACAGCGATTCCCGGTCGAGGGGAAGATCATCTATCGGCTCACCCAGCCAGGAAAAGCAGATCAGGATGCCGACGACCAGCAAGATCAGCAGCGCACGGTGCGGCCAGCGCAGTCTGCGCAGGTCGAAACGCCCGGGGTTGAATTGTGGATCAGTGAACGCCTCCCGCAGCGTCATCGTGCCGGGCAGGGGAGAGGCGCAGCGGGGGCAGTGCTGCGCGCCCGCCGGGATGCGTTTGCCGCAATCGGGACATTCGATCTCGCGTGTAGGCATCTGCGGCTCTCCTGTGGGGAAAACTACGGCGAAAACTCCCCCGGATGTTTCTCCTTCAGCAGCGGCACCGCCCAGCCGCGCTCCGACTGCTCCAGGTATGCGCAGTATGCCGGCAGCGCGCCGCGGGCGTGGAGGGGGCCGCCTTCGCGCATGACGGTCCACAGCGGGTCCGCCGCGTCCTGCTGGGTCGCCATCATGGCGTCGTGCCAGCCGAGCAGGCGGTGGGCGCCTTCGCGGCAGCGGTCGGGCCGCGCCGCCGCCAGGTCGTGCTGCTCGTGCGGATCGTCCGCCAGGTTGAAGAGCATCTCCCGCGGGAAGAGGTGGTAGCCGTCGTGGTAGGTGCGCAGGTACAGCCATGGGCCAAAGCGCACCGCGCGCTGGCAGACGTGCGCGCACTGGCTGAGGATCAGCTCCTCGCGCCCGCAGGCGTCACCCCGCAGGGCGGCGGCATAGCTCCGGCCGTCCCAGGCGGGCTGCGCCGGCTGGCCGAGCAGCTCGGCGAGGGTGGGCGCCAGGTCCAGGTTGTAGTGCAGGCCCTCGTCCACGTGCCCGGCGGCTTTCCCCGGCCAGCGGAGAATCATCGGGATGCGGCAGGTGATGCCGTCGGCGGTGCCGTGCTCGCCGTAGATGCCCAGCTCGCCCAGATTCTCGCCGTGGTCGGCGCTGATGATGATGACCAGATCGTCCAGCGCGCCGTGGGCGTCCAACTCGTCAAACAGCATGCCGAGGTGGGCGTCCATGTAGCGGATGCCGCAGTCGTAGCCGTCAATGAAGTGCCGCAGATCGGCCATATCGGTGATCTCGCCCAGGTAGCGCGGATAGCCGTCCCACGGCGTGTTATGGTACATGCTGATCTCGCGCGCGCCGTGCGGGCCGACCATTTTCCGATGCTCCGCCAGCACCTCCGGGGTGAGCCAGGCGGGCAGCGGGTCATCGGCGAAGGGATTGCCGAAGTCGGCGGGGGCGCGGTAGGGGGTGTGCGGGTCCCAGTAGTTCACGTGCAGGAACCAGTCGTCGCGGGCGGCGTTGTGCCGCAGCCACTGCCGCACCGTCGGGGTCACGTGCTCGGCGCTCTCCATGCCGCCCATGCCGGCGTGGTCATGCACCTCGTTGAAGCCGGCGTTGAACCACCAGGCGCTGTGCCGCTCGGCGAAGGGGCTGATGGTGGCGGTGTGCATCCCCGCGCGGCGGAAGATGTACGGCAGCGCCTCGCGCGCCATGCGGTCGCGGAACCCGCGCGGCTGCCCCTCGATCCGCATCTCCGCCGCCGTGCCGCCATGCCCCATCACGCCGGTGTGTATCCCGAACCGCCCGCTCATCAGCGCCGCCCGCGACGGCAGACAGGGGGCGTCCGAACAGTAGTACTGGTCAAACCGCACCCCTCCGCGCGCGATGGCGTCAATATTCGGCGAGGTGTCGCGGTGATATCCATAGCAGCCCAGGTGGTCCGGGCGCAGGGTGTCGAGATCGAGAAAAAGGATGCGCATCGGTACATTCCCCCGGTTTCGTATGTGCCCGGCTCATGGGCATTACGCCTCGATAGCCGCCTCCACCCCCAACCGCGCGTACTGCTCCGCCGGCGCGTCATGCTCCCGCATCACATGAACCATGTGGTCAAGCATGCGCGCTTCGACGGCGGCATCCCGCAGCGGGCGTTCCTGGCGCGGGTCGCTCTCCAGGTCGAAGAGCAGGGTGCCGAACTGGTGGGCGTCGGCCCAGGGGCGGGCGGCGATCTGCATGGTGCGGCACCCCTTGGTGAAGGCAAACGGCTCGGCGAGGCGGATGTCCTGCAGCTCGTCCACGCCGAAGGTGCGGCGCATGTGGGTGGGCATCAGCGTATATTCATACAGCGGGCCGTTCTCCGCGGTCGCCGGGGCGCGCATGTAGACGTAGCGGCCATCCGTGACGTTCACGTGGGCGCCGTGCAGGCCGAAGAGCGCCGCCTCGCGTACCGGGGTATCGTCCGCCACCGTCCGCGCCAGCGGTGTCCCCTGCATGTCCGCCGGGCGCGCCGCGCCGAAATACTCCAGCAGCGTGGCGGGCAGGTCAATGGTCTGCACCAGGCTCGTGCGGCGCTCACCCCGCACGCCGCAGCGCGGGTCCCAGATGAAGAGCGGCGTGTGCGCGATTTCGTCATAGAACGGCATGGCGCACTTCGCCCACCAGTCGTGCTCGCCGAGCAGGAAGCCGTGGTCGGTATTGACGATGAGCAGGGTGTCCTTCCACAGGTCCAGCTCGTCCATCAGGTCAATGATGCGGCCCAGATAGTAGTCGCACATGCTGTGCAGCGCCGCGCACTCGTGCCGGCAGCGCGTCACCTGCTCCGGCGTCTCCTGCACGCGGCGATACGGCGGCCAGTCGAAGTGGACGCCCAACTGCGTGTCCGGATAGAGGGCGCGAAAACGCTCGGCGGCGAAGTACGGCTCGTGCGGATCGAACGTTTCCACGTGCAGGAACCAGTTGTCCTGCCCGCTGTTCGTGCGCAGGAACTCCTCGCCCATGCTGAAGGTCATCGGCTGCGGCATCCGGGCTTCCTCGCGCATGTAGCGGCGGTTCACCCAGTCCTGCCGGCCCCAGCGCCCGCCATGCCCGTTCAGCGTTTCCGGGATCTCCAGCGGGCGCAGGTCGCCTTTCCACGGCTCGCCCTCCTGCCCGCGCGCGATCTCCCAGGAACTGTAGCGGGTGTGGTAATTGCAGCCGCCCTCCTCCCAGTAATGGTAGTGGTCGCTCACCAGGTGGGTGTAAATGCCGCGCTCCTTGAGCAGTTCCGGCATGGAGTCGTCGAATGGCTCAATCGGCCCCCATCCGCGGTGCAGAAAATTATACCGCCCGGTGTGCAGCTCCCGCCGCGCCGGCATGCAGGGCATGCTGCCCACGTAGCTGGTGTCAAAGCACGCCGTCCGCTCCGCCAGTCGGGTGAAATTCGGGGTCTGCACCCAGTCGCACCCATACGGCTCCAGCATGCGCCGGTTCAGCGAGTCGAACATGACCATGATGGCTTTCATCAGGGGACTCCTCTCGTTATGGTGCTCACCGCGGAGCGCGCAGAGGACGCAGAGAAGCGTAGATGAGGGCACATTGATAATATCCAATGCCCCTCTGCGCTCTCCGCGCGCTCTGCGGTAACAGACATCACTTCATCGGATACGCGCGCACCCACTCGGCCACTTCCCGCAGCTTGTGCGGGTCGGCGTCCGGGGTGATGACGCCGCCGGAGGTGATGACGATGCCGCGCAGGTGCGGGAGGGCGTCGAACTGCTCGTCAAGGCCGACGATGATCTCCAGCATCGGGCGCGTCCACAGCGGGGCGTTGGCGCCGCCGATGAGGCAGGTGTTCGGGCAGGCGGCGCGGCCCTCGGCCAGCGTGGCATCGCCCACCGGCGGGGTGGTGAACGCCTCCAGCGCGGAGAAGGACAGCCCGCGGAGATCGGGCAGCAGCGCCTTCACCTGCCCGCTGATGAGCAGCACCAGCAGGCGGCCGGCCTGCCTGGCCATCTCGGCATACACGCGCAGATGCGGCAGGCAGAACGTGCGGTAAATGGGCGGCGGCAGCGGGGTGGCGGCGGTATTCTCGATGAGGTAGAGCACGTCGGCCGGGCTCTGTGCGCAGCAGTAGTCCATGCGCTTCACCATCACCTGGTGCATGGCTTCGAGCAACACCCCCACGTCCTGCGGATAGGTGGTGAGCAGCTCCGCGGCGCGCTGGGGGTCCAGCATGCCCTGCACCAGCTCCAGGAACGGCGTCATGCCCACGTAGGTGGCGGTGACCGCCGTCTGCGCGACGGTGGCGCAAAACTCTTTCGTCTTCTCGAAGGCGGCGCGGTCCAGCTTCGGCCGCGCGTCCTCGTAAAAGGCGGTCATGATCGCCAGCCCGTCATGCGAGTGGATAGGGTAGGCGGTGTTGCGCCAGGTACGCGTGGCCGGGTTATACTGCTGTATGCCGGCGACGTGCCCCAGCGGGGTGTGATAGGTCGTCTTCTGAAAGAGGCCCTCGCGCGCCGTCTCCACGCGCGTTGTGGCGCGCATCTCATGCACCAGCGTCGGCGTCCACAGGTGCGGGTCGCTGCCCAGCCAGGCGTGAAACTCGGCGACGGACATGGCGGTGAACGGCGCCGCCTGCGCCTTCAGGTACGCGCGGTCAATCTTGGGCCAGAAGGGGAAGCGGTCGGCCGGCTGCAGGTGCAGCGCCGCCACCCATCGCTCGCGAGATGTCATTGCCGTTGTCAACTCGTCGGTATCCTCAACGTCTATGTTCGGGATGTCACGGCAAAAACCCTGCCGCCGGCGCCACCAGAACTCGTTCGTCGTCAGGCACGCAGCCGTCACACTGGGGACAGTCCCGGCGAGAACCCTGTGGATCACCTGACCACGACGTGCAGGGGGACAGTCCCCAGTGTGACGGCACGCCGCACGCGGTCTTGCGCACGCGCCCCCCCGTTTGGCGAAAAGGTGCAACGTTGGGGGGTAGGCGCCGGTAGAGAGCCCGCAGATGCACATCACGCATGTTTCGGTAGGAATTCGGGCATACATGGGGAAGAGTAGGGAGGCGGGTGCCCTGCACCCGGGAGGCCAGGGTGACGATCCTCGATCGCTATATCCTCAGCGCGATTGCCGCCGCGTTTCTCTTCGGCGTGGCGATGTTCATGGCATTGCTCATGGCGATGGAGCTGCTGCCCGATCTGATCAAGCTCATCGCCGAGCAGGGGGTGGCGCCGGGCATGGCGCTGGCGATCCTCGGGTACCAGATTCCCGGCCTGCTCGTCTACGCCTTCCCGATGAGCACCCTGCTCTGCATCCTCCTCGTCTTCAACCGCATGTCCGCCGACAGCGAGATGGTCGCCATTCGCGCCGGGGGCATCAGTTTTCTGCGCATCGTGGCGCCGGCGCTGCTTTTCGCGCTGCTCGTCACCGCGATGACGTACTGGATCACCGACCGCTTCATGCCCTATGCCCGGCAGGAGTCAAACCGCCTGCGCGGCGTCGCGCTGATGGCGGTACAGACCAGCCGGCCCATCAGCTATGACCACCGGGAAGGCGAGACCTACCGGTATTCACTCCGCGCGGAACACCTCGACGTGCAACTGCGCCGGATGCGGGGCGTGGAGCTCATCTACCGCGAGCGCAACGCGCCGGCGGTCTTCATCTACGCGGCATCGGCGGTCTACGACCTCGCCGCCGGCCGCTGGCAGTTCGAAAACGCCAGCGCGTGGATGGTGCGGCCCGGCGCGCCGGAACGCAACTACGCGCTCTACCCGGTGGGCAGTCGCCCCCGGCTGAATCTGCAGTCCTACGCGGCCATCATCAAAGAGTCGCCCTTCGATCTGGACGCCGCGCGCCAGCGGCCGGAGGATTTTTCCGCCGTGCAGCTACGCCAGCGGATCGTCCGCCTCTACGCCCTTGGCGCCGACCGATTCGCGATCAACGAGCTGCGCATGGAGCTGGCCAGCCGCTACGCCGTGCCCTTCTCCTGCCTCGTCTTCGCGCTCATCGGCGCGCCGCTGGGCCTGCGCCATCACCGCACCAGCTCGGCGGTGGGGCTGGGCATCAGCCTGCTGCTCATCATCATCTACTACTTCGTGGCCCATTACCTGTCCATGCTCGGCGACACCGGCAGCATGCCCGCGTGGCTCGCCGCCTGGCTGCCCAACGTGCTGGGCGCCGCCGTGGGGGTGGGGCTGATGATCAAAGCCAACCAATGACGCGGTGATCCGCGATCAGCTCGCTGGAGGAGCTTCATGGGACCCATGCCATTATCCGAGACGGAAGTACGCGTGCTCGGCGCGCTGGTGGAGAAAGCGGCGACGACGCCGGAATACTACCCGCTGACGCTGCACGCGCTGGTGAACGCCTGCAATCAAAAATCGAACCGCGACCCGGTGACCGCCTATGACGAGGCGACCGTGCTGGACGCGCTGGCGGGACTGCGCGAGAAGGCGCTCACTCACGTGGTGCGCGACGCCCGCGCCACCAAATACCGGCAGTATTTCGCCGACGCCTACGAGACCACCGACGCGGAGACGGCGCTGCTCTGCGAGCTGATGCTGCGCGGCCCGCAAACGGCGGGCGAGCTGCGCGGGCGCATCGAGCGTTTTGGCGTGACGCTGAACGCGGACGAGGTGGAGACGCTGCTGGACGGTCTGCGCGGGCGCGCGGACGCGCCGCTGGTGACGACGCTGCCCCGCCAGCCCGGCCGCCGCGAAGCGCGCTACGCCCATCTGCTGGCCGGCGAACCCAGCGGAGCGGAGGCAGGGGAAGCCGCCGCGCCCCGCGCTGACCGCCTGCGCGCGCTGGAAGAGGAGGTGGCGGCGCTGCGGCGCGAGCTGGAAGCCGTCCGCGCCGCGGTGGCGGAGCTGCGCGCGGTGATCGAGTAGCCTCTCTCTGGCGGGCGAGACGCCGTCGCCCCGCGCGTGCAGGGACCGTAGGTCGTCATCGTCATCGTCATCGTCATCCGTCTGCGCCCGCCATTTGTCGCGATACGGTGCCTGGGATGGTATGGCGGTGAACGGCGTGGCAGCGGCGGAACCCGTTACCATGAGGCATGGCCGTCTCCATCTGGATTACGCTGCGATACCTGGGCGCGCGGGCGCGCCAGACGGCGCTGACCCTCACCGGGGTGGCGCTGGGAGTGATGATTGTCGCCATCATGCAGTCGTATATCGGCGGCTTCCTCAACTACTTCATTGCCCGCATGCTGCAGAGCACGCCGGCTGTGACCGTCACGCAGACGCGGGCGGGGCTGTCGGACCCGGCGGGGCCGCTGCGCCGCGCGCTGGGCGCCTACGGCAATCCGCTGTTCGCGGTGCGGCAACTGCCGGTGCCCGACGAAGAAGAGACGCTGGAGCATCCCCGTCGCGCGGAAGCGCTCATCGCCGCCCTGCCCGGCGTGGTGGCGGTGGCGCCCATCGTGACCGGGCAGGGGCTGATCGTCAACGGCGACCTGCGTGAAGGCGTCAGCCTGCTCGGGATCGAGCCGGGGCGCGAGGCGCGGGTGACGGGCTTTCACCAGCGGCTGGAATCCGGCTCGCCGGAGGCATTGGCGCGCAGCCCGGACGGCATCATTCTCGGCACCATTCTCGCCTTTCACCTCAGCGCGGAGCCAGGCGACCGCGTCACGCTCATCAGCCAGCAGGGCATCAGCCGCCGCCTGCGCGTGGTGGGCATCTACGCCGCCGAGCTGGAGGAGATTGATGCGGTACGGGCCTACGTGAACCTGCGCACCGCCCAGCAACTGCTGGACCAGCGCGGCGTGAGCGCCCTGGCGGTCCGCACGGCGACGCTGGCGGACGCCGCGCCGGTGGCGCGGGCCATCGAGGCGCGCACTCCCTACACCGCGCGCACGTGGCGAGAGCTGAACACCGGCTTCCTCGATCTCTTCACCACCCTCTCGCTGATCATCTACCTGGTCGTCGGATTGACGATGGTGGTGGCGGGGTTCGGCATTGCCAACACCCTCATCCTGGCGGTGAGCGAGAAGATGCGCGATATCGGCATCCTCAAGGCGCTGGGCGCGGCGCCGCGGCAGATCGCCGGCATCTTCTTCGCCACCGGCCTGCTCATCGGGTTGGTGGGCGTGGCCGTCGGGCTCCTGCTGGGGGCGGCGGGCATCGCCATCATGGCGAGCATCCCCTTTCCCATCCGCATGGTGGGCGAGACGCCCATCTCCGTCGAATATTTCCCGATGCTGCGCGTGCCGCGCGTCTACCTCCTCTCCGGCGGTTTCGGCCTGCTGGTGAGTCTTGTCGCCAGCCTGCTGCCGGCGTGGCGGGCGGCGACGGCGGACCCGCTGCCGGTGATCCGGGGGGCTGAGTGATGGGCGTTCTCCTCTTCATCGCCCTGCGTCACCTGCTCGCCAGGCTGCGCTCCACGCTGCTCATCGTGGCCGGGATGGCGGTGGGGGTGGCGGTCATGTCCGCCATGGCCTCCATGCTGCTCGGCCTGCAGGGGCAGTTTATCGCGAGCGTGATTGAGACCACGCCGAACGTGGTGGTGGAAGGTGAGCGCGCGGACCGTGCCCGCCCGGCAACCGCCATGCCCCGTCGCGAGGACACCCTTATCAGCCTAAGCCGGCGTCCGCCGCCGGAGGCGGAACGCCCCATCACCAACTACCGCACCCTGATGACGCGCATCGCCGCCGTGCCGGGGGTGCGGGCGACGGCGCCGCAGCTCGTGGGGCGGGCGCTGTTACGCTACGGCACGCGCGGGCAGCCGGTCGCGCTCACCGGCATCCTCCCGCGCCAGCAGCGCCGCGCGCTGGCCTGGGAGGAGCACGTGCGGCACGCGCACGGTGACCTGGAGACCTCGCCGGCGGGAGCGATCCTCGGCTTTGAGCTGGCGAAGAACCTGGGCATCCCCGTCGGCGCCCGCGTCACCCTCATCGCCGCCGCGGATCGCCGCCGCACGGCGCGGGTCGTGGCGCTGTACCAGTCCGGCATCCGCCAGATAGATGAGCAGCTCGTCTACGTGAACCTGCCGCTGGCACAGGCGCTGCTCGACGCCCCCTCCGCCGTGAGCCAGCTCGCCGTGCGCGTGGCGGCGGTGGACGAGGCGCCGGCGGTGGCGGCGGCGATTCAGGACGTCACCCGGCTGCGCGCGCGCAGTTGGCAGGAGGTGAGCGCCAGCTTCTTCGCCGTCTTCCGCCTGCAGAATACCATGACATCGGTGATGATCGCCTTCATCGTCGTCATCGCCGGCTTCGGCATCGCCAACGGCCTCATCACCCTCGTCCTGGAGAAGCAGCGGGATATCGGCATCCTCAAGGCCCTGGGCGCTTCCGCGCGGGTCATCGCCCGCATCTTCCTGGCGGAAGGCCTGCTGATGGGGATCGCCGGCGGCCTGGTGGGCATGGGACTGGCGGCGCTGGCCATCGAAGCGCTGAGCCGCGTGGAGCTGCGCGGAGAAGGGGAGCTCACCACCGCCTCCACCTTTACCATGCTCACCACGCCGCCCATCTACCTGCTTCCGGCGGCCATCGCCATCCTGATCAGCGCCCTCGCCAGCCTCCTCCCCGTCCGCCGCGCCGCCGCCGCCGACCCGGTGACGATTATCCGCGGGGCCAAGTGAGCGTGCCCAGCGGCCTCTCCCGGAAGACACCTACGCGGCAGAAGGGCTGTACAGGCTACGCGGCGGCAGGCATCAATGCCGCCGCGGCTTTTTCCCACGAGAACAGGAACCGGACGACGCGGGGTGGAAGTGATCTTAGTGACACGGTTATGGCCATCGAACTTCCGCAACATCCCGTCTTCACCCGCGCGCAGGCGCTCTTGTCCACCCAGGGGCGCCGGCGGATGGCGGTGGTCGCGCTCACCACCGCCTTTTTCAGCCTGTTCACAGTGGGGACAGAGGTGGTCCTCCCGCTGTGGGCGACCACCGAACTGGGGCTCACCGCCAGCGACTGGGCAGATTTGCGCGCCTTGCGCATCATCGGCATCCTCGCCGGGATCATCATCCTCGGCCCCTTCTCCGACCGGTTCGGGCAGCGCCTGCTGGGGGCGCTCTCCATGCTCGGGGTGGCGGTCATCATGGTGGCGCTCTGCTGCGGACCGGAACGGACGATCTATTTCATCATGCCGGTATTCGGCGGGCTGGTCAGCACCGTCTTCCTGAACATGAATACCCTCACCCAGGCCATCTCCGCCGCGCGGCAGGGGCTGGCCAACACCATTTACCGTGGCGTGGCCACCGCCGCCGGCATCGCCGCGCCGGTGGTGGCCACCTGGCTCAGCCTGGTGTGGGGCGGGTACCGCCCCGTCTTCCTCGTCTTCGCCGCCGCGCTGGTGGTCGCCGCCGCCATCCTCTGGTTCTACCCGAAGGAGCACGTGCCGCCGCCGCTGGGCAGCGTGAAGGCGGAGTTGGCGCGCCTCGCCAACACCTACCTCAGCGGGCTGCGCGAACGGCCGCTCGTCACCTTCGTCTTCCTTTCGCAGCTCTGGAGCAATCTGATGGCAGGGGTGGGCACCTTCGCGGCGATTTATTTCACCCGGGAGCTGGGGCAGACGCACCAGCAATTCGGCCAGTTGAGCGCGGTCGCCGGGGTGGCCGCGCTCCTCGGCACCCTGGCAGCCGGCTTCGTGCTCGACCGCGTCTCGTTGCGCGTGCTGCACGTCGGGGTGGGACTGGCCGCCGCGTTCAGCGCCATCCTCATCGGCCTCCTGCCCTGGCTGCCGACGGCGGTCATCGGCCTCGTGCTCTTCGTGCCGCTCACCACGCTCCTCATCGCCCCCACCAGCATGTGGGTCAGCCGCGCCGCCGGACAGTGCACGCAGACGGCCGCCTTCTCGCTGCACAAATCCGCCGCCGCCGGCCTCTTGACCCTCAGCACCCTCGTCCTCGGCGCGCTGGAACCGCTCTTCGGCATCCGCCTCCTCATTCTCGCCGGCGGCCTTCTTGCCGGCCTCAGCGCCCTCGGCTTCCTGCTGCTGAAGGAGCCACCGCGACCGGGCACGGGCGCGCGATGGGCGAGCGCGCCCCCTCCCCGCGATGCAGGGGAGGCGGCTACGCGACCGCATACACCGCCACCCGCTTGAGCGTCGGGCACGCCTGGGCGCCGAGGATGCGGACGCGCACCTGGCTCGTGGTCAGCGCCGGGAAGGCGAGAATGCGGCGGGCGCCGATGGTGGTGCCGATGGCGGTCTCCAGCCACTGGTCCCACACGCGCACGTCCACGGCGAAGCGCTCCACGCGCTGGCCGAGGGGGAGGTATTCTTCCAGGCGGATGGCGTTGACGCGGGTGGCCTCACCCAGATCAACGGTCAGCGTCGCCGCGCGGGTGTCGTCGTTGGCCGCCCAGTAGGTCTCCGGGTTGCCGTCGGTCACCCTGGCGGCGGCGAAGGCGGGATCGTCGCCGCGCACCTCGCTGGCGGTCGCCGTTTTGCCGGCGGCGGCGTCATGGGCGTAGCGGGCGTCAATGACCCGGCGGAACGCGCGCAGGCGGGCGATATCCTCATCGGGGATGCGGCCGCGGCGGTCGGGCGGGATGTTGAGGAGCAGGCAGCAGCCGCGGGCCACGCTGGCGTCGTAGATGGCCACCAGCTCGTCCAGCGCGCGCGGCGCCTCGCGCGGGTGATAAAACCAGCCCGGACGCAGCGAGACATCCACCTCCGCCGGGCGCCACTCGGCGCCGTCCGCCTCGCCCCGGCCCAGGCGATTGACATCGTCCACCGTGCCGGGGGCGATGCCGCCGGGGTGCATCTTCGCCCAGCAGGTGGCGGAGGCGTAGCCCGCCTCGTTGCCCACCCAGCGGATATCCGGGCCGGCGTCGCTGAAGAGGACGGCATTGGGCTGCCGCGCGCGCGCCAGCGCCCACAGCGCGGGAAAGTTGTAATACGTCCGCGCGTCAATCCGCCGCGTCTCCCGCGCGCCGCCGTAGTAGCCGTCGCCGCCATTGGCGCCGTCGAACCACACCTCAAAGATCTCGCCGTACCCCGTCAGCAGCTCTTCGAGCTGGTTGCGGTAGTACTCCACGTAGGCGGGCCGGCCGTATTCCGCGTGGTTGCGGTCCCAGGGGGAGAGGTAGAGCCCCGCCTTCAGGCCATATTCGGCGCAGGCGTCCACAAACTCGCGCACGACGTCGCCCTTGCCGCCCTTCCACGGGCTGTGTTGCACCGAGTGCTCGGTGAAACGGCTCGGCCACAGGCAGAAGCCGTCATGGTGCTTGGCGGTGAGGATGAGCCCGCGCATCCCGGCGTCCCGCGCGGCGCGCGCCCACTGCCGCGCGTCCAGCGCCGTCGGGTTGAAAACGCTCGGACTCTCATCGCCGTACCCCCACTCCTGATCGGTAAAAGTGTTCACCGTGAAGTGCAGGAAGCCATAAAACTCCAGCGCGTGCCAGCGCAGCTGGCGGTCGGACGGTACGGGGAAATGGGGCGCGGGCGGCTGCATGGGACGCTCCTTCGGCTAGCGATCTGTGCGACAGTATAGGAGTCGCCCGCACCGGTGTCAAACGCACAACACTGGAAATAGCGCATGATTCGCCCGTAGTCCGCGCCCTCCGCGGCGCGTGTTGCCATCATACGAAACCGTGTCCGACAACACCGTCCTCGGTCACGGTGTAGAAGTGCGTAAACACGCGCCGCGGAGGGTGCAGACTACAGATACGATTGACGCTTGCCTGTGCAGTCGTTATAGTTAATTCGGTCAGGAGGGCCCGCGATGAACCGGCTGCGCATCGTACAGGTTGTGCTTATTGCTGTCGTGGTGCTGATCGGCGCAGCCGTGGCTACCCCACAGTTACTCAAAGCCAACCATATTCGCTGCATGAAGCACGAACTGCAGGCATTGGCGGCGGATAAGACGGCTACTACGGCGCGGGTGGCAAAGCTTTCTTCCGACCGCTGGACCGATGGCCGCGTCGGCGTCACTGCCGACGGCTATGTCTTTTTCTACGACATGCATGAATCCCACGGCGCGGACTGGATTCCCGACACCAGCCTCTTTTATCTCCCTGACGAGCGCCGCTTCATCATCACCCACAAGCACTACTGTGTTGACCTGAGTAAGGTGGAACAGCCCAAAGATAAAGCGGCATTGCTGCCAAGGTTTCGGTGAGGGGCGGGACTATACCGGCAGGCCACCGGTCTGCCCTCGCTGAAGGCGCGGTCACCCCTCCTCGACCGCGGCAAGGCCGGCCCGGCCCGGTCACAACACGATGACCTCTTCTGGCGTCATCTTCCGGATATCGAGCGATCCGCTGGTCAAGTCGTATTGCACGACGCCCACCACCGTAATACGGCGTCCCGCGATCTGCATCGTCACCTGACCGGAGAACCGGGCCAGCTTCTTTCCGTAATCCAGCGAGGGCCTCAGCCGAGAAGACCATCTCTTCTTTCGTATCGTGCCCTTTCGCCGGTTTCGTCAGCCGCATCTGGACGTGAGTGACGAAGTGCGCGACGCGCGCAACGGTATTCCCCAACGCTCTTCTCACGCACTGTAATGCGAACTGGCTGCCCGGCTGCATACGATTTCGCACACTCCAGTGAGACGACCAGGCCATGCTAAGGGGCACCTGGCGTCGGCTGTGAGACTTCGGCGTTAGCGAAGTAGAGCAGGCATTTCTTCGCAAATCCCTGCACGAGGGGATCGCGATGCGCGGCGGCTTTCTTGATGGCGGGCAGCACGACGCTGTCAGGACTGGCCAGCAGCGAAGGCAGGTAGTCGCCGACCAGCAGGCCGGTGTCTGTCGGTGGATTCGCCACCTGTTGCTGCTGCCAGGCCTGCCGCTGCGCCGCGGTATAGGGCTTCACGACCAAATCCTGCCATTCCGACACCAGCAGTACCTTGCTTTCCACCACCGTGCCGTCGGCGCGTTTCGAGATGATGCCCGGTCCTATCCAGTGCTCATCATGCAGCACGAACCGGATGCGATATGTGCCGGGACGATCAAAGCGATAGAAGAGATGCAGGGGCAGACGGCCGGTCGGTGAAGTGGAAGGTGCGGCTGATCCCCACCCCAGGCCATTGATGATCATGCCGTGGGTGATGGTATTCGGCGTCCGCCTCGGTAACGGCTGTCCATCGCGCGTCACTTCACAATCATAGCCCCAGGTGAACCAGGGTTCATAGGCAAAGGGATAGCGTAAATTGAGGCGATACAGGTCGAATCCCGGCGGAAAGCCGATACTCGCCCAGATCGGCATAGCGGCATACGCGTCGCCCTTCACGGTGATCGTCGCTTTGGGGTAGGCGGGGTCTTCGGGGGTGAGCGACCACGGGCTTCCCACCAGCGCCGGCGCCGTCACCGCACGTTCCATCGGCGTATACGACCGGACGACGCTGCCGCCGCCTGGCTTGGTATACGCGTCCATCTGCCGCGACAGCGTCCCGGGGCTGCCGATGGCCAGAATCCGAACATGCGCCCTGATGGGCACGCCATCCACGGTGATCTTTCCCCCCGCCGCCGAGATGACCGTGCGTGGCCCGATGCGTTGCGCATTGATGGTGATGGCTTCCGCGCCGGCGAAGCGCAGTGCATTGACGATCTGCAACAGATCGGCATCGTGGAGTGGGTGGGCTGTCGTGCCGTTCAGGTCAATGACCATCCCTGCCCCGGTCAACGGCACGGTGCCCGCCCAGGCCGCCAGCAGGCCGTCACGGGTTGACGGCACGGGCTGCACGGCATGCACCGGCGGCAGAGCAGGCGCGGCGGGGAGACGGAGCGCGGCCACTGGTGTTACTCTGTCCACGATGTTCGTTTGCCGCAGTTGATCGAGGATGCCCCCCTTCACGTTCACCGCCTGCACGGCCGCGGCCGGCGCAAGCGCGCGAATGATGTAGGGCGCGGCAATCGGTTGCTGATTGACGGTGATGACCGCGTGCGTGGCCCGAATCGCCGTCGCCGGGCCGATGCGCTGGTCATTGATGGTGATGGCCGTTGCGCCAGCCTTCCAGAGCGCATTCACCAGCAACAGCAGGTCCGTATCACGCACCTTCAACGCCTGTGCGGCCGGCGTATCGGCGGTTGTCTGACGATCATCCAGCGTGATCGTCAAGCCGGCGCCGGCGGCGGGAGTGAGGGCGACGGCGTCCTCAATTTTCGCTATCGCGGACCGGAAGAGCTCGTCGTCGGGCCGTTGCGCGAGCGCGATGGTCACCAGCAGCGGCAACATGAGGAGCGCGGTCACCATCACGCCCCCTGCCGTCACCTTGCGCCGGTTCCGCCGTGCATCGAGCAGCGCTTTCACCCGTTTCCCCAGCTTCGACGACCGTGCCATGGCAATGCCGGCTGCGGGCGCGAGGCGCCGTTCCCGCAGGACGCCGGCTATGGCCAGCAAGTGCGCGGCGTAGTCAGCCGCGCGCACATTCGTGCCGAGCACCACGTCATCGCAGGCCGTCTCGCGCTCGACGCGCATCCGGTATGCCGCCACCCACACGAGGGGATGCATCCAGTACCCGGCGCAGGCCAGTTGCGCGAGGAGCTGTGCCGGCATGTCGCCGCGCTGGATGTGCGCCAGCTCATGCAGCAGCACGACGCGGCGGCGTTCCTCCGGCCAATCTTCGGCCTGCGTGGGAAGAAGCACCGCCGGACGCAGGAGGCCGACGGCGACCGGGACCGCGATGTCGTCGCTCACCAGGATACGCACCCCCGCGGGCATCTCGCTGGCCCATGCCGGCGGCGCGGGGCGCGCGCGACGGCGCAGGCGATGCGCCAGGATGTACCCGTAGAGCATCCATGCCAGCACCAATATCGTGCCGATGCCCCAGGCCGGCATGGCCCAGACCGGCCACGGCACGGATGGTCGCGACGGAGCAGGAGACGCGGGGGCGGTTGCCTGGATCGGCTGCACGGCCTGTTCACCTGTTGGCGCCATCGCCGGTGCGTCTGCGCTTGTGGCTGGCGTGATTCGCGGTTCCCGTGAAGGGAGGGTGGGTTCCCGCGAGACAGCGGAGTCCATCAATGGCGCGGCGGCGACGGGCGACGGGGTGCGCATCTGTGGCGGCGTCGGCATCCCCGGCGCCCAGCGGAGCACGTGCCAGGCGGGCAGCGTCGCCGAGAGCACCGGCAGCAGCAGCACGCCGACCACCGCCAGCGTCCAAACGAGATGCCGCTGCGCCGCCGACGCGCGCCGGCAGGCGAGGACGGCCATCCCCGCCAGCGCCAGCAGCACGGCGCTCTTCAGCAGGATGTCGAGCAGCCAGGGGAACCAGGTTGCGCTGTGGGTGGCAAGAAGATGCATCATGGTTACCGACCCTCCTCCCGCGCGCGCACAATGAGGCGGGTGAGTTCGTCGAGTTCTTCGGGGGAGAGCGATTCGGCATCGAGGAGGGCTGCCACCGAGTTGGCGATAGACCCTTCGTAGAACGTCCACAGCACCCGCTTCAGCGCCGCCTTCCCCGCCGCATCGCGGGGGTGCGTGGGGCGGTAGACATACCGGTTGCCGACCTGCTCGTGGGTGAGATACCCCTTCTCTTCGAGGATATTCATGAAGGCGCGGACGGCGGAATAGCTGGGCGGATCCTCCAGCGCCTCGCGCACCTCGCCCACGGTGGCCTGCCCGCGCTGGTAGACCACCTCCATGATTTGCCGTTCCCGGCGTCCCAGGTCCAGGGGGGCCTCCTCCGGCATGATCGGCCTCCTTCCGACGCCTCATCCCGCGGAGAGCGCGTCCTCTGCTAATATATTAGCACAAGATATGGAGGTGTCAATACCTATAGAGGCGGATCTTGATAGGTGCTGGCGGGATGCGGGCATTGAGGGTAGCGCACCGGCTGGAAGCCGACCTCGGTCGCGCCGCAGCGCGTGTCCCTACGCGGGTACGGGCTGAACATCATACGCCCACACCGTCGCCCGTTCTAGGTGCAGCTTCACCGTCGTCTGCTGGCCGGGGCGGGCGGGGATGACGGGGCCGGTTTTCCAGGCGACGGGGGCGGCGAGGTGGCTGCCGTCCAGGGGGATGGCGTCGTCCAGGGTATAGCCGTCCGCGCCGGGGAGCTCGACGCGGATGCTGCCGGTGGCTTCGGTCTCATAATTCAGCAGCAGGGTGCTGGGCTCGGCGAGTTCGCCCAGGGTGAGGGTGAGGGCGCCTTCGGGGTCGGCGGTGTAGCCGAAGAGGCGCCATTTCGGCCAGCGGGCGACGCCGGTCTGCGCCACCGTGCCCTCCGCGCGCATGGCGTCTTTCCAGCGCGGTTGGAGCGTCCAGTGGTTGTTGATATACCAGCCGTGGGTCTGCCCCTGGCCGGCGAAGTAGAGCCAGTGCTCGTCGCCCACCTCCACCACGCCGGAGGCCGGGTAGATGCCCCCCTGGTAAAAGGTGCCGGGCCGGCAGGCCAGGAAATCCCGGCGGCCGGGGGCGTGCTGCCAGCAGGCGCGGGCGGATTCCTGGTAGACGAGCGAGATATCGGTGACGCCGAAGACGCCGTTTTCCCAGTTTGGGAAGGGCGAGCGCGGCAGGCTGTGGCGGAACTGCTGCAGGAAGCCCACGGTGGCCATCCCCGCCGGCTGCATGCTGAGGCCGTAGTAATCGCCGCTGGCGTAGCCGCGCGCCAGGGCGCAGATGTCGTCGAACTCGTCGGGCATCAGCGCGCGCCAGCAGTCCGACCACCGGCCATCCACCAGCTCGGCGTTCCACAGCGCGCGCCGCGGGATGCCGTGGTAGCGGGGGTTGCGCTTCAGCGCCACCAGCCCGCGCCGCTGGCCGGGGTGGTAGACGCCGGAGATGACGTCGCCATCCCACCAGGTGGGGTCGGTGGAGTCGAATTCCCAGCGCAGGCCGTCGGGCGAGTGCGCGGTGTAATAGCCGCGGTGGGTGTTGCCGAAATGGTGCTGCTCGTGCTCCGGGGCGATATGAATCATCCCGCGGTAGCGGTGCGACGGCGGCGAATCGGGGTCAATGAAGACATGGAAAGCGGTGGCGCCGAGGTGGGTGACGTTGTTCGGCCCGTGGCCGATGTCCACCTGGCCGAGCGCCGGCTTCGTCCAGTCCAGCCCGTTATCCGACTCCGCGTAGCAGGCGTAGCCCACGTCCTCGCCGCCCCACTCCTCGGGGATGCCCCAGTACCACATGCGGTAGCGCCCGCCGTCCCGCAGCACGGTGGTCACGGAGATGCCGGCGCGGTCGGCATAGGTGTCGCCGACGATCACCGGCTCGGGCAGCACCTCCGCCCGTCCCTGCACCCAGCGCATCTTGCCTTCCATGGCGCCGATATGCAGGTTGGATTCGAAGAGGAGCTGCATGGTGGTGCCTCCCGTGGAAATGTCTCACGCACAGACGCACATTTATATTCAAGACGAAGAGCACTTACGGCATCATGGGGGGATCTTCCTGCTTTTTCAGCTCATCAATGCCTTGATAAATCGGGCAAGCACTTGTTTTCCTGCGCGGGCTGTTTGTCTGGTATAATGGTTATCATTCTGGTCGGTATCGCCCATCCGGTATCACGAATGGAGGCGATGATGGGACCAACCATCACGTGCCGGGCAGGCGCGGACACGTGAAGCAGGCGCTGGCGAAGATCGGCGACGGGGACGCCGCTGCAGCGGGCTCCAGGGTCGGCGACGGAGTCATGGGGGAAACCTCGCACGATGTCGCGGAGTTGCTGCGGCGCGGGTACCTGTGGCTCTCGCCGCGGTACGCGTCCTCTTCGCCGTAGGGCACTCTCCGGTTCCCCGCGCCGGGACGCTTTGTACTGGAGCGGGACAGCGCCATGGTGGCGGGGGGTGTCTATCGTATGATGAAGCACTGGTGGTTATGGCCGATCGTGCTGGGGACGCCGGCGGGGGTGACGATGGGCGTCTATCTCTGCTGGCACGATCCGGCGTGTCTCCTGTATGCCGGCAGTCACCTGTATCGCTTGCTGACGCTGACGCTCGCGCGCACCGTTGATGTCTATACCCTGCTGTGTGTCGGCATCCTCGCGGCCGTGTGCCTGGCCATCGCGTCGGCATGCCGTTTCCGGGGCGTCCTCAGGCTCCTCCTGCTGATGCTCCTCCCGCTGGGCGTGCTGGGGGCCGCGGGAACGCTCTTCCTGCCGGCCCAGGTGTGGTCCATGCTGTTGCCGGTGCTCACCGACCCCCGGTGGTACGTCTATGGGCTGCTGCTGGTCGGTCTCGGCATTTTCGTCACCGTGGAATATCGGATCCTTCGTGCGCGACGCCCTCCCCGCTCCGCCGCGGTCAGGAATGCGAGCCGGTTCGGTCCGGTCGCCGGCACGATCGGGCGCGTCGTGCTGCGGATGGTGTCGGGGGTGTCTCTCCTGCTGTTGCTGGGCATCAACCTCGCGGCCGGCGTGCTGTGGGCGCACGCGGCCATCACGGTGCGTACGCGTCCCAATATCATCCTGATCATGGTCTGCTCGCTGCGGGCCGATCACCTGGGATGCTACGGCTACGATCTCAACACCAGCCCCAACCTCGATCGCTTCGCGCGGGAAAGCACACGCTTCGCGCAGGCTGTTGCGCCGTCGTCGTGGACGCTGTGGTCTACCGCGTCCATCCTGACCTCCCGGTATCCCGAGCGGATCTTCAACAATTCGGATTTCCTGTCCAAACATTCGCTGTATCCCGGATTGCCGCCGGTGTTGTCCAACATGGGGTATGCCACCGCTGTCGTCACCGACCACCCGTTCCTGGCGGAAGAGTCGCTGTTTTCGTATGATTATCGGCAAGGTTTCGATTCCTTCACCCGCCTCGGCGACGATTCCTTTATGACGAAATTGTCGCCCGAGGTGACCTCGCGCGCGCTGGCGCGCGCACGGCAGTATCGGGGGCGCCCCTTTTTCCTGTATACGATGTATGCGGACCCGCACTCTCCGTATGTGCAGCATCCGGAGTTTCCGTTCGGGCCGTCCGCCCAAGACACCCCCGGCGCGGCGTGGGCAGCCTCGCTGGCGCGCCCGGTTCCGCCCGCGGCCCTGGCACACCGCGTGAGCGAGCTTGCGCGCTATAACTCCGAGATCGCCTTCACCGACCAGGCCATCGGCGAACTGCTGACGGGCCTCAAGCGCCTGGGACTCTATGATGATGCCTTGATCATCATCTGCGCGGACCACGGGGAAGAATTTTTGGACCACGGCAGTTACGGGCATATGGCGACGCTCTATCGCGAGGTGATCGCTGTGCCGTTGATCGTCAAATACCCGCGGCAACGGGTGGGGAAGGTCATCGGCGGCCGATTCCCGTTGATTGACCTGTTCCCATCAATCCTGGGGATGATTCGTGGGGATGCCGCTCACCTCGGCCTGCAGGGTGAGCGCATTGATCTGCCCGCGCTGCTGCGCTGCACGGACAAACCGATCTTCTGTACCACGACCGGTGAGGTGAAAAGTGTCCTCTCGGGGCCGTACAAATATTGTGAGATGGGGACAACGATACCCTGGTGGGGGTATCGCGAATATGCCCCGTCATCACGCGACAAGGCGCAGCTTTTCAACGTCACACACGATCCGGGAGAGTATGCCAACCGCCTGCAGGTTGAACCCGACATCGCTGACACCCTGCTCGGTCTGCGGCATCGGCACGATGCTGCCCAGGCCGGCAACACGGACACCCGGTTCGGCGCCCCGCGCGCCATCACGCCATCCGCTGCCGAGCAGGTCCGGCAGCGGATGAAATCCCTTGGCTACCTGCAGGAGTAGCACGATCGCGGCAGGCAGGCTCATCCTGGCATCTAACGATCCCGATAGCTTTGCGGCCGGCATCCGAGATGCCAGGATGGGCCGATTGCGCGTCATGCCGTTTGCCGCAGTTCACGTGTGAAGTTTTGTGCGCATCGAGAAGGCGTTGTCATCCTCTTGACAGAACGCAGGGCTAGTGGTAACGTTGCTTATGTAAGTATTCACTCGATGGTCATGTCCGCGCGACAGCTTCCGGGAACCGCGCGTTTTCGGAAACCAGCATACGCGGCATCGGCTTTTTCGCCAAGTATTGCAAGCCATTTGTCCCCAAAAATCCCCACTATCGCCACCAGCCGGCAGCCCTCGGTGGCACAACGCGCCTCATTCACGCTTAGCGGGACGCCAAATATTAAGTTTTT
>JAKPKV010000175.1 GCA_029553475.1 Armatimonadota bacterium
CTCATCGCGCGACCATGGCGATCTTCCTTTCCGCCGGGCGGCTGGAAGACACTATCACCGCGCTCGCGCGGCACTACCCGCCGGCCACGCCCGCCGCCGTCGTGCAGCGCGCCAGTTGGCCCGAGCAAAAGATCGTGCGCGGGACGCTGGCGACCATTGCCGCGCTGGCGGACGGCATCGACCGCACCGCGATGATTTTAGTGGGGGAGGCGCTCGCGAACGAAGGGGAGGCGTCAAAGCTGTATGATCGGACGTTCAGCCATCGCTACCGGGAGGGGCAGGCATGACGGCGTTCGCTCGTCCAGGTCCAATTGCCATATTGGCTGTCTCGCATGAGGGCGCGCGCATCGGGGCGCGCCTGCTCGTCCTGCCGGAAAGTGCCCTGTACGCGCCCAAGCCCTTCGTGCCGGAGGCCGCCGTCTACGCGGGATCACTGAAAGAGTTTATCGGCACGATGTGGCCGACGCACGCGGCGATTATCGGCGTCATGGCGAGCGGCATTCTCGTCCGCTCCATCGCCCCCTGGATTTCGTCGAAGTACACCGATCCCGCGGTGGTGGCGGTCGATGACGCCGCCCGCTTCGCCATCAGCCTGCTGTCCGGCCATGAAGGCGGAGCGAACCGCCTCGCGGAACAGGTCGGCGAGTTGCTGGGCGCCATCCCGGTGATCACCACCGGCAGCGAAGCGCAACGGCGAGTGCTCGTCGGCGTGGGCTGTCGCCGCGGCGCGTCCGCGCAGCGGATCCTCGCCGCGCTGGATGCCGCGCTGGCGGAACAGGGGCGCACCCGCGCGGAGATCTACGCCCTCGCCACCATCGATCTGAAAGCGGAAGAGCCGGGATTGCGCGAGGCGGCGGCCCGCTTGAACGTGCCCTTGCGCATCGTGCCGCGCAGCCGCATCAAGGCTTTGCAGGACGTATTGCGCGAGAAAACCTTCGCCGAAGACATCACGGGAGTTGCCGCCGTATGCATACCAGCCGCGTTATTGACGAGTCCGCACAGCGAGCTGCTGGCGCCGAAACGAGCACAGGACGGGGTGACTATCGCGCTGGCACAGGATACCTGTGGCTGGTGGGACTCGGTCCCGGGGGACGCGATCACCTGACGCCGGCCGCCCAGGCGGCGCTGCGCGCGGCGGAGGTCGTGGTGGGGTATCGCCCCTACCTGGACCTGGTGAGCGATCTGCTTGCCGGCAAGCGCACGGTCGCCAGCGGCATGCGCGAAGAAGTGCCCCGCGCGCAAGCCGCCATCGCGGAAGCGCAGCGCGGCGCGCGGGTGGCGGTGGTGAGCACCGGCGACGCCGGCATTTACGGCATGGCGGGTTTGGTGATGGAACTGCTGCCGGACGATTGCGACATCCCGGTGGAGGTGGTACCCGGCATCACCGCCGCCTCCGCGGCGGCCGCCTGCCTGGGCGCGCCGTTGATGAACGACTTCGCGGTGATCAGCTTGAGCGACCTGATGACCCCGCTGGCGGTCATCGAGCAACGCCTGCGCGCGGCGGCGGCGGGCGATTTCGTCATTGCCCTGTATAACCCGCGCAGCCACCGGCGGCACGAGCCGTTGGCGAACGCGTTGGCGATTCTTCGTGCCCAGCGCCCGCCGAACACGCCGGTGGGGCTGGTGCGTAATGCGCTGCGCGCGGAACAGGCCGTCCACATCACCACGCTCGCTGAACTGGTTGAAGGCGAGGTGGACATGCTCACCACCGTGATCGTCGGCAACAGCATGACGGCGGTGCGCCACGGGCGCATGGTGACGGCGCGGGGGTATGAGCGATGATACTGGTGCTGGGCGGCACGGCGGACGCGCGCGCGATTGCCACGGCGCTCGACGGCGCGGGGTATGCGGTGACGTTGACGACGGTCAGCGCGTATGCCGGAGAGCTGGCCGCGGGGGTGACGGTCCGCGTGGGGGCATTGGACGCCCGCGCGCTGGAGGAGCTGTTGACGACTGTTGCGGTGGTGATTGACGCCACGCACCCCTTCGCCACGGAAATATCCCGCCTGGCCATCGCCCTGTGTCAGCAACACGGCGTGCCGTATCTGCGCTATGAGCGACCGCAGGTCAAATTGGATGAGAGGATCACTGCCGTCGCGAACGCCGCGGAAGCCGCCGCAGAAGCTGTCCGTTTGGCGCAGGGCGGCGTCATCTTCTTGACGGTGGGCAGCAAGACACTGTCCAGCTACCTGGCGGCGGCGCGGGTGGCGGGATGCCGGGTCGTCGCGCGCGTGCTGCCGACGGCGGCGGTGCTGGCGGAGTGCGAACGGCTGGGGCTGGCTCCGCGCGACATCATCGCCATGCAGGGGCCGACCAGCGCGGAGCTGGATGCCGCGCTCATCCGTCACCTCGGCGCGGCGGTGATCGTCTCGAAAGAGAGCGGCGACGTCGGGGGCGTGCAGGAGAAGCTGCGCGCGGCGGAACTGGCCGGGATTCCGATGGTGATCGTGCATCGACCGCCCGTAGCTTATCCACGTATCGTGCAGACGATTGACGATCTGTTTGAGGAGTTATCATGGCAGCCAAAGTGGTGATGGTACAGGGGACCACGTCGCACGCGGGCAAGAGCGTGCTGGCGGCCGCGCTCTGCCGCATCTTCGCGCGGCAGGGGGTGCGCGTCGCTCCCTTCAAAGCGCAAAACATGGCGTTGAATTCCTTTGTCACGCCGGACGGGGGCGAGCTGGGACGCGCGCAGGCGTATCAGGCGGCCGCCGCCGGCATCGAACCGCACGTCGATATGAACCCGGTGCTGCTCAAACCGAACTCGCAGACCGGCAGCCAGGTGATCGTGCTCGGCACGCCGGTGGGGAATATGGCGGTGCGCGAATATCATGCCTACCAGCCGGTCGTCTGGCCCACCGTCACCGCGGCGTTGGACCGGCTCCGCGCACAGTACGATCTGGTGGTCATCGAGGGGGCGGGCAGCCCGGCGGAGATCAACCTGCGCGACCGCGACATCGTGAACATGCGGGTGGCGCGCTATGCGCAGTGCCCGGTGCTGCTGGTCGGCGACATTGACCGTGGCGGCGTCTTCGCCTCGCTCATCGGCACGACGATGCTGGTGACCGACGAAGAGCGGGCCTTGATCAAAGGATTCATTATCAATAAATTCCGTGGCGATGCCACGCTGCTGGATACCGGCCTTGCATTCCTGCAGCAGCAGACGGGCATCCCGACGCTCGGGGTGCTCCCCTATCTGAAAGGGTGGCGCGGCGACGAGGAGGACTCGCTGGGGGTGGAAGACCGGCGGCGGGTGAAGAAGGACGCACCGCTGGTTATCGCGGTTGTGCGGCTGCCGTATATTTCGAACTACACCGATTTCGACGCATTGGCGGATGAAGAGGATGTGGCGGTGCGTTACGCCCTCACCCCTGATGAGCTGGCCGGCGCGGATGCCATCATCCTGCCGGGGACGAAGAGCACGGTCGATGACCTGCGCTGGCTGCGCGACTCCGGCATGGCGGATGCGCTACTGGCGCACGTGCGCGCGGGCGTGCCGCTGCTCGGCATTTGCGGCGGCTATCAGATGCTCGGGCGACGGATTCTCGACCCGCTCGGCGTGGAATCGTCGTCGCCGGAGATCGAGGGGCTCGGCCTGCTGGAGATCGCGACCACCTTCGCCGAGCGTAAGCGCACCGTGCGCGTCACCGGCGTGCTGACCGGCGCGGCGCTGGGTGACGCCGGCACGCCGGTGATCGGGTATGAGATCCACATGGGACAGTCCACCCGGCACGCGGGTGTGCCGCCGCTGTTGCGGCTGCGCGATGGACACGGCGAGGAAACCGCCGATGGCGCGGTGAGCGCTGATGGCCGCGTTGGCGGCTGCTACCTCCATGGCCTGTTCGATCATCCCGCGTTTCGTCGCGGCTGGTTGAATCAATTGCGTGCGCACAAAGGGTTGGCCCCGTTGCCGGCCAATGCGCAGGGAAGTTTGGAGATCGACCGCATGGCCGACCACGTGGCGGCGCACCTGGATCTGCGCATGGTCGCTGAAGTGATCGGTCTTCCGTCGGATGGGATAATGGAATAATACAGCAGAATGAACCAGCCGGATACGAAGAGTCCACCGCGCAGGAGGTCGGCCGCATAACGGCGAAGGTCCATCTCGAAGTGACCGACACCATTTCCGTCACTTCCGAGACGCCACCACCGCCGCCCGCCGTGGCAGGCGCCCCGCCCTGGGCCATTTCCGAGCTTACGAGTCAAAGAGGCTGATATGACCACGAGGATTCCTGCCCACCTGCCCCGCCGGTTGGCCATCTGCTATTACGGCTGGGATTGGATCACCGCCGCGCTGCCGGGGGAAGCCTACGGTGACCTTGAGCGCGCCGTGCGGGAGACCAAAGAGCGCGGCTTCAACTGTATCCGTCCGGATTTGGGGCTGGGCATGCTGTATGATGCCTCGGGACATCCGCGCGGCAAGCTGGGCTTTCGCGCGCGCCTCCCCGGCGCGAACGCGAACCTCCAGTGCGTGGATGCCCGTGGCGGCGGCGTACATGATGTGCGGGAACGGGTCATGCGGCTGTTCGCCCTGGCGGACCAGTATGACCTGTATGTGATCGGCACGAGCTGGCTCTATCAGGATTTCCTCACCGACATCGCCGACGACGGTGTGCGCGAAGAGCTCATCCGCATCCCGCACAACGAGCGGCTGATGATGCTGGCGCGGCAGTGGGATTGGCTGTTGACCGAGCTGGACGCGCGTGGGCTGGCCCACCGGATGGCGATGGTCGAGTTGCTCAATGAAATCGAGTCGACGCCCTGCAGCACCGCCGCGGCGCATACGCCGACCTTCTCGGAGTGGGAGCACGGTGCATCCCCCAATGCGCCGGCGGAACAGTTGCGCGAGCTGGCGTACCGGGCGGTAGCTTACCTGCGCGAGCGACATCCGGCGCAGCTCATGACGGTTGACCTGGGCAACGCGCGACACTGCTCCGAGTTGCTGCCGGAAAACGCGCAGGTGGTCGACCACCACGTGTATAGCGAGAGCGTCACCCTGGACATCATGGCGGCCGCGGGCCTCCCTGCCTGGTCGAACGAGGCCACCGCCCCGGTGCTGGAAGGCAACGACCTGCTGCGTGCCCTGCTCAAGCCGGAGGTGATGAGCTGGCAAGCGCTGTGCGATCGCGCGCGCGGCACGCGAAACGTCTGGCGGTCGTTTGCCTGGTTTTATCAGAATCTCGACAATGCGAAATATGACGCCTGGTGTGTTGAGCATTTTGACGCGCGTCGTGTGCGGGAGTCTGTCGAGCACGCCTTCCGCGTCGCCGCCGCATTCGCCCACCCGCGCGGATTGCCGCTGGTGGTGGATGAGGGGTATCTCGTCTATCCCCCGCTGCACTCCCGCTTCGTCACCACGCCGGAGGGGCGCTGGGGAGAAGAAATCGCGGTCGAGGCCGCCATCTCCACCGGCCACTGGGGCATTATCCCCACCGGCTACTTCCGGCCCAACACGCCGGTGTGGCACGACGATGCGCAATGCGCATGGATACGCGGGGTGAATGCGAAAATTATGACTTCGTAATCGGCGCCCGGCATTTCGGGGACTGACACGAAATGCCGCGACAAGCCGCTCATCGTCGCGGGAGGATTCCTGAATTTCGTGTCTGCCCCCTCGGCTGCTTGGGGTGAGGAGGCGTACATCGTGCCGGCCCATGCCCGGCATGAGGGAGCGTGTGAACAGAGGCGAGCGATACTGCCGTTGACGTTGCTTGGTGTGCATCAGACGACCGCTCCTGTCACCTTGCGTGAACGCCTCTATTTTGGGCAGCAACGCCTGCCTGCCTGTTGGCGCTTCCTGGCACGACGGAATGCGCCGTGCTGCTGGTGTTGATGGCCTCTCCCACGATCAACATCGTGACGAGTTGCGATTGTCGCGATTGATGGCTTGGTTGTGCGGGCCCCTACTCCTCGTCATCGGGCAGCAGGATAGCTTGTTTGTGCCGACTGGCGCTGGGGGGGCTCCCAGGATTACTTATGGGATCGTGCGTATCGGTCGGTCACCCAGGGTCAATACAAATCGCCCCTGATATCCCCGTGCCGCCGCGCGTTGGTGTATGGCACAGAGCGCTTTATGGATCTGCGGTAATTCGGCACGACTCGACTCTGGCACGCGGATCATCAAGACGCCTTTGTCCGGCTGCGACGCCGTCTTGTGGGCCACAGGATTGGTCGAGAAGTATTCGCGAAGCGGCTTAATGGTAATCGAGGCGTGAACGTTGAGTATTTCTCGTGCCACTTCACCCTCAAGGCGCAGGTCATAACGAATGGGTTGTTTCTCATACGCTGCCACCTTGGCCCGATGCACCAGGCGCGGGATGACAATGATGGCCGCCACGGTCCCCACGAGGAGCGCAAGCAAACCGACGCGCAGATACCATTTTTTTGCTGTGGGTGCCAGAAACGGTTTGTCAGGACTAGCTGAAGTCTTTGAACGCATGGTTCCTCCTAGGCGGGCCCGGAACGCCGACCGCCTCTCATCGCGATCGGCGTTCCGGATTGCACGCATGCTGTCAGGGGTCAGTATGTCGTCAAAATCGGTGTGACGCCAGACATCCAATAATCGCTCGCCGAGCCCAAGCCGCCCCCGGTGTGCGACCATCCTTGCGTGGGATTCCACAACACCCCGACCGTGCCCAGTGCCTTGTTGAAGACGATGTAAGTCGCCGAATCATCCCCGGCAGGGTCCGCTCCGAACGTTCGATACTCTTTGCGCGTTTCGGTCAGCGGTTCACCGCCGTGCAGGGTGCGGTGGAGCACATCGCCGCGAATGATGGCGGCATACCCGTTTTCCGCCGGCCCGCCACTCCCGAAGGCGTCGCCGCCGCCCACACACAGATTGCCCTCATTGTCGACATCGAGTGATGAGCCACTCAACACGTTCTTGGCCACGCATTTCACTTTGGACGTGTCGCTGATATTCAGCGGGGTCCCCTGCGTCTGCATAACCCGTTCCCAGTCGTCGCGCGCCACGATGACGATTTCTCCCGTGCGGTTCGGCGGGCCTGGCTCCCAGCCCACCGCGGTAAGGAGATTGCCGTCGCGATCAAGGGCAACGCCCCCGGACGCGCCCACGACATCCAACACCGGTATGGGCTTGTTGCTCTTGTTGGTGACGTCGAGCACGTAGACCTGGCTGCCGGTGAACCATCCATGGTTGATGGCGAGGCGCTGCTCGTCGATCCATTCGCCATCGGCGAAATCTGCCGAGAAGCCGGGGTAAGCGTCGTAGTTTATTTTGATCACTCGCGGGTCGGTCTCCAGATTGATCGGGGATGCGGCGTTCAGCACGTCGGTATCCACGATGAGGAGCGGTTGCATATACCCGACGCCGATTGCCACCCGCTTGCCGCTCGGCGATATCTTCATGAACGTCGCATCCGCGAACAGTGTCGGCGTTGTCCCGAGCGTATCATAATTCGCCGCGCCGCCCGGAGGCATCGCCCAGCTGTGCCCGACCCCCCAGGTACTGACGTATTTGAACGCCCCCATATGGCAGCCCACGCCAATCCGCTGCTGCAACAATAATTTCTTGCCGTCATACACGAGCAGCTTCCCGGCGTAGCGGTGCCCGGCGGGAAATGCATCGAACACATTGAACCACCCCGCCAGGATTTGCGGCATCGCCATGTGCGACATGCCGTTCTGGCCGTACCCATCGAACAGGCCATCCAGGCCCAGCGTGACATGGCCGTCGAGATAGGATACGATCGGCTTGTCGTGATGGCGCCAATCCTGGTCCACCACATAGCCGCATGCTTTCAGGCCATCGGCGGTCACCCACACCTTCGAGGTGTCCTCACGCATATCGCCCAGCGCCGCGCCGGCGATGACCGCGTTGAAGACGTAGTCCTGATTGGCCAGACTCCCCTTTTTGCTGTTCTCAGGGCAATCGACCTGCTTCGCGGTTATGCCATACGGCGTCAGCGCGGCCAGCGCGGCCTCGGGTGGCGGAAGGCATTCGTCATGATCGCCGCAATACATCAAGGTCGCCTGGACGAGTTGGCGTTGATTGTTCATGCATTGCGTCTGTCGGGCCTTGCCCCGTGCTTTCGCAAACACGGGGAAGAGGATCGCCGCCAACACCGCGATGATCGCGATGACGACGAGCA
>JAKPKV010000187.1 GCA_029553475.1 Armatimonadota bacterium
AGCGTCCGCATCCAGCGCCATCAGCGCATCGACCGCGTCATCCACCGCATCCAGCTCGCGCGCCACCTCGGCACGAATGCTCGCCGGACAATCCTCCAGCCGCTCCTCACGCGCCTGGACGCGCGCCGCCCACTGAGCAACACCATCAGCGCGCACCTGGTCGCGGACGGCATCCGCCATCGCGGCCGTCTCCGGCCACCGCGCCGCCATCTCCGCAATCGCATCCGACAGTCCGAGCCTGGTCGCGCGCACATACTCCACGGCATCCGCCACCGTGGCCGGTGGCGGCAACGGCAACGGCAACGGCTCGGCATCCGCATACCATCCGCGGCGCAACGCATTCACCACCGCGCCGCCGCCGAGCTCGCGCTCGATGCATCCGGCTATCGCGGCTCGGACCTCTCCGAGCGAATGCGAACCATCGGCCAATTTCCGCGCCGTGTGTGCACGCACTCCGGCGGCGCGGAGCAGTGTGACGATCTCGGCGTCCACCGCGCCGGTGCCGTCGCCGTCCGGTGTGCCATCGGCATCCGGTGCGCCATCCGTGGCGGCGGCTATGCTGTCATTCACAGCGCCGTTGACGTGGTCGTGGCCGTTGACGTGCGGACGTGTACAGTCAGAGACCGAACCAACCGCCGTGCCGTCGTGGTGTTCCTGCGTTGGACGGTTTCCGCCACCGTCCGCGCGCGCCGCTGGTTTGGTTGTTTTCTTTACAGACGGATTTTGTTTGACGTATCCGGCAACGGTTGCCGGTAGACTACCGGTAACGGTTGCCGGTAGTAAACTCTCATCGTGGTTGTCATCCGTGGTGCGATCGTCGCCGTCCGGTGGAGCCGTATCATCCGGTGGCGGCATGCCGCGGACGGTGACGGTATAACTGGTCGGAGCTCGGTTGCCGTTGCGCCGGTAGCGCACCTCGCGCGTCACGAGACCGCGCGCCTCCAGCGTCTCCACCGCCGATCTCACCGAACGCTCGGACAGTCCGCCGCGCTCGGCAATATCCGGAGCCGTCATCGCAACGGTGGAACGGTGGAAACCGAACGTGGTTCGCACGAGCACGAGCAGCGTCCGGAGCTCCGAGTGACTGAGCTCGCATAGCCAATGATCGAGGACAATGTTCGGCACCTGCGTGTAGTTCGGCGGCTCGATCTCAAACGTGGCGTCAACGTCGTGGTGTCCGTCGTGGCTGTCGGCCATAGTCGCATCCGCTCCTGGTTCTCGGCGGCGGCTATGACCTCCATCAGTGTGTTGACAGGCGAGAATGCCTCGTGTACACTGAGCATAGACTGCGCGGGTGACACCGCCGTCTACGGGAGGCGCGTTTATCGCGAGACAACCGCGCGCCGAGTTTTGTTCTGAGACGCCACGGCCATCCGGTCGTGGCGTCTGCCTTTGTGTGTGTCCGAGAGTAGCACAGCGCGCAACCGCTCCGCAACTATGACCAACTCTCGTGCTCGAAACCTGTGCAATCCGCCACTGATCGGCGGCTCCGGCTCCAGCATAGCACGCCTGCGGATTTTGTCAACACCATATTGTAGATTGTACCTGAGCGTTATACGTCACCGATAATCGTCACCGATAGTCGTCAGCCTCCGCCACCAATCGCGCAACCGCTCCGCCGCTGATCTCGGCTCCGGCTCCGATCTCGGCTCCGGCTCCGCCGCCGGTGGTGGCAGTAGCCGGTGGACCGTCTCTCGGAGCTCCGCCACCTCCGCCGTCAGCCGCTCGATCTGCTCCAGCGTCCGGCGGCTCTCCTCTCGGACCGCCGTGGCCACGTCCGCAACTGAGACCTTCGGTGGAGTCCGGCGGCGGCGGTCCGTCGACACATCGGCGGCCACCTCGCGGACACTGTCGGCGTCAACGCGCCACTGGTCGCCGAGATTCCGCTGGCCATCGCGGCGGACGTCCAACCGGCCACGGAGCCTGCCACTGTTCAGCCATCGGCGGACTGTCCGCTCGGACACTCCGAGCCGGTGCGCCGCCTCGCGGACCGTCAATTCTGTATGCGCCACGGTGGCCTCCAGCGCGTCCGGCTATGCTCCGCCCTGGCCAATTCTCCGCCGCGCCTCCTGCGCCCTCCTGGACGCGCCGCGCGGTCGCCGCCGCCGTGGTGTGTGCGGCGCGTAGCCGAGCCGGTGGATGGTCTCTGCGAGTATGCGCACGAGCTCGCAATCCGGCAACCGCGAATTGTGTCCATCGGTGCCTGCGTTTGTCACCATTTCGCCGTCCATTATGGCGCAACCAATCTCTGCCAATAGACCGCGCCGAATGTCAACGTATTGGCCGGAGAATACTCTCACGTCCACGCAGCGCCATGATTCTGCCGTAGTTAACAGAATACTCATTATGAGTTGTTGCATCCGCCGCCTCTGCGCTCCGGCCAATCTCGCGCCGCTCCGGCCAATATGGCAATATGGCACCGATGTTATCGCAACCGCGAAAACCCTAGTGAACAGCGTTCACATTCTGTTCACTGGTCGATTTCACGCCCGTTTCGGCTCGGTTTGTCACAATTGGTCGCCGTCCACGTAGTCATCCAGCAGCGCGTCATCCGGCCCATGAATAGGAATGACTATGGCACCGCTCCGCACCGCATCCGCCATCGCCGCCTGGTCGCGGACGTCCACACACACGATCTCCATCTCGCGCGCCGCGCGCTCCGCCTCCAGCCGCCGGACGCGCTCCTCCAACCTGGCCAATCGCCGGTCTATCATCGCCGATCTCCTCCGGCGGCTATGCTCCAGCCTATTCGCGGTCGCCGCCGCGCCTCTGAACGCCTCACAGCGCGCCGCGAGTTTCACCATTTTCGTTCCCAACTCCCACATTGTTACACATAGATTGGGCCGGACCGATTTTGGCGAATCTCCCATTGGCGTTCGCCCAATACGCGCGCACCATGCCGCGAGCCTGTAGCCGCCGCACCGCGCGCGTTATCGCCATCTCGTGCCGCGAGTTCCGCTGGAACGGCTCAATGCCGAACCGCTCCAATACTCGGCGGACAAACCATCCGTATTCACACAGTCCGTCCAGTTCATCATGCAACACAGCCAGCGCCGCGCGCTCTACCTCCGCGCCTGGCATTCTGCGCACCGTGGCCGGTGCCTGGTTGCCCGGTAGCCAACACACAACACGACACCATCTCGCTGGTTCGGCGTGAACCATGCCGCGAGCCGCGAGCGTTCGCACCGCGCGCCGGATGGACGCCTCCTCGGATGCCGATGGTCTGTCCCAATCAGCATCATCCGGCTGTTGGTCATTGGCAACACGCCAAACCAATTCCGACAGAGAAACATGCGTGTAGCCGTTCTCCAGCGCCGCGAGAACGCGTCTCTGCATTGCGCCTATACCTCGGCCCACACGACACACCTCCGCGTCTCTGAGCGTCTCACAGCGCCGCCGCGCGTCAACGCGCCTGCCCGAGCTCCGCCTCCAGCGCCTCCAGCCGCTCCAGAATGTCAACGGCCACCGGCGGACCGAGTACGCGGCTCAGTATCTCGCGCGCCGCCTGGACGTCACCACCGCGCGCATCAGCCACGAGCGCCTCGGCGATCTCGCGAATGTCCGCCTCGTCGACGGCATCCAGCAGCGCCGTGCGGAGCCGGTTGACGCGGCGCGAGTGTGGATTCCCGGGCCCTCCAGCGCAACCGGCCACGAACCGCCCGCGGTCATCTCTGCCTGGATTGTCCGCCATCGGTTTCCTCCGTTTAGTGACGGCTAGCGCGCCGGTGGCCAGAACAGAATGGCGACACCATCGCGCTCCGCCACGTCTCGGACGCGCGCCAGAACGCTCTCCGGCACCTCGCCGCCCACCGGCTCGCCGTCGCTGTCAACGGTCTCGAATATGACCACGCGCCCGCGCGGCCTCTCCTCCAGCGCGCTCAACCGCCGCTCCAGTTCCACGAGCCGCCGCCCAATGGTCATCGCGCATCGCCGCCCTCGGGCAGCGGCAGGTATACCACGCCCCGCCTCTCACACTCCTGCCGGTAGTGCGCCTCGCGCTCCTCGGCTGTCAGCGCCGCCGGTGCCGGTGCGGTCGGATGTCGCCTCAAGGACGCCTCAAGCACTCGCCGTTGCAGGATGCAGTTCGCCGCTGTCAGCGCCTTTGTGTGTTCGGTCAGCCTCTCGCCAAATGCCGCCAGGTCCTGTCTCAGCCCTGTAGTCATGGTCAGTCATCCCCTCAGTTGTGGTCGGTGTGGTTTGCGCGCGCGCCTCACCTGGAAGAGGTAGAACCGATGGACGCGCGCGCCCTGCGACACTGCACATAGCAGGTGGGAGGAGGCAACGTCACCCGCGCCGCGCAGCTCGTGCAATTTCCCGTTCTGCCTCCTGCCAGCTCTCCACCGTCAGCCGCCGGATTTTGGCGGCCAGCGGCATGATGCTTTCCTCTCGCGCCTGCGCCATATGCGCCGCGTGTTGCGCCTCGCGCAACAGGCGGGCCGCCTCGTCGCGCAGGACCTGTGCCGCCTGCCTGGTCTCTCGTCTCTGCTCCTCCAACTCCGTGATTCGCGCCCGGGCCCAGCGGGTGCAGGCAGCACGAAACAGCTCGGCGAGACCGCGGGCAGCGCCCGCGCGGTCCTTCACCTGGTCAATGCGCTGGTCAATGTCATCCAGTGCCTTGTCGACCTGGTCCCCGAGCTCGCGCCGCGCCAGGAGCGAGTCGCGCTCGCGCAGGAGCGCCGCGCGGCCCTGGCCACCCTCGCTCGCGCTCCATGCACGGTGCGTTTTCTCCACATCTGCCCACAACTCCGCCACGGTCGCCTGTCTCGTTTTGGTCGCCATCGGCTCGCTCCTCTCGCCTACACTACTCCGCAACTGAGCTCCATGAGTTCATCCAGCGCCTCGCACTCCGCCTCGCCATCACCGGCGGCCACCGCGCGGCGCAACTCACCGGACGCCATCTCGGTCGCCGCCGATCTCCAGCGCGCCTCCAGCGCCGCCGCCGTAGCCGGTGGAGCGTCCGCATCCAGCGCCATCAGCGCATCGACCGCGTCATCCACCGCATCCAGCTCGCGCGCCACCTCGGCACGAATGCTCGCCGGACAATCCTCCAGCCGCTCCTCACGCGCCTGGACGCGCGCCGCCCACTGAGCAAC
>JAKPKV010000058.1 GCA_029553475.1 Armatimonadota bacterium
ACGTCCGCCGTGATCCAGGCCGGCATCCCCTCAGCAGCCCCACACCGAGACGGCTCGGACAATTTCTTACAGTTCGCGCGTCAGCAGCAGCTTCTCCCCGAAAAAGACTTCCACCGTTACCGTGTTGCCGATGCCCTGTACGGTATGCACCACGGTGTCGCCGGGATTATGTTCGCGTTCATACGCCGTCGTGCGCCCCGTCTCGTCAATCACGTCAATGCGCACCTGTTCCGCTTTCTCGGCATCCATCGGCAGCTCAACCTGCAGGGTGGTCGAGCGCAGATTTCCCTCCAGGCTCGCATCCTGTTCCTTCGGTTTTTGCCCCTTGCTGATTTTCAGCGTGACCGTGCTGTTGCGCTGGAGTTTCGTCCCCGGTGACGGTGAGAGGGTGATGATGCGGTCATACGGAATCTTCGCATCGTAGACATAGGTTTCGGAGGCGATGGTGAGCTGGGCCTTCCGCAGGCGCGCCTGCGCGTCCACCAGGGCCAGCTCGCGGACATCCGGCACCACGGTGAAGGCCGACCCGGCGCTGACGATGAGCTGCACCGTCCGCCCTTCCTTCACCCGGCGGCCGCCGGCCGGTTCCGAGGAAATGACCGCTCCCGCTGGAATCGTCTCGCTCGATTGGGTGTAGGGATAGACGTCCACCCGCAGGCCCGCGCGCCGCAGCAGCACGGCGGCGTCGTCCTGTTTCAACCCCGCCACCACCGGCACCTGCGTATCCTCCGGCAGCGACCATTGCCAGAGCTGTACGCCGAAGATGCCCACCGCCGTAATCGCCAGCATGGCAATCAGCGGCAGCAGGCAACTGACGAAGGGGTGCGGGTATGACTCACCCCAGGCGGCCTCATGAATGTGCTCACGTCCCATTCCACGTCCTGGCATAACTGATTACTTCCCGCGAATCGCCTGGATGGCGGCTCGATGTTCGGCAAAGGTCTGCGTAAACACGTGCGAGCCGTCGCCCTTCGCCACGTAATAGAGATACCCATGCGTCTCCGGGTGCAAAGCCGCCGCGAAGGCGGCATACCCCGGATTACAGATTGGTCCGGGCGGCAGTCCCGGGTATCGGTAGGTATTATACGGCGAGTTGACTTCCAGGTCACGATAGAGCACGCGCGTCACCCGCTCGCCTTTCGCGTAAAGGACCGTCGCGTCGCATTCCAGCTTCATGCCGCGCCGCAGGCGATTCAGGTACACCCCGGCGATGCGCGGGCGTTCCGCCGCCACCTTCGCCTCCGCTTCCACCAGCGAGGCCAGCACCAGCACGTCGTGAAACGCGCGGCCGTCCGCCGGCGGCTGCGCCCGGTACGCGGCCACGCAGCGCGCGCGAAAAGTACTCAGCAGGCGGGTGAGGATCTGCTCGCCCGTGGCGCCCTTGCTGAATTTATACGTGTCCGGGAAGAGATACCCCTCCAGCGTCGGCCCCGCGATGAAGCTGAACTCGGCCTTCCAGCGCGCGACGTCACGCGTCAGCGCCGGAAAGGCGGCGGCCGCCTCCGGCCAGTGCTCGCGCAGGAACGGTCCGGTTTCGCTCACCCACTTCCCTTCGGGTATCGTCACCCAGTACGCTTTCGTGCGGCCGGAGATCAAGAGGTCGAGGATATCCACCGGCCGCATGCCATTGGTCACCTCGTATTCGCCCACTTTCACGCGCGCGGCTTTGCCGGTGGCGCGCCCATACAGGCGGAACATGAACGCGTTGGGCACCAAACCGCGCTGGCGCAGGCGTGTCGCCACCTGGCGGAAGGTGGTCCGCGGCAGGATATCCACCGTCTGCGGCTCCGCCAGCCGCACGGGGAGGGTCAGCATGCGGTACGCATACCCGGCCGCGCCGCACAGCGCCATCAGCAGCGCCAGCGCGGTGATCAGCAGCGCGCGCCGGCGCCCACGGCGGCGTTGCCGCGTTTTGCGCTCTCCCTCCGCCCGGGCGGAGTCCTGTCTATCATCAGTCATGCGTGTTCCCGTAGAAATCGGTCCAGAATCAGCGCGGCGGCCAGCGCGTCCACGTGCGCCTCGCGCTCCTCGCGGCGCAGCCCGCGTTCGCGCAGCACCTCCTCCGCCTCCACCGTCGTCAGCCGCTCATCCTGGAGCCAGACCGAGACGGTCACGAGGCGCTCCAGATGCCGCGTGAAGCGCCGCATCCACGTCGCCCGCGGGCCGGGCGTGCCGTCCATGTGCAATGGCAGGCCGACGACAATCCCGTTGCAGGCGTAGCGCGCCGCCCACTCCGCGCATTGTGCCAGATCGCGCGCGCGCGTGGTGCGCGTATAGGTAAACAACGGGCGGGGCGCCGCGAGGGGAGTGTCGGCCAGCGCCACCCCGATGCGCCGCTCGCTGATATCCAATCCGAGCAGCGGATAGGCCACGGCGGCGGCGACAGGCGTGTCACTCACGGTCAGCGGACCTCCAGACCTCCTCATTGTAGCGGCCCGGCGTGAACTCGGCAAGGCGGCGCGCGTGTAACATGCCGGCCCGACGGGGAAGAGTAGCCACAGAGAGATGCCGCGCCCGGCAGGAAAATCCCCCCCGGCGGCAAAGGATAGACACCATGAAAGGCATCGTGCTCGCGGGCGGATTGGGCACCCGGCTCTCCCCGCTCACGCTGGCCACCAATAAGCACCTGCTGCCGGTGTATGACCGCTGCATGGTGGAATACCCCATCAGCACGCTGCTGCGCGCCGGGATTGACCGCATCATGGTCGTCACCGGCGGCCCGCACGCGGGCGATTTCCTGCGCGTGCTGGGCAACGGCCGCAAGCTGGGCATCGCCCACCTGGAGTATGCGTATCAGGAGCATGAAGGCGGCATCGCCGACGCCCTCAGCCTGGGCGAGGACTTTTCAGACGGCGAGCCGGTCGCGGTGGTGCTCGGCGACAACGTGACGAACGCCGACCTTTCCGCCCCCGTGGCCGCCTTCACCGGCGGCGCGCACCTTTTCTTCAAAAAGGTCCCCGACCCGCAGCGCTTCGGCGTGCCCGCCTTCGACGCCGGCGGCGCGGTGCTGCGCATTGACGAGAAGCCGGCGGCGCCCGCCAGCGACTACGCGGTGACCGGCCTGTATCTCTACGACGCCCGCGTCTTCGACATCATCCGCACGCTCACCCCGTCCGCGCGCGCGGAGTTGGAGATCACCGACGTGAATAACCGCTACCTCGTCCGGGGCGCGCTGCGCTGGTCAGAGCTCGACGGCTACTGGACGGATGCCGGCACCTTTGCCTCCCTGTATTATGCGAATGCGCTCATCGCCCGCGAGCGCGGCTGGGTCGCCCCCGACGCCCTCGCCGGCCACCCGGTGACGCCATGAGTGCCCACGGTGACGCCATGATTGATGGAGTGATCCTGAAACCCTTGCGGGTCATCCCGGACGAACGCGGTCGCCTGATGGAGATCCTCCGCCGCGATGATCCCTTCTTCACCGCCTTCGGACAGGTCTATCTCACCACGACGTATCCCGGCGTGGTGAAGGCCTGGCACTGCCATGCGCGGCAGGATGACCACGTCTGCTGCATCCGTGGCGCCATCAAGCTCGCGCTCTATGATGACCGTCCGGACGCCCCCACCCTCGGCGCGCTGCAGGAACTCTTCCTCGGCGAGGCGCGGCCGCTGCTCGTGCGCATCCCGCGCGGCGTCTGGCACGGCTGGAAAGGCGTCGGCACGGACGAAGCGTTTATGCTCAACTGTCCCAGCGAACCCTACGATTACGCGCATCCGGACGAGCTGCGCCGCCCGTGGGATGACCCCGGCATCCCGTATGACTGGTCGTTGAAGATGGGCTAGGTGCCGCGATGTCTCTCCCCTATCGCCATATCCTCGTCACCGGCGGCGCCGGCTTCATCGGCAGCCAACTGGTGCGCATGCTGCTGGCGCTGCCGGTGGCGCGCGTGACCAACGTAGATAAGCTCACCTATGCCGGCAATCCCGCCAACCTCGCCGATATCGCCGATGATCCCCGCTATCACTTCGCCCACCTGGATATTGCCGACCCACGCCTGCGCGCGCTGCTGCGCGACAACCGGCCCGACGCCATCATCAACGTCGCGGCGGAGACCCACGTGGACCGCGCCATCGCCGATCCGCTGGTGTTCGCGCGCACGGACGTGCTGGGCACGCACAACCTGTTGGAATGCGCGCGGGAGATCGGCGTGCGCCGCTTCGTGCAGGTGAGCACCGATGAGGTGTACGGCAGCATCGCCGCGGGCGCGGCGACCGAAGACAGCCCGCTGCGGCCCGGTAACCCCTATTCCGCCAGCAAAGCCGGCGGCGACTTGCTTTGCCTGAGCTATGCCCATACCTACGGCCTTCCGGTCAGCATCTGCCGTGGGGCGAATACCTACGGCCCGCGCCAGTACCCGGAAAAATTCATCCCGCTGGCCATCACCAATCTCCTCACCGGGCAGCCGGTGCCGCTCTACGGCGACGGCCGCCAGCGCCGCGACTGGCTCTATGTGACGGATCACTGCACCGGCATCCTGACCGTGCTGGAGAAAGGCGCGGCGGGTGACGTCTACAACATCGCCGCCGGGCAGGAGCGGGAAAACCGCGACGTGCTGGGACGGTTGCTGGCGCTGCTGGAGGCGCCGGAGGACGCGGTGCGCCGGGTGACGGATCGCCCCGGTCATGATCGCCGCTATGCCATGGACGCGAGCAAGCTGCGCGCGTTGGGCTGGTCGCCGGCGATGGGCATCGAGGCGGGATTGGCGGAGACGGTGGCCTGGTATCGCCGTCATCCCGCGTGGTGGCACTCCATCCGCCGGGGAGACGCCTTCACCGCGTACTACGCGCACCAGTATCCGATGCTCCCGCCGCTCCGCTAAGAAACTGTTTCGAAAGTAGGCGACGCCTACTTCTGAAACAGTTTCTAACGATCACCGGGCCGCATGACGATGGTGATCGGCGCCGGAATATCGGGCAAGCGCACGGCGTCGCCGATATCCAGCCGCGATGACGACAGCGTGGGATTCAGCTTCTCAATGGCCTCCACCGTCGTGCCGTACCGGCGCGCGATGACGTAAAAACTCTCGCCGCGCTTGACGGTGTGATAGCGTTCGCGCGGCGGGTGTCCGAGCTCGTCGGCCGCCTCCTCGGCGGTCATCACGGGCAGCGGCGATTTTGCATCCTCCGCTTGCGTATACGGGCGAATGGCCAGCCGTTCCTTCACCGTCGGCACGCCCGTCTTCCCGACCGCCGCGCGCTCCTGCATCAGCGAAATCGCCCGCCAGGCTTCCGCGTGCGAGGCAAGCAGCACCAGCGGCTTGCCGTTCACGATAATCGCGGCGCCCTGAATGACCGCGGTGAGTTTCGCGTCGAGCGCCTCCACGGCGTCTTCCACGGTGACGAGGGCGTGCAGGCCCCAGGCGCGCGCGACCCGCACCTCCCCTTCCCGGAACTGGACCGCCTCCGCGGCGTTCGGCGCGTGGCGGATTTTCAGCGCTTCGACTGCGGCGGATGCCGCCTCTTCCGACGCCAATACGCACAGCGGGGTATGTTCCAGCAGCACGGCGTAGTGCGCGCGCGTGAGCTGGAGATGCAGCAGCCAGCCGCCTCCGCCCAGCAGCGCCAGCGTCATCAACGTCGCCCAGAGCTTGCGGTACGATGGCCGATAGACGGCCTTGCGCCGCCGCGGACGACGGCGCAACGGCGGCAGCACGGTCTCGCCGCCGGCTCCCGTTGCGGACAGATGATCGTCGCTCATACTGAGACTTCCAGAGTAAGCGGTGCTGTCGTGATGTCTCTTGCCTCGACCAGATAGCGCGCGGCGTCTTCCGGCGTGGTGACGTTGATATAGATGCCCGTGCCCATCTCAAAACCCGCGGCGATGGTGAGCCGCGGCATGATGACCATGTGCCAGTGGAAGATCTCGGAATCTTCCCGATCGAACGGCGCGGTGTGGATGGCAAAATTATACGGCGGCGCGTTGAGACAGCGCGAGATGCGCCCGAAGATGTCGCGCATCAGCCCGGCGAATTCCACCACGCGCTCGCGCGGCATCGCCGCAAAACTGGCCTGGTGCGACTTCGGCATCAGCCAGGTCTCGAACGGATATTTGGACGCGAAGGGCTCGAAGACGAGGTAATGCTCCGTCTCGCTCACCACGCGTACCGCCTGCTCCAGCTCGTGCCGGACCATATCACACCAGATGCAGCGCTCGTGATACTGGTAGTAGCGCTCGGCGCCGTGGATCTCGTTGACCACGTCAATCGGGATCATCGGCGTGGCGATGAGTTGAGAATGTGGATGCTCCAGTGACGCCCCCGCCACTTTCCCGTGGTTGCGAAAGATGAGGATATACTTGAAGCGCGCATCCTTGCGCAAGTCCAAATAGCGCTCGCGATACGCCCACACGACTTCCGCCATCTGGAAGGCGCTCATGGTGGCGGGGTCCTCATTATGCCGCGGCGATTCGATAATCACCTCGTGCGCGCCGACGCCGTGCATCACGTCGTACATGCCCAGGCCGCGCTTGTTCAGCTCGCCCTCGATGGCCAGCGCGGGAAACTTATTCGGCACGCAGCGCACCCACCAGTCGCCGACATTCGCCACCGCGCCGTTGCGAAACGCCAGCACCTCCGGCGGCGTGGTGCCTTCCTTGCCTGGACAGAACGGGCAGGCGGGGGAAAACTCCGGCCGCTCCCCCTCCGCGGCGGATGATTGGGTGAAATCAGACGGGCGGCGCCCCCGCTCCGTCGCGATAATCACCCATTCCTGGGTGATCGGATCTTTTCTCAATTCCGGCATACGTGACTCCTGCTTCTCGCCCGTGGCCGAGCTGGACCGAGAAACCGCCGGCAGCTACGCCTGCAACGCGGCGCTTCTCTGTCCGGTTCCAGCCTCCAGACCCATACCTACGTCAATCCTGCATGATTGACCAATCAGACTATACCCGTTTTCCGCGCACACCGGCGCGCGGAAACGTCCCAAGACCGCCGCGCGCTACCGGACGTCGTCTCCGCGGCCCGGCATCGGCGCGTCCGTCGGTACCAGATACGCGACGGAGGCCCGTATCTGCGTCGTCCAACTGGCGCCGGGCGCGAGTCGCAGGTTCCACACCGGCAGCACGGTCGTACTCTGATATACCCATTCCATGCCCGCTAACGAACGCAGCGGCGTGTGAATCGGGAACACCCAGCTCTCCGTGGCATCCTCCCACTCAAACGTGAGCCGCCCATTCAACCAGGCATCGTCACCGCGCGCGCCGTCAGCGTCCGCGCATGCCACCGCCTCCAGCGCAACCTCGGTCGCCGCGCCGCCGCGCAATAGATCCAGCCGGCGGCCTGGCGCATCGCCCGCGGTGAGCTGGAGCGGCAATTCGACCGCGAAACGCAGAGCACGCTCACCTTCCGACTGATTCGTCACGCGGTAATCAACGCACAGGCCAGCGCCGGTGAGCGCATACGCTTTCTCAATCCGCAGCGGGACGAAATCGGGGCCGTCCCAGCAGTGACCATCGCGCCAGAGCCGCAGCATGCCGCCGTTCAGCGCGAAGTCGTAGGCGCCGAGCACGAAATCGCCCTGTTCGCCGTACGACCCGCGCGGCATGTCCTCCACCGTCGTCTCCGCGGAGAGGAGATGGTCGAGAAACGCGAACCGCGGATGCCAATCCACCGGGGGCGCCGGCGCCGCATCCTCGGAATCTTCCGGGGCGCGCAGGGGATACCGGCTCATGGTATTGAGAAAGTTATGCGCCAGCCCCAGATGCTCGAGCGCGAACGCCGCGCCACCCTGCGCAGGGGCAATGCCCACTGACAGGGCGCCGTCGCGCAGGTAGACCTCGTCGCGGCCGTCGAAATCGTGGTCAGCGGCCCGCGCGCCGGGCCGGGCGTCCGCCGGAAGGAGCGGCGCCACCGCGCGCTCGGCGCGCAGCAAATGCTGGTAGACCGCGCGGCGGAGATGCGGCAGATAGAGACCGCCAAACGCGCCATACCAGTAGGCGCAGTTGCACTGCGCGGCGTAAAGGTCGCGCTGTGCCGCCGCCACGTCGTGACCGGCATCCTCCGCCATCGCCACCCAGTGGCTCACCTGATACATTTTTTTATGCATCAGGTTGCTTTCACGATAGCGGGTGAGAAAATTGCGCCAGTTACCGTCCGACCAGCCGAGCATCTCCTGGTAACTCGTCGGCGGCAGGTACACGCGCCCGCGGGCGCCATACTGCCGCAGATAATCGCCCGGCAGTATACAGGTCAGCTCGTCCGCTGCCTCGATGGCGGAAAAAAGCCGGTCGAGGTACGCCTCGTCGCCATACAGGTACTCATACGTGCCGGGCCAGTTGCCGAAACGCTCGCCGTCCTCGGCGTAAATGAGCACGTCCGGCTGCGCTGCCGCCAGCTCGCGCAACGTGGCGATCACCGCGGGCACCGGTAAGGTCGGAATCGTGTAGCGCAGCCGCCGGCTGATGGGCAGCACGCGCACGGGATCGCCTTGCTCCTCGGTGATGAAGGCCGCGCAGGTGTCCTGCTCGGTGAAGCCCTGGCGGTGAAATGCCTCGTCATCAATGAGCACGTAGTCGAGCATGGCGGCGTGCAGCGCCGTCGGCAGCGACGGCTCCCACACGCGCTCGGCCAGCCAGGCGCCCGTCGGCGCGCGCCCGAAAAGCTCCGCCACCCACTGGCTCAACAGCGCCAGTTGTCCGCGCCGGTCGCGTTCCGGAATCACCGCCAGAATCGGCTCGTACAGTCCGCCGCCCAGCACTTCCACCTGTCCGCCCTCCACCAGGCGGCGCACGCGCGCCAGATACGCCGGCCGCGCGTCGCGCAGCCACTCCAGCAGCGGGCCGGTGAAATGCAGGCCGACGCGGATGCCAGGATGCGCCGCCAATACGGCGAGGAACGGCTCGTACGCGGTGGCGAAACACTCCGCAGTCACCCAGGGGAAATTGCCCACCGGTTGATGATTGTGCAGCACGCAGATGAATGGCGTCGGGGCCATGCCAGCTCCTCGAGGCAGGGATGTCTCGCGGCTCCCCCCGCCTCCCTCACGTTCGGACCTTGACAGATGCGGCCAACATTACGTAACATATTCGCGAATGCCCCCGTGGCCAAGTGGATAAGGCACAGGCCTCCGGAGCCTGCATCACAGGTTCGAATCCTGTCGGGGGTACCATCTTCGCGCCGCGGCCATCGGTCCTCACCGGTGGCCGCGCCCGTGTCTCCTATACTCCTTACGCGGCATCGGCCCTATTTCCTCCCGCGCCCCGGCACGCGGACGCGGGATGCGCAACGACAGGGACGGGCGCGAGGAATCTCCCCATGCCCGTCCCGCGCCGTGGATACCGTCGTCGCCCGCTCATGTCGCCGCCGCGGTCTCCCAGATCGCCTCTTCGTCCAGCACGGGCAGGGCCACCGTGCCCCCCGCTTTCGCGGACTGGTACATCGCCAGCGCCCATTCCAGCGTCGGGCGCACGCTGGTGAGGGGGATCACCGGATCGCGGTCGTCGCGGATGGCGTCCACCATGTCTTCGATGACCGTCTGGTGATCGAAGAAGGCAAAATCAGCGGGGCCGGTGGCGCCGGTGGAGACGGACGCGCTGCCATAGGTGCGAATCTCGTCATCCTCCGGGCGCTCGTCCGTGAACGTCCAGGTCGCCATGCGCTCGCCGACCATGATGGCGGTGCCGTCGGTGCCGTTCACCTCGATGCGGATGTCGGTGCCGGGCCAGAGCGCGGTGGAGGCTTCCACGATGCCCTGCGCACCGTTCTGAAAATCCACCATCGCCAGCAGCGTGTCTTCCAGCTCCACCGAGGGATGCGCCAGATTGCTCATGCGCGCCAGCACCTGCGTCACCGGCCCCATCAGGTACTGCAGCAGGTCAATGTAGTGGAAGGCGTGCTGGATGGTGACGCCCGCGCCAGAGCGCCGGCTGCTGCGCCAGGCGTCCATGTGGTAGTATGATTCGGCGCGGAACCACTTCATGTAGGCGTCGGCATGGAGGATTCTGCCAAAACGCCCCGCGGCGAGCGCGCGCTTCATCGCCTGAATCGGCTTGCGCACGCGGCACTGCAACACCACGCCGATCTTCACGCCGGCCCGCGCGCACAGCGCCGTCATGGCATCCACTTCGCGCAGCGACATGGCCGGCGGTTTTTCCACCAGCATGTGCTTGCCCGCGGCGGCGCACTGCACCACCGCGTCATAGTGCAGGTGGTTCGGCGTCAGGATGTTCACCACCTGAATCGCCGGGTCTTCCAGCATCGCCTCCAGGCTGGCATAGCCCGCGCAGCCGAACTCGCCGGTGAATTTTCCGAGGCGCTCCGGGCTCACCTCGGCGGCGGCGATTAGCGCGCCCTTCTCCGAATTTAGCAGGCTTTTCGCGTGGAATGGGGCCACCAGGCCGGTGCCCAGCAAGCCAAAACCGATGCGGTCTGTCATGGCAATCACCTCATAGTTCTCCATCAACCGCGCGCGGAATGCGCGGCGCGGGGGCGTGCGCGAATCGGAACACGCGCCGGATCACGGGATGAGCAACACCTTCAACGTCCGCTGGGCTTCCAGCTCGGCGAAGGCGGTTTGCCAGTCGCTGAGCGGGAACGTGTGCGACACGACCTCGCCCGCCGGGATTTTTCCGGAGTGGATGAGATGGATGGTACGGTCCCAACTGGTGTAGCTCGTGGACATGTTGAAGATCAGGTCAATGACTTTCGTCACCGCCTTGTCCCACGGGAAGCTGATGCTGGCCTTGCCGGTGAGGCCGATGGCGCACACGCGGCCCTTCTTGCGCACGTACTCCACCGTGCTGGCGATGGCCGGCGGGGCGCCGCTGCACTCGACCACCAAGTCGGCACCGATGCCGCCGGTGAGTTCCTGCACCACCTCGACAGGGTTCTGCTCGGCGAGGTTGATCACCGTCTCGAAACCGAGTGCCCGCGCTTTCTTCAGGCGCACCGCCTCATCGGCGGGGGTGCCGACCATCACGATATGGCGGGCGCCGCCGGCGCGAGCGGTGAGGCCGGCGAGCAGGCCGATGGGGCCGGGGCCGAGCACCACCACGAAATCGCCCGCTTCGATCTTCGCACGCTCGATGACGTCGTGCACGGTGTTCGCCGTCGGCTCCACCACCGCCGCTTCCGCGTACGTCATGCTGTCCGGGATGCGGTGCAGCAGCTTCTCCGGCATCTTCAGATACTGCGTGAAGGCGCCGTCAATCCCCCACCCCGGCGAGCGTTTCGTCGGGCAGATCTGCACGTTGCCGGTGCGGCAGAGGTAACAGTGGCCGCAGTGCCGCGTGTGCGGCTCCCCCACCACACGATCGCCGACGGCGTAGTGGTGCACGTCCGGTCCCAGCGCGACGATCTCCCCGGCGAACTCGTGTCCGAGCACCACCGGCGGCCAGTATGGGAACTCATCATGCAGCACGTGCACGTCCGTGCCGCAGATGCCGCACGCCTTCACGGCGATGAGGGCTTCCCCCGGTCCCGGCTCCGGCACCGGCACCTCGCGAAGTTCGAGGAAGCCGTCACCCTTCTGCGTCTTCACCAGCGCCGTCATCACTGCCGTCGTTACCGTCATCGTTTTCTCCCGTGGATTCACGTGCCGGTGAGGACCCCGATTGCATCGGGGCAGGCTACCGGCGCTCCCAGGTTATCGCTGCACGCGCCCCGAGGCCGCGCCGCCCATCAGCGCCTCCACCTCGCCGCGGGTGGCGTGGTTGAAGTCGCCGAGGATGGAGTGCTTCAGGCAGGAGGCCGCCACCGCGTAACGGATGGCCGTCGCCGTCTCACGCAAGCCCTCGGTGATGAGCGCGAAGATCAGCCCGGCCGCGAAGGAATCGCCGCCGCCCACGCGGTCCACGATATGGGTGATCTGGTAGGGGCTGTACGCGCCGTCTGCCGCCAGCGGGGCGAAATGCGCCTGGCCGGTCGCCGCATCGTAGAGCATGCCGCCCCAGTTGTTATGGCTGGCGGAGATGCTCTCGCGCAGGGTGATCGCCACCTTCGACACGTTGCCGAACTGGCCGACGAGCTGTTTCGCCACGTCCTGGTACGCGGCGACGTTGAGCGCGCCCGCTTCCACGTCGGTGCCGGCGGCCTTGATGCTCAGCACTTGCTCCGCGTCCTCTTCGTTGGCGATCACCACATCCACGTAGGGCAGCACCTGGCGCATCGTCTCCTCGGCGAGGTCGCGCGGCTTGGTGCCGGGACGCCAGTTCCACAGCTTCTTGCGAAAATTCAGGTCGCAGGAGACGGTGGCGCCGGCGGCTTTCGCGGCCTTCGCGGCGAGGAGCGTCGCCTCGGCGGTGTTCGCGCTCAACGCGGGGGTGATGCCCGTCACGTGGAACCAGCCGGCGCCGGAGAAGATCGCGTTCCAGTCGTAGGCGCCGGCGGGCGTGGTCATCACCGAGGAGCCTTCGCGATCATAGACGACCACGCTGGCGCGCTGGTTGGCGCCCGCTTCCAGGTAGTAGAGACCGAGCCGGTCGCCGCCGCGCACGATCTTCCCCGTCTCCACCCCCAACCCGCGCAGGGCATTGAGACAGGCATCGCCGATGGGATTTTTCGGCAGCGCGGTGACGAAGGACGCCTTCGCGCCGAAGATGGCGAGCGACACCGCCACGTTCGCTTCGCCGCCGCCGAAGGTGAACTCCATCGAGCCGGGCAGCGCCTGGGTGAAGCGCAGAAAACCCGGCGGGGCGACGCGCCCCATAATTTCACCGAACGTCACAACGGATTGACTCATGGTTCGCTGCTCCATTTCTGCATGAAGTGTACCAGGATGGCGGCGGCGTTGGCGATATCGTCCAGCGCGATCTGCTCGTCATTGGCATGCGCATAGCGCAGGCTGCCCGGCCCGAAGACCACCGTCGGGATGCCCAACTGGTTGTTGTAGAACCAGGAATCGCACGACGCGGTCATCGCCGTCACCTCGCCGGCCGCGCCGGCCTCCCGGCAACACGCCTGCAGCCCGGTGACCAGCGGATGATCCGTCGCCAGCACATGCGCGTCATGGCGATACATGAATTCGAGCGCGCAATGCTCGCGGAGCCACGCGTCGCCATCGTCGAGGATCGCCCGGCGCATCTCCTCCATCACCTGATAGCGTGTCTTATTCGGCAGCAGGCCCAGCACTCCCTCCACCGTCGCGCGACTGGGCGCGGTGGCCGGCCAGTCACCGGCGGCCAGCTTGCCGAAGGTGATGGGCATGGGGTTCGGGAACTGATCGAAGAGCGCGATGCCGCGCGACGCCGCCAGCAGGCGGGCGTGGTAGCCTTCCAAGATCTCGATGACCCGCATGGCCATCTTCAGCGCGCTCACCGTGTCGCCGGCGCGCCCGCTGTGTCCCGGCTTGCCGGTGCATAGCACGCGGAACCAGACGGCGCCGCGCACCGAGGAGAAGATGCGCAGATCGGTGGGCTCCAGCACGATGCACGCGTCGGCTCGCTCGCCTCGGCGCGCCATCGCCAGCGTGCCGTTGCCGCCGACTTCCTCTTCCACCACCAGGTGGGCGATGAGATCGCCCTTCGGCGCGCTGTCCAGCTTTTTCAACGCGGACAGCGCCATGAAGATCGCCGCCGCCTGTCCCTTCGCATCGCAGGCGCCGCGGCCGAACACCACGCCATCCTCCACGCGCGGCTCCCACGGGCTGTCCTGCCCCTGCGAGGGCGGCACCACGTCCAGATGGGTGTTCAGCAGCAGCGACTTGCCCGCGCCCCGCCCCGGCACCCGCACGCGCACATTGCAGCGGCCGTCATAGGTCAGCCCGGGAAGCGGGTCGGCGTAATCCTCGTCGTCGCGCAGGGCATCCGACAGCGCGATGCATTCCACGTCCCCCAGCGTGGCAAACCGCTCCGCCGCGTAATCCATCGCCCCCGCTTCCAAGCCCGGCGTCGAAGGATAGCGGAGCAGATCGCACAGCAACTGCTCCGTCTCCCCCCGCACGGCGTCAACGGCGGCGCGAATATCGCCAATGGTCAACTGATTCAGCATAACTCACCCATCCACCCCGCCCATCGCCCGGCGCGCGACGGGGTCGCATTTTCCCGCGCGCCTACGGACGTTACATCGTCATCGTAGTCGTCATCCATTTTCCCGCGCGCCTACAGATACTACAGCTCGCCCAGCGCCCGCGCGAACAATTCCAGGCTCTCCATCGCTTCCGCTTCGCTGATGACCAGCGGCGGGGCGACGCGGACGACGTTGCCGAAGATGCCGACGGAGCCGATGAGCAGGCCATGCTGGGCGGCGACGTCAATGAGCTTGCGGGTGAGGTCGGGGGCAGGTTCTTTCGTCGCCTTGTCTTTCACCAGCTCCACGCCTATCACCAGGCCCTTGCCGCGCACGTCGCCGACGTAGGGGCAGCGCTCCTGTATCTCCTTCAGCCGCGCCAGCATCATCTCGCCCATGCGCAGGGCGTTATCGGCGAGTTTTTCCTTCAGCATGATCTCGATCACCGCGCTCACCGCGGCACTGGCCAGCGGATTGCCGCCCAGGGTACTGCTCATCTCGCCGCGCGCCAGGGCGCCGATGACTTCGGACCGGGCGACGATGGCCGAGGCCGGGGCGCCGCTGCCGATGCCTTTGCCGATGCAGACGAGGTCGGGAGTGAGGCCTTCCCACTCCATGGCGAAGAATTTGCCGGTGCGGCCGAAGGAGGACTGCACTTCATCCAGCGTGAAGAGCATCCCCCCTGCGCGCGCCCAGGCTTCCAGGCGGGTGAGCCAGCCCTCCGGCGGGAAGATGAAGCCGGCGGCGCCCTGGTAGGGTTCCACAATCACGCCGGCCAGGCTGCCGGTGGTGTTGGCGCGCACGGTATCATCCAGGAGGTCGAAGCAGAGCATGCCGCAGCTGTCCGGCTTCGCGTTGAACGGGCAGCGGTAGCAATACGGAAACGGCGCGCGGATGGCGCCGGGGATGGTCGGGCCGTATTGCTTCTTCGGGCCGACCAGGCCGCCGGCGGCGGCCGCCGCCGCCGTGCGCCCGTGAAAGGCGCCGTGGAAGGAGACGATCTCGTAGTTGCCCGTCTTCCGCTTCATGATGCGGAGGGCGCCTTCCGTGGTTTCCGCGCCGGTGCTCAGGAAGAAGCAGCGATCCAGATGCGGCGGGGTGACGGATACCAGCTTCTCCGCGGCGATGACGCGCGGCTCGTTCAGGCACTCGTAGTTATTCAGCAGCCGGGCGGCGGCCTCCTGAATCGCCCGCACCAGCTCCGGGTGACAATGGCCGACGTTCGTCACCAGTACGCCGGAGGTCCAGTCAAGGAAGACGTTGCCGTCCACGTCGGTGACGACCACGCCCTTCGCGTGGTCCCACGCCACTTGTGCCTGATAGCCGGCGCATTGCGCCTCCGCCTTCTCCCAGCGGTCGAAGAGCGCTTTCGACTTCGGGCCGGGCAGCGGCGTCGTCACCTTCGCGATTGTCGTTCCTGAAGCAGACATACCCTTTTCCTCACATATCGCGTTCACCTCTCCCCCCGGCCCCCTCCCCATGTAGGGGAGGGGGCCGGGGGGAGAGGTGAACGCCGGATTTACGCCTTCGCTGTCAACACATCTTTATTCACCGCGTAGCGCGGGGGCTGCCCGGCGGCATACCGGTCAATCTCCTCGACGATGATCTCGCGGATGCGCATGCCGGCGTCCTCGGAGTACCACGCCAGGTGCGGGGTGAGGATGGCGTTCGGGAGATCAACGAGCGGGTAGTCGGTCTCCGGCGGCTCTGTATCGTAGACGTCAATGCCCGCCCCGGCGATGACGCCGTTGCGCAAGGCATCCGCGAGCGCGCAGACATCCACCATCGGCCCGCGCGCGGTGTTCACCAGGTAGGCGGTGGGCTTCATCAGCGCCAGCGTCTCGGCGTTGACGATGTGGCGGGTCTCGTCCGTGAGCAGCGTGTGAATGGTGATGAAGTCGGACTCGCGGAAGAGCGTCTCGATATCCACGAAGGTGACGCCTTCCAGCTCCTGCCGGCGTTTCTCGGAGAGATACGGATCGCAGACGAGGAATCTGAAGCCGAAGGATTTGAGCTTGCGGTAGACGGCGCCGCCGATGCGCCCGCAGCCGAGGATGCCCAACGTTTTCCCGGCCATGCGGAACATGGGGATGACATCGCGAAAATCCCACTGACCGCGCGCGGAGGACTCGTCCAGCGTTGCGCGGCTGCTGACGATGCGGCGCGCGCAGGCGAAGATGAGGGCGATGGCCTGTTCGGCGACTTCGTCGGTGCAGTAATCGGGGATATAGACGAGCGGAATGCCGGCTTCGGTAAGCGCCGACACCTGCACGTTGTCATACCCCGTGCCATGGCGAATCACCAGCTTCACCCTCTCCCACCCGGCCACCACCTCGGGCGTGATGGGCACCATGTTCACCACCACGATGTCAGCGTCCTTGGTCGCCGCGATGACCTCGGCGGCGGGGGCGAACTTGAGCTGGTGGCAGGCGAAGTCCATGCCCCGCTTCGCCATCTCCGCGGCTTCCCACTCCAGGTCCGGCTCGATGAAATCGGTGACGACAACTTTCATGTGAGTACCTCGTATTCGCGTTCGCGCAGTCCCCAGTTTATCCTGCTAGACTTTCGCATGTTGCCGCGTCCAGCGTCACCGCCCGCCCGATTTCGGCCGAGCGGTAGATCGCCTCTACCACCTCCAGCGCGCGCAAACCGTCTTCGCCGGTGATGGTGACGGGCGCGTGGTCGGTGATGGACTTTGCCACGTCCCGCAGGAATTGCACGCCCATGATGCCGCAGTAGCCGGGCGTGGGCGTCAGCTCGAAATCGAGATGGCGGCGCGGCGCGGCGGCGTATTCGTCGCCGTCGCTGCAGACGAACAGCGTCTCGCGGATGCCCTCAAACGACGGACTCCAGGCGAGCACGCCGCCGGTGCCGCGCAGGGACAGGTACAGGTCGCGGCCATAGGGATAGCTGTCCGGCACGGTGTAGGAAATGTCCAGCGCCACCACCGCGCCCGTGCGGAAGGTGAGGAGGGCGAAGGAGTTGTCCTCGATGTCGTACGCGGTGTTGATCTTCACGTTCTTGCCGATCACCTCGGCCACTTCATCTTGCAGCAGCCAGCGATAGAGGTCAATCCAGTGCACGCCCAGGTTATACATCGGGCCGCCGCCGCTCAGCGCTTTCGTCAGCATCCACTTCGCGTTGCCCTCAAGGTAGCGGTTCAGCCGGCCGGCGGCGCAGCGGCCCTCGCAGCCCACCACGCGGCCGAGGATGCCCTCGTCCAGCAGTTTTTTCATGTGGCGCGCCACCGGGTGATAGCGCCAGAGGTAGGGGGTGGCCAGCACCACGCCGGCCTTCGCCGCCACGGACCGCATCCGCGCCACGCCGGCGGCGTCCGCCGCCATCGGCTTCTCGACGATCAGGTGGATGCCGCGCTCCGCGCAGGCCACCGCGGCATCCGGGCACTCCACGTGCGGCAGGAAGAGCAGCGCCAGATCGAGCCGCTCCGTAGCGAGCATCGCCCGCCAGTCGGCGTACCCGCGTACCGGATAGTCCGTCGTGAACGGCCCCAGCACCGCCGGGTTGGCATCCGCCACCGCCGTCACCGTCATCTCCGGCACCGAGTCGAACAGCGGCATATACAGCCGCGGGTGTAAATGCGATAAACCGACAAATCCGACGTTGAGCTGCGTCATCTCACGACTCTCCTCCGCGTCCTCCCCGCGCTCCGCGGCGCATGGTGCGCTTACGATGCGACCCGTTAACAGCTTACTCCTCCCGCGGCCATTCTGTCACTGGACATGTCTGCCTTTTTCTTGTAATATCCTGCCAAATGCCCACCGCCGTTTCAGACTCTCCCTCTTTTGAGTTCAGCCCAACTCGCCTGCGGCGGCTGTGTCGGCGGGTGATGTTGACCGTGCCTGCCATCAGTATTGCCGGCGATGCGCTGGCGCTGCTGGACGTGCACACGAACTGGATCGCCCCCGGCCGCGCCATCGCCGAGCACGCGCACTCCTTCTCCGAGGCGCACATCGTGCTGGACGGCCGCGCCACCCTCGCCACCCCGGAGGTGCGGCAGGTGGGCACCGGCGCGATCCTGCTGTTGGGCCCGAACACGCCCCACGCCTGGGAGACCGCGGACGATGCGCTGCTCAGCTTCGTGCTCTGGTTCAACCTGGAGGGGGCGGCGCCGGCGGTGCCCCTGCGCTGGGCGATGTCCAATCACCTGCTGTGGGTGGTGCGCTGGCTGCTGGCCGAGGTGCAGGAGGGCGCGCCCGGCTGGCATGAGCGCGTGCAGGCCTTCCTCACCGTGCTCCTCTCCCGGGTGCTCACCCTCACCCGCGGCGCCGACGGCCCCACGCCCGACGCCGAAGCGGACCGCCACCTGGAGGCCCTGGTGCACCACTTCCTCTGGGATAACCTGCACCGGCCGCTCACCGTGGCCGAAGTGGCCGCCCACGTGGGGATGAGCGAGCGCAACCTCTACCGGAAATTCCGCGCGCTCACCGGCGAAACGCTCATGCGGCGCCTGCTGCGCCTCCGCATCCAGCGCGCGCAAACGCTGCTGGAAGAAAGCGACGCCCCCCTCCCCGACATCGGCCAGCAGGTCGGCATCCCCGACCCCGCCTACTTCTGCCGCTGCTTCAAACGCCACACCGGCAGCACCCCGCACCGCTATCGCGTCTATATGCGCGGTGAATCGTCAGCGTCAGCGTCAGCGAAAGATCGCTCTCCCTACTCCTCGTCCGCCTTCCCCCCGGCGATCCGTCCCAACTCGCCCATCACCTCGGAGTAGACAATCGCCGGGACCGCGCCGAAGGGGATGAGGCGCTCATCAGCTTCCGAGCCGGGTTCGTCGTCTGCATAGCTGCCGATTTTCACCCTGCCCCCACGCACGAAATACGCCTGCCGCAGGGTGATCTCGGTATACAGATCCATGCCCACAGACATCCCCTCCAGCATGAGGAAGGCATCCACCCCGGCCGCCGGGAAGGACTTCCAGTAGCTGGTGATGCTCCCGGCAGCGCCGACGGAACCCCGCCGCCAGCCCAGCCGCTCAGCGCGGCCTTTGAAGGTCATGCCGTTGATGACCGTGCCGGCCAGCTCGGTGTAGCTTCGCGTCTCGCGCTGCGCGGGGTCGGGGAAGACGACCGGCCGGTCGAGCTGCGAGAAGGGCGGCACGATTTCGTAGTCGGCGCAGTGCGTCACCCAGGCGTCCGTGCCGTCGTCACCGAGTTCCAGCGGATGCACGATGCCGATGGCGCAGTCCTCCGACAGCGTCACCTCGTCATCCTGGGCATCGGTCAGCGAACCGTCCTCCAGCGCCTGGAAGGTGAAGAGCAGTGCGCCGTCCGCCCCGTATGCGCCCCACACCAGCCGCGCGCCGAAGGGACGCAGCAGCGGATGGCCCAGGAAGAGCGCCTGCCAGCGCGCGACGGGCCAGCGGTGCTGGCCCACCATCAGGTTTTCCATCCGCCGCGTCTGCGCCTTCACGACCTCGCGTAGCAAGACGCCCAGTTCCTTGAACTCCTGCTTCACCTCGGCGGGCACGGCGGCGGGCAGCGAGGCGATTTTCCTGTTCTTCTTCACGTCGAAGAAGCTGAGCTTGCAGTCGAGCCCGAGGCGGACGATGATGGTCGTTTCCCCGGTGATGATTTCCCGCGGCGTGCCGGGCGCAAAGCCCAGCCAGGGCACCACGCGCTCGCCGAGCTCGTCCGGGGTGATGCCGCGCGCCCGGGCGGCGTCAGCGAAGGCGTCCACCGCCGCCGCGCCGATGTTTTTCATCTTCACGCGGTAGCGCATCGCCAGCGCATCCACCAGCATCAGCGCCCCGTCAGTGCCCATCAGCGCCAGCGCCTGCACCGCCCACTCCGCCAGCTTGCCGCGGCTGCTCTCCGCCCACCGGTGAATCTGCGCGGTGATCTCCGCCGCCAGCCGGTCATCGCCGAGCATGCCGGCCACGGTCAGCGCCCAGCGGTCCTTCGCGTCCGCGCCCGCGGCGATGAAGGCGCGGTAGATCGCCGCCGCGAAGGACGCGGAACGCTCCCGGTCGAGCAGCGCGTAGAGCGGCTGCACCTCCAGCGACGGCGTTATCGCCTTCGTGCTCGCCTGCCGGCTCAGCAGGAAGCGCACCCCCTCCGCCGGCACCTCGTCGCCGTCGGCATAATAGAGCGGCGGCAGTTGCGGGGTCGCCAGCCACGATGCCGGCGGCCAGCGCAGCTTGCCGGCGCCGCGCAGGATGCGTTCCTCCACCTGGACGCGCGCGAGCGTGTTGCCCTCGGCCGCCCACGCGGGCTGCAGCCCGGCGAAGATGGCGTCGCGAATCTCCTCCTGCTCCTCCTCGTCCAGCCGCGCCTCCAGCGCCGCCCGCGCGCCGGGCGTGCCCAGGCGCGCGAGCAGCGTCACCGCCACGCGCCGCGTCTCCGCCTTTTTCTGGCCCAGCAGCGCCACCGCCTGCGGTTCGATGCGCGCGCCGAGCGCGCCCAGCGCGCGGGTGGCGGCATCGCGGACGGGCCGCGACGAGTTGCCGGTCAATTTCCACAACGCATCCTCGAACGCCGCGGGATTCCACCGTATGACATACTCGATTATCGTTGCGAGCGTTTGTCCGCTACAGCGCTGCAACGCGAGGCCCAGCTCCCGTGTGAGCAACGCCGCCTGCGAACCGTCATCATGCGCCGCGAGGCAGCCCAGCGCGGTCAATCGCGTCGCCTCCTCGTTATTGCGCATCGCCTGCAGATACACCGGAATGCCTGCCCTGCCAAAGGCGGATGCGCATGCGTGCAGCACCGAGGTCTCCACCCAGGCACTGCGGTTCCGCGTGCGGAAATACGCCACCAGCTCGTCCACCACCGCGACGCCGTAGTGTTGCAGGACCCAGGGGATTGTCGTGTGATCGAGCTGTTTCCGCGCGGCCTCCAGCACCATGCGGCCATAGGTCGCCGCGTCATATTCCACCAGGTGCTGCCCGATGAGAAACGCCCGCGCACTATTCGTGAGATCGAACGCGGCGGCGACCTGCGCCTCATACCGCGCCGGCGCTTTCCGCAGCAGCAGGTCGGCGATCGCCCCCGCCTTATAGGCGTCGCGGCTCCGCAGCAGGCCGTCAACATGCGGCCGCAAGCGTTCGGGGGCGTGATCGAGGAAGAAAGCGACGATCACGGCGCCGCCAAACGTCGGCAGCTTCAGCAGCGCGCGCAATTCCCGGTCGGACAGTGCCAACAGGTAGCGGCCGACGGAGGTGGGCGCCCCGCGCCGGGCCAGCCTGCTGACTTCAGCCGCCATCCCGGGGACGACCTCACCAGGGATACCATGAGTCGTCAGCGCGGTGCGGATCGCGCCGAAGCAGTCCTGCGAGGGCGCTTCTTTGCCGAGATGCCGATCGAGCCAGCGTCCGAGTTCGGGGGCATCACCCCCGAGGATGACGAGATGGATAATGCGGCAATCAATGTCGGTGAATTCGCCGGGAGTGGAGAGCGCCTCGCATATGCGATACCACGGCCAGTGCAGAAGATCACCCTTCTTCACGGTGACTTGCTGCAGCGCCGCCGAATCACCCGTCAAGACATACTGGGAGGCGAGGGGCAGCAACGCGCGGGTCACCGCCCAGTTTTTCACCGCATCAAACGCGGCGGCGTAACGATCCATGACCAACCTCCTGGTGATCCCTCCCCTGTCGAGGAAGGTACTGCCCATACATTTTGCCGCCAACGGCCCTCTTCCTACCAGCGGATGAAACGGTTTGTTTGCCACGGAGAGGAACACCGGGCATCGCGGAGAAACTACCATCAGCGACCGAGCACGGAGTGTGCATCATGTTCGACTGGTTGAAACAGTTCTTCGGCGGCGCTTCTACCGCCACCATCGCCCTGTCCCCGGAGTCTGTATCGCTGCTGCGGCAGGATTTGTCCTCGCTCAAGGCGGTTGATGCCTCGCTGCCTGATCGCGTGCTGCGGTATGTGCTTGCCGGCGAAGGCGCGGGCGTGCTGGACGTGCTGCGGCGCAAGCCGGAGACGGGATACGCACTGCGGCTTCGCTGTTGCAATATTCCGGTACGGTGGATTCCGACAGTTACGCCCGGGCAACCCTACATCGAGCCTCCCCGCCCGCAGTTCTTCGCGACGGCCACGGAGCTAACGCCGGATATCGCCCTGCGTCTGGCATATGTGTATGATGCCGCCTCACTTTCCGCCAACCGTGAGCGGCATCTCACGACTATTCCGGCCTGGCTGGAGATCTTCATTGGGGAAGCCACCCGGATGACAACCTATTGCCACCCCGCGGAATACTGCCTTCCAACGTTTTCGGTGACGCTTCTCGGAGAAATGCTCACATTGGCCGGTGATGACCCCTGCATGGTACTGGACGCCGTCTTTGAGCTATCAGCGGAGTATACGCGAGCCAATATCGATATCCTCAATGTGTACGCCGTGCTACACGGCTTCGGCGCATATGTCGCTCGCCATCCTGACCGCTTCCGCGTACTGTTGTCGGAGGCGAGTCTGAAAACGAAGGTGCTGCTGCTGCAAACGTTCGCGGAGAAGCAGGTGCATCTTCAACCCTTTGCGCCGGAAATCGTCGCGCTGGCGGTGGGCGCGTCAAAGCAGCTTCGCGAGGTCGCGCGGCGCATCCTGCGGCAATTTGGCGAGGAGGCGCTGCCATTGATCGAAGGACAGGCGGTCTCCGGCGACACCGACACGCGCATCCACGCCCTGCAGCTTCTCACGCTGCAGGACGGGTATCACCCGCTGCCATTTCTGCAACGGCGGCTTGCAGAGGAGAAATCGGAGAAGGTGCGGGGGGAGATCGGCACGCTGTTGCGGCACCTGCCGCATGAGGAACACCCATCCGCGGCGGCGCATGATTTACCGCCGATGCTCGATATCGGTGTGGCTGCGCCCCTCTCACCCGAGTCAGCGCAGCTCTTCCGCACCTTTATCGCGACGTATAATGCTGCCGTTTGCACCATACGGCAACATCTCTCCGCCGAGGTACGCAAATGGCGCGCGCCGCAGGAGATCTCGCGGGAGAATGCCCGCACGATATGCAGCGCCATGCACGGCGAGTTGTCCGACGGCAAAGCTCACACGCTCGCCGAGCTCGGACAGCAGTATGACACGGACGCCCTCACGAAATCGCTGGGCACCCTGAAAGCCTTCCTCGAGCAGCCGGACGTGCGGATCGTCCACTTCGTGCGCGCGATGCTGCTCACCGGACAACTCGACGCGTCCGCGATTGAAGACGGGGGCCTCCGCGAAGGGTATCACTACGTCACGCTGCTGCGCCATTATGAGGCGTCACATCACTGTCGAATCGGCATGCGAGAACTATCCGTCGCGCTCGTCTCTCTCGGCATGGATTCCTCGGTTCCCGGGTGGAGCCGCATCATCCCTCGCCCCTCATTTATCGTGGATGATGATCTGACGTGGCCGTATTTCGCCGAACATGTCAGTCTGCTGGAACAAGCGCTTGATGTGCGCCCATTCGAACGGGACATCCAGACATGGTACCGCGCGGAAATGCGCCGACACGCCTTTGAGGTTCTTGCCGCCTTCCCCACCCCACCCCCCTCCCTCGTCCCCACCCTCTGGCAAATCGCCCTCGGCTCCGCGAAAATCGAGCGGCCGCTGGCGATGCGCTGCCTGGAGCGGCTGCCGAACGTGCGCGCGGAGCTGATCGCGGCGCTGGGCAGCGGCAAGGGCGAGGTGCGCGCGGTGGCGGCTGAGTGGCTGGCGAATTTCGGGGCGGCGGAGGCGGTGCCGGCGCTGCGGGCGGCGGTGAAGAAAGAGAAGGCGGATGTGGCGCGGGCGGCGCTGCTCGGCGCGCTGGACCGCCTGGGGGTGCCGGTGCGCGAGTTCCTCACCCGCGACAGCCTGGCCGGGGAGGCCGCGGCGGGGGTGAAGAAGGGGATTCCGGACTTGCTGAGCTGGTTCCCCTTCGACCGCCTGCCGGCGGTGCGCTGGGCGGATGCGGAAGAAGCGGTGCCGGCGGCGGTCCTCACCTGGTGGATCGTGCAGCAGGTGAAGCTCGGGTCGCCCGATCCCTCGCCGCTGTTGCACTGGTACGGGTCGCTGCTCAATGACGCGGATCGCCATGCCCTTGCCCACTTCGTGCTGCAGGCATGGCTGGTGCGAGACCAATCGCCGAAATATACCGAAGCCGAAGCGCTCGCCGAGGCACGGCGCCAACACGCGCAGCTTCAGCTTCCCTGGATGACCGTGGAGGAGATGGCTAAAGAGCTGCTGGCGCAGCGGCTGGGGGCGATGAAAGAAAAGGGCATGCTGGCGCTGGTTGCCGCTTTCGGCGACGCGCGCATCGTGCCGCCCATCCAGCGTTACCTGAGGGAGTGGTACGGGTATCGCATGGCGCAGTGCAAGGCATTGGTCCATGTGCTCGCCTGGGTGGAGCACGGCGCGGCCACCCAAGCGCTGCTCGCCATCGCCACGCGCTTCCGCACGAAGGGGATTCGCGAGGAAGCGGAGGCGTGCGTACAGGCGCTGGCGGAACGCAAAGATTGGACCGTTGAGGAACTCGCCGACCGTACTATCCCCACCGCCGGCTTTGAGGACGGTCCCGAGCGCGCGCTGGATTACGGCAGCCGCGTCATCACCGCCCGCCTCACCCCCGCGCTGGAAATTGGCCTGTGCGATGACGGCGGCAAACTGCTCAACGGCCTGCCCGACCCGCGCAAAGATGATGACCCCGAACTGGTCAAAGCAGCGAAAACCTGGCTGTCCGCCGCGCGCAAGGAGCTGAAATCGGTGCTGAGCACGCAGAAGACGCGCCTGTACGAGGCCATGTGCACCGAGCGGTCCTGGCGCTTCGCGGATTGGCAGGCATACCTGTACGCACACCCCATCATGCACGCCTACTGCCAGCGGCTGGTGTGGATGACGCGCGAGGAGGCGCCGCGCCTCTTCCGCCCGCTGGATGACGGCACGCTGACCGACTGCGCCGATACCGAAGTGCTGCTGGAACCCGACACCCGCATCGGGCTCGCCCATCGCTGCTTGGCCAACGAGGAGGTCAGCGCCGCCTGGGCCGCCCACCTCGCCGATTACGAGATCACGCCGCTCTTCGAGCAATTGTCCAAACCATGCTATACGCTGGCGGATGACCGGCGGCAGGAGACGGAGCTGACCGACTTCACCGGACACCTGCTCTCAGCTTTCCGCCTGCGCGGGCGCGCCACCGCCCTCGGCTACATCCGCGGTCAGGCTGAAGATGGGGCCTGCTACTACACCTATGGCAAACCCTTCCCCGGCCTCAACCTGGAGGCCGTCATCGCGTTCACCGGCATCAGCCTCCTGGAAGAAGACCGCACCGTCGCCTTGTTGAAACTCACCTTCATCCGCCCGACGAAAGCGGGTGACGCGCGGTACGCTTACACCTCCCCGCCCGTCCCCCTCGGCGACGTCTCCCCGGTGCTGCTGAGCGAGTGCTGGAACGACTTGCGCCTGCTCGCGGCGGAGGGGACGGGGTTTGACGCGGAGTGGGAGAAGAAAACGGCATCCTGATCCATCAGTCCGGCAGGAGGCGGACGGCGACGCTTGAATCCTTCTTTACGGTACGGGCGAGAGGACGGCGGGCATGGTGACGTTTCTTCATACGGCGGACCTGCAGCTTGGCATGCGCGCGCGGGATGCCTCGGCGCGGGGGCAGGCGCTGCGCGAGGCGCGGTTGACCACGCTGCAGACCATCGTGGACGTCGCGCGGGCGCGTGCGGTAGATTTTCTCGTCATCGCCGGCGACCTGTTCGAAGACAACCAGGTGCATGCGCGCACGGTAGCGCGCGCGGTGCAAATCCTGCACGGCGCGGCGCCGATTCCCGTCTTCATCCTGCCCGGCAATCATGACCCGTTGGATAGCGGCTCCGTGTATCATCGCGCGGAGTTTCGACCGCCGCACTCCGCCAATATCACCGTGCTGCGCGCGGCCGAACCGCTGCCCGTCAGAGACGATTGTCTCCTCTATCCCTGCCCGCTCACCGATCGCTGGTCGTACGCCGACCCCACCGCGTGGATTCCCCCGCGGGAGGCGGAGACGCGCATCCGCATCGGCATCGCCCACGGCGGCCTGCCCATCCGCCCGGAGGTCGAGCACCCCATCGGGATTGACGCCGCCGCCATGGGCCTCGATTACCTCGCCCTCGGCGATTGGCATGGTCAATCTCTCCATCACGGCGCCGTGGCCTACGCCGGCACGCCGGAGCAGACCAGCTTTGGCGAGGACGGCGCCGGCGCCGTCCTCCTCGTCACCATCGCCGCCGCCGGCAGCCCGCCGGTGATCGAATCCCACCCCGTCAACACCCTCACCTGGGCGGAGTGGACGCGGGAGCTTGCCGGCGCGCCGGATGCCGCGCTGCAGGGGGTGCGGGACGCGATCAGCGCGCTGCCGGAGGGCAAGACGACGGTGCTGCGGCTCACCCTCACCGGGGTGGTGCCCGCCGACGCGCTGCCGCAGGTGGATGCGCTCGCCGTCTGGCTGGCGGCGCGCGCCGACAACGGCGACCTGCTCCATGCCGAATGCCGCCGCGCGGTGCAGACGACGGAAGCGCGCGAGCACGCGCTGCGCGCGCTCGCTGAAGGTGATCCCCTCATTCAGCAGGTCCTGGACGATCTGCGCGAGCGCGCGGGCGCGGAGGACGCGCCCGCGGACGAGCGCCAGGCGGCGGAGGATGCCATTGCGCTCCTTGCCGGGCTGGCGATGGAGGTGGCAGCATGATCGTGCGACGCCTGAGCGTGCAGGGTCTGCGCTGCTTCCGCAACCCGCTGGAGATCGGCCCGTTCGGTGAGGGCATCAACATCATCTTCGCGCCCAATGAGAGCGGCAAATCTACTCTCATTGACGCCATCGCCCGCGCGCTGTTTGACCGCCATACCGTGACCGGCGAGAAGATCGAGGCGCTGCGCCCGTGGGGCACGCAGCTCGCCCCGGAAATCGAACTCGATTTCGTGGCCGCTGGGAAGAGCTACCGGCTGCTGAAGCGCTTCCTCGGCGATCCTGTCGCGCGGCTTTCCGTGATTGACGGCGCGACGGCGGTGCTGGAGATGGAGCGCGACCACGCGGACGACTTCGTGCGCGCGCTGATGGTCGCCGAGGCGCCCGGCCGCGGGGTGAGCAAGCCGGAGCACTGGGGCATCGCCCGCACGCTCTGGTGCCTGCAGGGCGGCGCCGGCGCCGGCGCGCTGGAGGTCTCCGAAAGCGTCGCCCAGCAGCTGCGCCGGGCGCTGCCCGGCGGCGCCATCACCTCCCCGGTGGTGAAGCTCCTGGAGCGGCTCGACCGCCGGTACGCGACGTATTATACCGACACCGGCCGGGTGAAGAAGGATTCGCCCCTGCAGCGGCTGGAGCAGGAGATCGCGCGCGGGCGGGAGCGCGTGAACGCGATGCGGGCCGACTACGACGCCGCCCGGCAGGCCGCGGAGCGCCTGCAGGGCATCGCGCGCGAGCTGGAGCGGGTGCAGGAAGAACACGGCGAGTGCCGGCGCCGGATCGCCCGGTATGAGGAGGAAGCCGGCGCCGTGCGCGCGCTGCGGGCGCGCCTGGAGGCGCTGCTGGAGTTGATAGCCCCGCATGATCGCGAATATCGCGCCATCGCCGCCGACCTGGGCGCCGGTGACGCCGCCGCGCGGCGCGTGAAGGAGCTGGAGGACCGGCAAAAGGAGACGGCGGCGCAACTTGAGGAGGCCATCACCGACCGCAAGGCCGCGGAACAGGTGCGACTGCGCGCCCAGCGCGCCTGGGACGCCGCGCGGCAGTCACGCGCGCGGACGGACGCGGCGCGGACGCGCGGGCGGAACATCGCCGAAGCCCTCACCCTGCGTGATCAGCTCGGCGGGCTGGAGCGACAGCAGGAAGCCGTGGCGGCGCTGCTCGCGCAACGGCAGGCGAAGGAGCAGGAGCTGCGCAGCCTCCCCTGCCCCACGGACGCGGAGTTGCGTGCCGCGCGAGAGCTGCAGCACCGCATCACCTCGCTGCAGGGGCAGCTCAAGACAGCCGGTCTGGTGGCGACGATCGCCTTCGAGCGGGATCTCCGCCTGGAAATCCGCCGCGGCGAGGATGAAGCGGCGTCACTGGAGGGCACGGCGGGGCAGGTCGAACTCCTCCATCCCGGAGCCACGCTGCATCTGACACTCCCCGGCGTCATGCACGTGCACGTCACCTCCGGGGATCAGGAAGCACAAACCCTGGAAGATGAGCTCCGGCAAGCCGACCGTGCGCTGCAGGCGCTGCTGGCCCGTTACGGCGCGCGTGACGATGCCGACCTGGTGAAGAAGCAGGTGGCCTGGCAGGCGCTGGAGCAGGAAGTGGCGCGACTGGGTGGGGAGATCGCCACCGCATTAGGCACGCATGCGTCGGCTGACGCGCTCCGCGACGCCCTGGCGGACAGGAGGAAAGCGCTCACCATCTGTTGCCACGCACTCGGCATCACCCCCGAAGAGGTGCCTGCACTGGAACCGCCGGACGCACAGGCCCAGCAACTGGCCTACGATGCCGCGCTCAAGGAGGAAGAGACGCAACGCGCGCTGCTGGATGACCAGCAGGAGCATTGCGAGCGCTGCCGGAAAGCGGAAGCCGCGCTGCGTGACGGCAGGGCGGAGGCGCTGCGCGCGCTGGAGCGCGAGCAATCCGTGATACAGACCATCCTCACCAGCCGCGGCTGCGCCGACCTCGCCGCCTTGCGCGCGCTGGTAGAAACCAGCGCCGCGCGCCTGCATGAAGCGCGAGAGGCCCACGCCAGCGCGCAGGCCGACCTGCCGGATCCCGCGGTGGATCCCGAGCGCCTGCTGGCCACCGCCCGCGCTGCCCTCGCCGAGGTCGAGGGACGCATCGGCGACCTGCGTGACCAGCGCACACGCGCCACCGCCAGCATCGAGCAGGCGCAGGCGGAGGGCCGCTACGAAAAACTGGCGGCGGCTGAAGAGGAGTTAGCCGGGCTGCAGGCGGAATACCTCCGGGTGAATCGCGAAGCCGGCGCGGTGACGCGGTTGCGCGCGCTGCTCACCGCGCGTCGCCGCGATGCCGTCTCCGGGCAGCTTCCCGGCCTGGCGGAAGCCGTCACGCGCATGATGCACGCCATCATGCAGCGCCCGCGCGCCGTGACGCTCACTGACGCCTTCGCGGTGGCGCACATCCAGGAGGACGGGGTTGCGACACCGTATCGCGCCGACGCGTTGAGCGCCGGCGCCCGCGAACAGCTCGACCTGGTGCTGCGCATCGCCCTCGGCGAAGCCTACGCCGGCGAATACGGCCGCGCGATGCTCGTGCTGGACGACGCCCTCCTCTACACCGACTCCGCGCGCCACGACCGCATCAAGGAGATACTCAAGATCGCCGCCGGAAAACTGCAGATTTTCATCCTCACCTCGCATGCGGACCGCTATCGCGGCATCACCGCGCCGGCATACCAGTTCGATCTGCTGAAACTGCGCGCGCACGCCGTCGCGCTGGTATAAGAAACTGTTTTGAACGTGCTCGTCACCATCTCGCGGGTCTGGATCGCGTCTGGCGTCGTGGGATGTCCTGGCATGTATTTCCCAACACACTCGCGGCAATCCGCCTCGCCAGCCACGACCCATCCTCAGCGAGCTGGCACCGATCACTGTCAAGACAGTTTCTAAGCCGGGTTAATCTATCACCGCCAGCGCGACGCCGATCAGCACCAGCAGCAGCGCGTCGCGTTCCTCGGACGACATCCTCATATCCGGCTCTGCCCACGGCAGGCGCCCCGGCGGCGGAATCACCACCGGATTCGACTGCACCAGCACAATGTCGCCCGACTGCAGCAGCACGCGCGGGCTGTCCGGCGTCAGTTCGGCGATGGAGTCGAGAAGGCTGACCTTGATCACCCGCGCCGCACCGATGATGACGCCCCCGCGCACCACCTGCAACACCGCCCCCGGCGCGAGTTGTTCCCTGGCCCCCAGGTTCGTATAAAACTGCCAGGATGGCTGCACGATCGTCACGATCCCCTGCCGCGCGTACGCCGCCGGCGCCTGCGCGACGGCCGCCAGCGCCAGCCCCCATAACGCCGTCATCAGCACGATGCGACTCATGCGCACCTCCTTCCGACCTCATGCACGTCTCTCGCTACCTTGTGCCCGCCAGCTTCCTCGTCCAGACACGCCGTTTGGGCGAAGATCCGACGCGTCGCCGCGACGCGAATTTCCTTGCCCGCGACCTCCCCGGTGTGTTATAAATACAGGCAGCGACGTTCAGCGATCAATGGTCCGCCCCGCGCGGGCTGTTGGTCGCTGTCCCTTTGCGCGAAGGAGGACGAGGTGACGCAGCGGATATTGCCGACGACCTATGATCCGGCGGCGGTGGAGGAGAAGTGGATGGCGCACTGGCAGGCGCGCGGCTACGATCATGCCGAGGTGCGGCCCGGCGCGCCGCGCTTCTGCATCACCATCCCGCCCCCGAACGTCACCGGCGAGCTGCACATGGGCCACGCCCTGCAGCACGCCATTCACGACGCCGTCATCCGCTGGCAGCGCATGCTCGGCCACGAGACGCTCTGCGTGCCCGGCACCGATCACGCCGGCATCGCCACGCAGATGAAGGTGGAACGCCAGCTCGCCGCCGAAGGGCTGACGAAATATGCGCTGGGCCGCGAAGCCTTCCTCGAGCGCATGTGGCAGTGGAAGGAACACTACGGCGGCGCCATCCTGCGGCAGCTCAAGCGCTTCGGCGCCTCCTATGACTGGCGGCGCGAGCGCTTCACCCTCGATCCCGGCTACACGAAAGCGGTACGTACCGCCTTCGTGCACCTCTACGAGAAAGGGCTGATTTATCGCGGCGTGCGCATCATCAACTGGTGCCCGAGCTGCGAAACCGCCATCTCTGATCTCGAAGTCGAGCATGAGGAGCGCCAGGGCAAGCTCTGGCATTTCACCTACCCGTTCGCGGATGAGGACGGCGGCGTCATCGTCGCCACCACCCGCCCGGAGACGATGCTCGGCGACACCGCCGTGGCGGTGAACCCGGAAGACCCGCGCTACAGCCATCTGGTGGGCAAGACCGTGGTGCTGCCGTTGATGAATCGCCCCATCCCCATCATCGCCGACACCTACGTGGACCCCGCCTTCGGCACCGGCGCGGTGAAGGTGACCCCCGCGCATGACCCGAACGACGCGGAGATGGGCCGCCGGCATGACCTGCCCGCGCCCATCGTCATCGGCAAAGACGGCAGGATGACCGCGGAAGCCGGACCATACGCCGGGTTAGACCGCTACGAAGCCCGCGCCGCCGTGCTCGCCGACCTGGAGAAGCTGGGCCTGCTGGTGGCGACGCAGGAGCACACCCACGCGGTGGGCGCCTGCGCGCGCTGCGCCGCGACCATCGAGCCGCTGCTCTCCGAGCAGTGGTTCGTGGCGATGCAGCCGCTGGCCGAGCACGTGCTGGACGCCATTCGCGAGGACCGCATCGCCTACCAGCCGGAGCGTTTTGCGCAATACAGCATCGAATGGCTGGAAAACGTGCGCGACTGGTGCATCTCGCGCCAGCTCTGGTGGGGGCACCGCATCCCGGTCTACACCTGCGGCGCCTGCGGCCGGGAATTCGCCGCCATCGAGACGCCGGAGCGCTGCCCCACCTGCGGCGACGCCGCGCCGGAGCAGGATCCCGACGTGCTGGACACCTGGTTCAGCTCGGCGCTCTGGCCCTTCGCCGTGCTCGGCTGGCCGGAGCGCACGCCGGAGCTGGCGTATTTTTACCCCACCGACCTGATGATCACCGGGCGCGATATCCTCTATCTCTGGATCGCGCGGATGATTTACAGCGGCATGGAATACCTGGACGGGCCGATTGAGCGGCGCATCCCCTACTACCGCGTGCTCATCCATCCGACGGTGCAGAATTTCGAGGGCAAGCGCATGTCGAAATCCCTCGGCACCGGCGTGGACCCCCTGGAGCTGATGGAGAAATACGGCACCGACGCCACCCGCTTCGGCCTCTGCGGCATGGCCACCGCCACCCAGGACGTGCGTCTGCAGGAAGCGCGCGAGCCGGATTGGGACCCGGCGAAGCCGGCGGAGAAGCGCTCCTTCCCCTTCTTCGTGCAGGGGCGCAACTTCGCCACCAAGATCTGGAACGCCAGTCGCTTCGCGCTGATGAATCTGGAAGCGGAAACCCGCGCGACGCCCGCCGGGCGCACGCTGGCCGATCGCTGGATTCTCGCCCGCTTCAACGCCGCCGTGGCGAGCGTGACGACCGCGCTGGAGCAGTACCGCCTCGATCAGGCCACGCAGGCGCTGTATGATTTCTTCTGGAGCGAGTTCTGCGACTGGTACCTGGAGATGATCAAACCGACGCTGCGCGGCGAGGATCAGTCGCTGGCCGACGACACCCGCGCCACGCTGGCCTACGTGCTGGAGAACGCGCTGCGCCTGCTGCATCCGTTCATGCCCTTCATCACCGAGGAAATCTGGCAGCAGTTGCCCCACGCGGCGGACGCGCGCGAGAGCATCATGATCTCTCCCTGGCCGGCGGTTGACCCCGCCCGCGCCGACGCCGACGCGGAGCGCGAGATGGCGCTGCTGATGGAGCTCATCGGCGCCGTGCGCAAGCTGCGCGCCGACCAGGGCGTGCCCCCGGCACGGCAGGTCGCCATCCGCGTGGCGTGCGAGCATGACGAGGTGCGCCGGCTCATCGCCGGGAGTGAAGCGGTGGTGCTGGCGTTGACCCGCGGCGAAGCGGTGGCCGTCGGCGCCGCGCCGCTGGAAGAAGCGGGCGAGCAGTTCTTCTGGCAGGAACAGCCCATCGCCGTCAGCATCTCGCGCGAGATGAGCGCGGACGAGCGCCGGAAAGAAACGGAAAAACTGCGCCGCGAGCGTGAGAAGCTGCGCGCGGACATCGAGAAGATGGAAGCCCGGCTGGCCAATCCCCAGTTCGCCGAGCGCGCGCCGGACGCCGTCGTGGCGAAGGCCCGCGCCGACCTCGCGGAGCTGCGGCATCGCCAGACGGCGCTGGAAGAACGGCTGCGCGCGCTGGAGTGAGCGATGGACGTTCCCGCCGCATCATGGCTTGCCGACCGGCGCCGGTCCCTACGACGCATCGCCGTCGTGACCGGCGCCGGCATCTCCGCCGAAAGCGGGCTGCCGACCTTTCGCGGGGAAGACGCGCTGTGGCAGGGGCGCAACCCGATGGAACTCTTCACCCCGGAGGCGCTGGCGACGCGGACGCGGGAGAGCTGGGAGCTGTTTGATCGCCTGCGCGTGCTGTCAGCCCGGGCGGAGCCGAACGCCGGGCATCGTGCGCTGGCGGCGCTGGCGCGGTCGCACGGCGTCACCCTCGCCACGCAGAATATTGACGGCCTGCATCAGCGCGCGGGCAGCCGCGACGTGCTGGAACTCCACGGCACGCTGTGGCGGCTATCCTGCGCCGGCTGCGGACATGCGGGGGTAAACGAGACGGCGCCGCTGCCGCTCCTCCCCCCACCCTGCCCGGCCTGCGGCGGCCCCCTCCGACCCGACGTGGTGATGTTCGGCGAACCGCTGCCCGCGGACGCGCTCCGGGCAGCGACGCGGGCGGCGGAAACGTGCGACCTGATGCTGGTGGTGGGCACCTCCGGCGCCGTCTACCCCGCGGCGGGTCTGCCGGCCATCGCCCGCGCGTACGGCGCCCTCCTCGTGGAGATCAACCCCGCCCCCACCGAGCTCAGCGCGCAGATGGATTACGCCGCCCGCGGCACGGCAGCCATGCTGCTGCCCGTGATCGTTCGCGCGCTGCGGGGGGACTGACGGCCGCTCCGGCCCGCCCGGTCATTGCTGGCCGGACGCCTCCTCCCCCTCATCCACCGTCCAGGCCTGCTGAATCCGCCCCAGGTGGAAATGGCGCACCTCATCGCGCAGGTAACAGTGGGCTTCCAGCACCAAATCGTCCTCCGTCCAGCTCAATGGCAGCACATCGCGGGTCGTGAGGCGGCCGCGACCGTCGCGATACGCCAGGCGAATGCGCCGGCGCGCCTGCATGGCGGCGAGCAGATCACGGAGAAGTACCTGTTCGCCGTGGGAAAGCGGGCGCCGGGGCTTCACCGGGGTATACCCCATTGCGATGAAGCGGAGAAAGACCGCCAGACAATCGCGGGCATCGTCGAGCGCGCGATGTGACTGTCCGCGCCCGATGCCCAGCACGCCTTTCACGGCTTCCAGGCTGTACCCCCGCGCGGTGGGCAGCAGTTGCCGCGCCAGCGCGCAGGTATCGAAGATGGGGATGTCGAGCATCGGCAGGCCGTCGCGGATGCAGGCTTCGCGGAGAAAGGAAAGGTCGAACCGCGCGTTGTGCGCCACCAGCATGTCCGCCCGGCAGAACTGGAGAAACGCGGGCAGCACGGCGCTCACCGGCGGGCTGCCGGCCACCATCGCGTCGGTGATGCCGTGGATGCGGATCGCGTCGTGGGGAATGGGCCGACCGGGATGCACCAGTGCCTGAAAGGCGCCCGCCTCGCGCCCATCCTGCCAGCGCACCGCCGCCAGCTCGACGATCCGGTCGCGCATCGGCGACAATCCCGTCGTTTCCACGTCAAGCGCGACGATACACCGGTCTGGAGCGAGTTCGGGCATGGCGCCTGTACTATACCCGATTCCTGGGCGCGCGACCAGTCTCATCCGCGAAAATGCCTCGCCAACTGCGTCACCACCTCTTCGATGGCGCGCGCATCCGTGGCAATCGTCAGGTCGGCGTACTGGCAATAGCGCGGGTGCCGTTCCGCATACAGGCTGCAGATGTCCTGGCCGGGCCGGCGCGCGATGCCGCGGGTCGCAACGTCACTGATGCGCTGGGCAATCGTCGCGCAGGACGCCGCGAGGTAGACCACCGTGCCCGTCGCCGCCAGCTGCCGCATCGCCGCCTCGCGATACACGACGCTGCCGCCGGTGGCAATCACCGCCCCCACGACCTGTAAATCACAAATCACCCGGGCTTCCCGATCGAGAAACGCCTCCATCCCCTCATCGTCAATGATCTCTTGCAGATAGCGGTCCGCCGCCGTCTGGATGAGCAGGTCGGTGTCGCAAAACGGCCGCTTCAGCGACTTCGCCAGCAGCACCCCCACCGTGCTCTTCCCCGCCCCCGGCATCCCGATCAGCACGATATTCTTCACCCGCGGCCTCCCCGGTGATTATACCACGTCCCGGTGCACCTTTTCCCGGCGCGGATGCTTTACTGATGCGCGCATTGCGCTCTTCACGATTGTACTCATACTCGTACTCGTGCTCGAAACGGTTGTGTGTAGCGGGTTGTCACGTTGCACCGTGCTCTGTAGTCCGCGCCCTCCGCGGCGCGTGTGACCGATATGCGCCCCCGTGTCCGACACCACCGTCATCGGGCACGGAGTAAAAATGCGTCACTACGCGCCGCGGAGGGCGCGGACTACAGAGCACGGTACATCGTGATAACCCGCTACAGTTATGCTGAAGCCGAGCGCTGTAATACCGCGCGTCGGGCAATCCGGGACGTGGCGATCCGACACGCTGTGAAGAAGCGAAGCCCGTATTCGAGTACGACTACGACTACGAGTACGAGTCGTGCCCATCAGAGCGCGGACATCCTGTCCGCCCGTAGCTGAGCACGAGCACGAAATGCGCGCACCAGGAGCAGGATTTCACCGCCGCGGGTTGAAAGGCATCGAAAAGAGGCGATGGAGGTTGATGATGACGACCCTTCCGCAGATCGCGCCGCTGGCGGATGGCACGGTTCCGCCCCACGGCAGTACCTATTACTCCGCGTTGCGGCAGTTCGATCAGGCTGCCGCCTTCCTCGGGCTCGATCCCGGCACCCGCGCCTTCCTGCGGCATCCGCGGCGCGAGCTCACGGTGAATTTTCCGGTGCTGATGGATGACGGCTCGCTGCGCATGTTCACCGGCATTCGCGTCCATCACAGTACCATCCGCGGCCCCAGCAAAGGCGGCATCCGCTTCCACCCCCAGGTTGATCTCAACGACGTGCGCGCGCTGGCCATGTGGATGACCTGGAAATGCGCGGTCGTCAATATCCCCTACGGGGGCGCGAAAGGCGGCGTGGTGGTGGATCCCGCGTTGTTGAGCGAACGCGAGCTCTGTGCCCTCACCCGACGATACACGACGGAGATGATGCTGATGTTCGGCCCGGAAAGCGACATTCCCGCGCCCGACGTCAACACTAACCCGCAGGTGATGGCCTGGATCATGGATACCTACTCCATGCAAAAGGGCTACAGCGTCCCCGCCGTGGTGACCGGCAAACCGCTGGAAGTCGGCGGCAGCCTGGGCCGGCTGGAAGCCACCGGCCGCGGGGTCACCTGCTGCATACTGGAAGCCTTGCGCGCGCGAAAACAGCGCGTGCAGGACACCACGGTCGCCGTGCAGGGGTTCGGGAATGTGGGCAGCGTGGCGGCGGCGCTGCTGGCGGAGCGCGGCGCGAAAATCGTCGCCGTCGCGGATATCAGCGGCGGCGTCACGCGGGCGACCGGCCTCGATATCCCGGCGCTGAAGGCGTATGCGCGCGCCCACGGCCAGCGCGTCGCCGGTTTTCCCGGCGGTGATGCCCTCACCAATGCGGAATTGCTCGCGTTCGACGCCGATGTGCTGGTGCTGGCGGCTATGGAGAACCAGGTGCACGACGCGAATGCGCAGGCCGTGCGCGCCCGCATCATCGCCGAAGGCGCGAATGGCCCGACGACCCCGGATGCCGATGTCATCCTGGAAGAAAACGACTGCCTGGTGATCCCGGATATTCTCTGCAACGCCGGCGGCGTCACCGTGTCGTATTTCGAGTGGGTGCAGGGCTTGCAGGCGCATTTCTGGAGCGAGGAAGAGATCAATCACCGGCTTGAGCGCATCATGACGGACGCCTATGCCGAGGTGATGGATGAGGCGCGCCGCCGGCGCATCGCCCCGCGGATGGCGGCCCAGACACTGGCGATCAACCGCGTCGCCGCCGCCGCGAAGCTTCGCGGCATTTACCCGTAACCGGGCGCGGGCTGCAATTGGCCCGCCGGCGCGTGGGCTAATCCGACGGCGCCGCGCGCGCCATCCATGCCTCGACGTCGGCGCGCGTCGGCAGGTCGCGCGGGTCGGCGGACGTGGAGACGCGAATCGCCGCCGTCGCCGCGCCGAAACGCACCGCCGCCGCCCACGCATCGCGGGTCATCCGTCCGGGATCATCGCGCAGTGCCGCCGCCACCAGGCCGGCGTGGAAGGTGTCGCCCGCGCCCACGTCATAGATCACTGGCACGCGATACGGGGGGATGTCGGCGCGCGCGTTCCCGACTTGAACGACCACGGGGCCGTCGCCGCCGCGGGTCATCACCACCACGCGCGGTCCGCGCGCCTGAATCGCCGCCAGGCCGTCATCCCCCGGACATTGGGTCAGGAAGCGCACCTCCTCGGCGTTCAGCACGACGATGTCGGCGCGGGCGATGGCGTCCTGCTCGATGGCGCGGATGGCGTCGTCCGGGCGCCCCCAGGCGCCTGTGCGTAAATTCATCGCGTAAAGCACGGGCACGCCGGCGGCACGCGCCCGCGCCGCGGTGTCCAGGACCAGCGGCCTGAGCGCATCGTCGCGGATGCTGCCTTCGCTGAAATCAAACAGGCGACAGCGCTCTACCCCCGCGAAATCCGCCTCCCGCAGCCCGTCCATCGGCGAAGCGTATCCTGGAACACGATAAAAGCGGAATTGCTTGCCCCCCCGCCCATCCACCGAGCAGAAGGAAACGGGGGTCAATTGCCCCGGCACGCGGCGCACGCGCGAGGCGTCCACGCCGAAATGCACCAACTCGCGCGTCGCCAGCGTGCCAAATTCGTCATCGCCCACGGCGGTGATGAACCGCACCCCCACCCCCAGGCGCGCCATGGCGAACACGGTATTCGCCGCCGCGCCGCCGGGCACCAAGGTATACTGCCGGGCGGTATCCAGCGTCTCCCCCGGTTGCGTGGGCGTGATTTCGATGATGAGACTGCCAACGGTGATGAGCTCCACGGGCACGTTCAGGGCCTCCTCGGGCGTGATAGTTCTTGATTCGCGGGAAGAAACGTCAACCCCTGTTGCAATGCCGGGCGTATCCGGTCCGAATCGCGGTATAATGGGAAGAGCCTGTAGCGTGAAGCGGAGGAATGGCACGATGAGCACGGAAACCCCTCGCACCGTGATGGTGGAGCTGAACCCCGATGAGGTGGCCTTTATCACCGAACAGTTGCCGGGGGTGGAGGCGGTCTGCGAATCGCCGATTCACGAATGCATGAGCCCGGCCTTCGCCACGGCGGAGATCCTCTCCGTCTTCGTGCATTCGCGCGTCACACCAGATATCCTCGATGCCATGCCGGCGCTGAAATTCATCGCCACGCGCTCCACGGGCTACGACCATATTGATCTGGAAACCTGCAATGCTCGCGGCATCCTCGTCGCGAACGTGCCGCGCTACGGCGATAACACGGTGGCCGAGCACACCTTCGCGCTGATCCTCTCCCTCTCCCGGAAGATTCACAAAGCATATCAGCGCACGGTGGCCGGCGATTTTTCCCTGGCCAATTTGGAAGGCTTCGATCTGAAAGGCAAGACCCTCGGCGTGGTCGGCGCCGGCAGTATCGGGCTGCACGTCATTCGCATCGCCATCGGGTTCGGCATGCGCGTCATCGCCTATGACGTGAAACCCAATCCGCTGATCGCCGAGGTGCTCAATTTTCACTACGTTTCCTTCGGGGAATTGCTGGCCAATGCCGATATCATCTCGCTGCACGCGCCGCTGCTGCCCGCTACCCGGCACATGATTAACGCGGAGACCATCACGCTCATCAAGCGCGGGGCGCTGCTCATCAATACCGCCCGCGGCGGGCTGGTCGATACCGACGCGCTGCTCACCGCGCTGGACGAAGGGATCATCAGCGGCGCCGGGCTGGACGTGCTGGAAGGCGAAGAGCTCATCGAGGAGGAAGAACGGCTGATGCGCGCCCCCGAAGCGGCGGAATCGCTGCGCATGCTCATTCGCCAGCATATCCTGCTGCGTCGTCCCGACGTGGTCATCACCCCGCACATGGCCTTCTACAGTCGCGAAGCGCGCCAGCGCATCCTGGAGACGACAGTCGGCAATATCCGCGCGTATCTGGCCGGAACCCCGGAGAACGTGGTCAATGCGCCCGCCGGGCAGGATCGCGAAGCGCCGGGATCCTGAGAAACTGAGAAACTGTTTCTGAGGCGCGCCGGGGAGGCGGCTGCGGCTGCCGGCGTACGCGCTAGCGCTGGCAGTGCGGGCAGAAATGGACGCGGCGTCCCTGGAAGGGACGGTACTCGATGAGCGTGCCGCAGACGCGGCAGGGTTGCCCGGCGCGCTGGTAGACCGTGAGGTGGCACTGGAAATCGCCCAGTTCGCCGTGGGCGTCGCGATAGGCGCTGTCCTGCCCGGAAGTGCCGCGGCAGGCGATGGCGCGCGCGAGCACGTCGCGCACGGCGGCATGCAGGCGGGTCACCTCGTCGCGGGTGAGCGACCGCGCCGCACGGCGCGGGTCAACGCCCGCCAGAAAGCAGGACTCGTCCGCGTAGATCTTCCCGATGCCGACGACCTGCGTCTGGTCCATCAGCACCGCCTCCACCGACGTCCCCTTCCCCGCCATCACGCCGGCCAGGTGTTCAACGGTGAAGGCCTCGTCCAGCGGTTCGGGGCCATAGTGCGCGAGCTCCCGCATGGCGGCGGGATCATGCCCGGCCACCACCGCCATCTGCCCGAAGGTGCGTGGGTCAATGTAGCGCAGCTCGCGCCCGTCGGACAGCTCCAGCACGACGTGCGTGTGCGGGACGACGGGGGTGTCGGCATGCGCGAGCGCCAGTTGCCCGCTCATCCCCAGGCGCACCAGCAGGCTGCGGTCGCCATCCAGCAGCAGGAGCAGGGCTTTGCCGCGGCGATGGAGGGCGAGGATGGTGCGGCCGAGCAGCAGGGCGCGGAACCCGTCGGCGGTGGCATGGGCGCGAATGGCGCGCGAACGCGTCACTCGCACGGCGCGGATGCGCTGTCCGGTCAGCGACGGCGCCAGTTGCCGGCGGATGGTCTCGACTTCAGGGAGTTCAGGCATAATAGAGAGCAGTACCCGCGGCGAGCCGCGGGTACGCATGATCGTGTGGTCCGATGACCAGGAGACGCGTTATACTTTTCCACCGATTTTGAAGACTTTGCGGCCACATTCCGGGCAGATGCCGGTCAGCGCGGGCTTGCCGTTTTTCAGCGTCACCTGCTGCGGGTCCTTCACTTGCCGCTTGGCCTTGCACTTCACGCAATACGCTTCAGCCATGTTCGTAGCCTCCTTAAGAGTAGTGTTACGTGCGGCACTTCCCCGCACCAGCGCTTGGACGCCTCACCGAAATGAGGGAAGCCTTCGTTTGATATTCGCTCGCCGTCGAAGAACTCCTTCCTGTCGAAAAAAAACTTCATGGGAAAATATTGTGGCGCCGTTGTGCGCGGGTCACGCCATCCGCGGCATGCCTTTCCGAGCATTGACACCCCTGCGACCGCGACCGTATACTGGGCACATGATGGCTCGCATGACACCGTGTGCGTGGACCATCCGTCATCCCTGGACGCCATAACCGGCATTCGGGCTGTTCGCGCGTCTCTCTCCCCTCCCGGATGCCGGGAGGGGTTTTGCGTTGGAGGCGGCCATGATGATTACCTATGCGCCGATGACCATCGAAGCGTATGATGCCGTGATCGGCTTGTGGCACGGCATGCCGGGGATCGGCTTGCACGTGGATGAGGCCGATTCGCGCCACGGCATCGCCGCCTACCTGCGGCGCAACCCCGGCATGAGCGTGGTGGCCCACGATGGCGCGCGCCTGGTCGGCGCGGTGCTCTGCGGGCATGACGGCCGCCGGGGGTATCTCAGCCATCTGGCGGTGTACCCGGCCTATCGCGGCCGCGGCATCGGCCGTGAGATGATGCGGCGCTGCCTTGCCGCGCTGCGGTCGGAGGGTATCGCCAAATGCACGATTCTGGTCTATACCGATAATACCGACGGTCAAGCGTTCTGGGAACGGCACGGTTGGCGGCAGCGGGAGGACCTGCGGTGCATGCAAACGGCGACGGGAGCGTGAAACACTCCCGGATTTATGCTGCGTGACAATGTCCCCTCCGTGATGGATGTGCTCATCCGACAATCGCCACCACCGGGGCCGCGAGCATCTTGTCACATCAGCAACAGGCGCTATTGTCCCAGTTCTGTTATACTGGTTATCCGAAAGGAGCGCTGTCATGGTCAGCCACCGCCCGCGAATCATCGGCATACTCGTGTTTCTCCTGGCCGTCCCGCTCTGGAGTGCGACCATACGCATCCTCGCCACCGGTGATATGCATGGCTGGCTGGAGCCTCAGCGCATTGACGGCCAGGTGTATGGCGGCCCAGGACAGATGCTGGCCTACTGGAAAACGGCGGAACAGTATGTGCCGAAAAAATTCCTGGTCATCAGTTGCGGCGACATCGCCACCGGCCCGATGCTCTCCGTCACTTTCAAAGGGCAACCGGCGGTCGAGATGATGAACCTGATGGGCTATGATCTCTCGGTGGTGGGCAACCACGAGTTCGACTACGGCATCGAGGGTCTGGCGAACATGGCGCGGTGGGCGAACTTTCCCTTTCTCGCCGGCAACCTGCGCAATGCCGACGAGACGTTGAATACGCTCGTCGCCAGTACCCTGCTCTACGAAGAGCAGGGGGTGAAGGTGGGCGTGATTGGCCTCACCGTGAAGGAGTTGGCGCGCTACGCGCAGATCGGCGCGCTGAAAACCGACGATTATGCCCACGCGGTGCGCGCGCTGGCGCCGAGATTGCGCGGGCGCGGCGCGAAAGTCATCATCGTCGCCGCGCACGCGGAGATGGCCGCCCTGGAGCAACTGGCGCAGGAGATCGCTGACCTGAACATCCCGCTCATCCTTGGTGGGCACAGCCACGAATTCGGGCAGAAAATGGTGGGCAACACCTGGGTTATGCATAATGGAGAGTGGTGGAAAGGCTACGGCCGCGTGGACCTGGAGGTGAACCCGGAGCAGGGCACGGCGCAGGTACGCACGATCAAGCAGGTGTGGCTGCGGCAGGAGGCGGCCGGCGCGAAGACCGATCCCCGGGCGGCGGCGCTCATCGCGGCGTGGACGAAGCGCCTGTCGGCCGAGGACCGGGAGGTGATCGGCTACACCGCCACCGGCCTGACGCGCCGCTGGGGCATCGCCAACCTGGTGGTGGATAGCTGGCTGGCCAGCCATGCCGCGGATGTCGCCGTGGTCAACCTGGGCGGATTGCGCCAGGATTTCGCCCCGGGTCCGATCCGCCGGCTGGACCTGACGGGCGTCATGCCGTTCAACAATGCCCTGGTGCGGCTGCAGCTCACCGGCAAGCAGCTGGCCGACTACCAGCCGCCGGGGGAAACCCTCCACTACGGCGGCGTGCGGCAACAAGGTGGCCAGCTCCTCTTCGCCGGTCAGCCGCTCGACCCCGCGCGCACCTACCGCGTGCTGACCATTGATTTCCTGTACAACACCAGCCCCCATCTCAAAGCCGCCGATCCGCATCCGGAGCGCGTGGACGACCAGTGGCGCACCCCGGTGCTGCAGTGGCTGGCCGCCCACCGGACCGATGAGAAAAAGACGCTGGAAAGCCTGGCGGACCTGCGCCCGCGGAGCGAGTGAGCGATCCCTCGGCGGGCACAACGCCGTCGCGCCGCGCGCGGAGGGGCCGGCATCGCCTATTCACATACTGGTGACCGGGTGCCCCGGTGGGGATGTGCGGTGGCGAAGCGGTGCGGGCACGCCAATGCCGCACCCTACCCGGTCGCCGCCGGCTCGTCAGCCCGCTCTCCCTGCTCGTTCGCGATGTAGCGCGCCCGCAGCACCGCCCAGTCGCCGCGACAGGCGGGCCAGGCCTGACAGCGGTTGGGGCAGCGGTGGGTATGCGGATCGAGGGGGATGGCGCCGTCCGCCATGCGGGCGATGAGTCCGGCGATGCGCGCGGCCTGGCCGTGCAGGTAGGCGTGCCAGTCATCAGGGTCGAGGAGCTTCACGCCGGTTGTGCCGTCGCAGATGTGCTCCAGCTCCTTGCTGCCGATGCCCGTCACGTCCCCCGTGCGCAACCCGAGAAATTCCACCCCCAACGGCACGGCGTGCAGCAGCGCCCGTACCGCCAGCGCGTACAGCGGCGCCTGCAGCACCTTCCCCCGCTCCAGCGTCGCGCCGCCGTACTGGTTCGTCGAAAACTTGTAATCAATGATCACCGCTCTGCGCGGCGGGCTGGGGGTCAGGTCCACCCGATCAATCGCCCCGCGCAGCGTCACGGCCGCCCCGGCGAGCTCGAGCTGCAGATTGAACGGGAGCTCAAAATGACTTGGCCGCAGGTTCCGCGTCTGCGCGCGGGTGATCTCGTGGGCCAAAAAGCGCGCCAGCATCCGCGACAGCGTTTCGGTTTCAATGGCGCGCAGGTGCGCCGGCAGGCTCAGGAAGCCCGGCAACGCCTGCAGGTGTTCCCGCAACAGCGCTGCGCCCTCCTCCATCAGCGCCGCCGGCGTACAGCTCGCCAATGGCGCGGACAGCGAGGCATACAGGGTTTTCAGGACGCCGTGCAGCACCGCGCCCCGGTCCAGTGCGCCAAACTCCGCCAACGGCGGCTGCGCGCGCAGGCAGGAGAAGATGAACCAGAGGAAGGGGCAGTCCATGTAGCGCTGCAGCTCGGTGGCGGAAAACGGTGTCTCGCGCGCGGCCAACGCGGCGGCGACCTGGTCCGTCAGCGCCCCATCGCGGACCATCGCCCGTTCCGCGAGCTCCCGCAGCGCGGGATCGCCGGTGCCCAGCCAGGCGGCATACGCGGCCGCCAGCGCGCGGGCATCGTCGCTCTCGGCGGGGGTCGCCCGCAGCGCGGCCACCAGCGCCGCCAGGAATTCCTCGCGCGTCTCCGCTTCCGCCAGCGGCGGCGTCAGGTCGCGAAACCGCGTGGCGCGCACCCACGGCGACTCCTGCTGCAATTCCGGCGCGATACGCGTCACCGCATCGAGAAAGCAGGAACGCTCGAACGCCGCGCCATCGGAGGCGTGGGCGGGGTAACTGAGCACCAGCCGGTGGGTGGCGGAATTCACCGCGTGCAAGAACCAGTACCGCTCGTCCTCTTCCAGGTGCCGCCGCGGGCTCAGCGGCATGTTCAGCGCCGGCAAGTCGCGCGCGCGTTCGTCGTCCAGCAGAAAGGCCGATTCGCGCAGATGCCGGGGAAAGGCGCCTTCACGCAGGTCACACAGGAAGACCACCTTGAATTTCTGTCCGCCGGTGGCATGCACCGGGCGCACCGTCACCCCGCCGCCGCCGGCGCTCGCCTCCGCCGGTTCCTGCAGCAGCGCGGTGGTGATGACGTCCAGCAGCTCCTCGCCGTTGAAGCCGCCCAGCAAGGTGCCCAATCCGCGCAGCTCGTCCAGCACGCCATCGGCCGCGGTGAAGGCCGCCTGCATCACCGCGCGCCGCGCCGCGCCGTTCGCGTCTTCGTCGGGAAAGCTGATCGCCGCGGACAGCGCCGCCGCGTGGAACGCGTCGAGCAACGCGCGTACCCCGTCCAGCAGCGCCGCTCCCTCCCCCCGCCGGTAGACGTCGTCAAACGCGCGCAGCGGCTCGAGCGCCGTCGCCAACGCGTCGCGGGTGTCCGCATCGGGCCAGTGGGTCGTCCAGGCCGCCCGTTCCGGGCGCAGGCAGGCGGCGCGCGCCGCCATCTCGACGCGGAAGGCGGTCGCGCGCGGGATGACCAGCAGCCCGCTTTTCACCAGGGCGATGACCCGCTCGCGCGTCCATCCCTCGCGCACCATTGCGAACGCGCCCAGCAGCGCGCGCCCCACCCCTGTATGCGCCAGCACGACCGGCGGCGGCTGGCACGGCACGCCGGCGCGCAGCAGCGCGGGGAGCATGCGCGCGTGCACCGCGTCCGCCCCTCGCGCCAGGATCGCGATATCCTCGGCGGTGAGCGGCGCGCCGCCCATCACCGGCGCCCGCCGCAGCAGCGCGCGGATCTCCCGCGCGATCATCTCGGCTTCGTGCGCGGGCGTGGCGCCGACGAAGAGCTGCAGCGAGTCATCCTCCGCGTGCCGCGCCCACGGCTCCGCCGCCAGGTGAAACAGCGCCCGCTGCGCGTGCTGCAGTGCGGTCGCCGGGGGAAATGCCGCCTTCGGACAGTACGCCGGGGACCCCACGCGCACGGCGATGCCGTCGCGTTTCAGCGCGCGCAGGGCTTGCAGCGAATCGAGCACCGGATGATAAGTGCCGCTCTCCCGCCCGCGGTCGCAGTCGAAGAGCACGATGATGCGCGGCACGTGTGCGGCCAGCGCGCGGATGAACTCCACCTGCACCGGCGTCAATCGCGCGAATCCGTCAAGGATGAGGCAGCGCAGTTCGGCGAAGAGCGACGGGTCGCGCTGCAGCGCATCCGCCGCGATCCACATGATCCCTTCGTTGTCATAGACTTGCGCGCGGGACACCCGCTGTTGATACTCGCCGTACAGCTGGCAGAGATCGTCCAGCTTGCGCGCCAGCCCCGGCAGTCCGCGCTGTTCCGCCAGCGCGGCCGCCGCCAGCACCGCTTCCGGACGGATCATGTGCACTTTCATCTCATCAATGGCATCGCGCAGCGCCTGCAGAAAACCGGGATACCGTTTCACCGCCTGGTAGGCGTCGGTGGCGGTCTCGCGCAGCAGCCGCTTCAACAAGAGGAACTTCTGGACCTCGGTGAGTGCCCGGCCTTGCACGCGCGCCCGAGACGCCACCTCTTCAGCGAAGTTGAAAAACGTCGTCACCGGATCGCCGGGCAAGCCGCCGCCGTCACGCAGCAGCAGGTGCTCCAGGCTGCGCTTGTGTCCCACCGTCGGCGCCAGGTACCGCGCGCCCCGCGCATCGCGCGCGAGTTCGTCCCGCAAGACACGCAGCGCCTGTCCGGTCTTGCCACAACCGGCCCTTCCGAGCCATAATTCAACCGTGCCCATATTGTGGCGTATTCGACGCTGCGGTCCCGCTTCCTGTTCAAACGGTAGGAGAGTCTCTCGCCGGTTGCGCCGCGGCCGCGGTCGGTTTTGCGGGCGAAAAACGGCGATGCACCGGAGAAATGCCAATTTTCACGCAAGAAAAGAGGACTCTCCGGGTGAAATCGCGAATAAATGCTTGTGCGGTGTGGAACTGTTTGTACAGGGGATCGCATGAGCGCCCTGTCGCGCACGCGTGCGGCCGGTGGCATACACTCCGCCGCCCGTCCCGCGCCCGGTGTAGGGGCGCAAACCCGGCCTGACCTTAAGGAGGCTTCGGTGAAACGACTGAGTTGGCTGCTGTGTCTCTGTTTCTGCCTGCTTGGCGCGTGCTCCACGCTCGCGTCGGCCCAACTCGCCTGGGATCCCAAGGAGATGATGGGACTCGATGAGATTTTCCCCGGCATGACCGGCTACGGGAAGACGGTCTTCGAAGGCACCGCCGTGGAGCAATTCGATATCGAAGTCATCGGCGTGCTGAAAAAGATTGACTTCGGCTTCGATATGATCCTCATCAAAGTCACCAGCGGCCCGGTGGTGCAGCGCAAACTGCAGACCGTCTCCGGGATGAGCGGCAGCCCGATCTACCTTGATGATCGCCTCATCGGCGCCTATGCCTACGGCTGGAATTTTCAGCAGGAAGCCATCGCCGGCGTCACCCCCATCGCCGCCATGCTGGAATCCACCCAGCCGGGCGCGGTCAATCCGCCGCTCGTCGGCTCGCTGGCCCCGCGCGGGAGAGTCCTCGCCCTCGGCGATAGGCTCATCACCCGCGTGAAGGTGGCCGGCACCGCCGGCGACGCCGCCGCGCTGCAGGCGAACGCTGACCCCACCACCCTGGTGCTCGCGCCCGTCAGCGCCCCGGTGCTGGCGAGCGGTTTTTCTGATGCCGCGCTGAAGCCGCTGCGCCAGTTGCTCGCGCACTATAACCTGCGCGCCGAAATGGGGCCGGGCGCGGTGGACGGCCCGGCGCCGCCGCTGGAGCCCGGCTCCGCGGTCGCGGTCTCGCTGATGGAAGGCGACGCCAACATGAGCGCCGTCGGCACCGTCACCTACGTGAAGGGCGATACCGTCCTCGCCTTCGGCCACCCCTTCTTCGGGATCGGCAAGAGCGATATGCCGATGTCCGCCGCCTACGTGCACGGCATCGTGAACAGCGGCCAATCCTCCTTCAAGCTGGCCTCGCCGATGGGGCGCGTCGGCACCATGGTCTCCGACCGGCGCTTCGCCGTCGGCGGCAAGCTCGGCCAGCAGCCGACTATGTTCCCGGTGAACCTTTTCCTGAGCCATCCGGAGCGGAAGCTGGACCGCCGCTATGCGGTGGAGATGATCCACAATCCGAATTTCACGCCGTTCATGCTCTACGCCTGGGTGCTGTACAGCGGCTCGACAGAGATGGGTGACCTGTTCTCGGACGAGGGCACCTTCACCGCGCGCACCGTCATCGGCACGGATTCACTCGGTGATATCGAACAGCACATGATCGTCTCGCCGCTGGTCAATACCAGCTTCCTCCCCATGGGCGACTTCTACCTGCTCGCCGACCTGCTCATGCAAAATCCGTACGAGCCGGTGAAGCTGACGAAAGTCACCATTGACATGCGCTATTCGCCGGAGCGCAGCTTCGCCATCATCGAAAAGATCACGCCGGATCGCCTGGTCGCGCATCCCGGCGACAAAGTGAACCTGGCGGTGAGGATTCGCCCGTATGGGAAGCCGGTGGAGCTGCAGCAGGTCACCGTCACCGTGCCCGACTATGTCTCCGACCCGGCCATGGCGGTGCTGGTCGCCGGCGGCGCGCACGGCATGCAATTGAAATCGCTGCTCGAGCCGATGCCCACCCCGGAAGAAGGCGTCAAAGGCCTCGTGCGCTGGTTCACCCGCATCCCCAGCGCGAAAAACCTGATCACCACGCAGCTCTTCCCCTCGCCGAGCTACGGCTATCGGGGGCGCATGCTGCGCGACCTGCCGCTTCCGCTCCTCGACCTCATGCAGTTGAATGACATGACCGGCGCCGTGCCCACGGGTGGGCAGAAATCGGAGAGTGACGGCGACGGCGAGACCATCGCGGGCGGCGCGCATACGCGCCCGACGTCGTACCTCTTCACCCGCGAAGAACCGTTTGTGCTCCTCGGCGGCCAGGTGGCGCTCATTAAAATTGAAACGGAAGACGCCGCGATGTCCTCCCAGGGCGACCGCTTCCGCTTCGGGTTTGACGTGCCGGTGTTGAGCGCCTCGCAAACGAGCGGCGCTCGCGCCGGCAGTGAGAGCGCGGAAGAGAACGCCGTGTACTCCCCCTGGCTCACCACGCGACAGCAGCTGCACCGCCAGATCCTGCGCGCGCACCTGCCTGTGGTGCCCAGCACCCTCGCGAAACCCGTCTGGCCGCTGCTGCGCTATCCCGCCTTCGGCCAGTCACTTCCGCTCTCCTTCCACCTCGGCGCCACTCCCCGTGCCCGCCAGGACGTGGATGCGACGGCCGCGCCGGCTGACGGCGCTGACGACGAGATGGAGGACGAGGACATGGGGGAGGATGCCGCGCTGGAGGACGAGGATGACGATGAGGACGGCTCGTCAACCGATCCGGACGATGTGCTGCTCACCGCGAAACGCCATAGTTGGGGGCTGACCGGTCGCGCCGATTTCCTGCGTGGCAAGCACCTCGGTACCGGCGTCACGTCGAAGGGCACGCTGGCGCTGGTTCCCGCCGTGCGCAGCGCGCTGCAGACGACCGACATCATCCCCTGGAAGATGGTGACCACCGCTCGCGGCACCTATGTGGTCGGCTGGAATAGCCATAAAGTGCTGCGGTTGAATGGCGGCAACGCCGCGGAGACGGTCTTCCCGCAGTCAGCGCGGGATGCCCGCTTCATTGATGCCATCACCGCCGTCGCTGCCCGCAAGGACGGCAACCTGCTCATCGGCGTCTGGCCGTCGCAGCGCGTGCTGGAGATCACCCCGGACGGCGCCGTGACGCATGAATGGAGTCTGCCCGGCACGATGATCTGGGCGCTGGCCGAGACGACGAACGGCGTGGCCTACGCCGGCTGCGATGCGGGCGGCCTCTATATCCTGCATCACCGCGCCGAGACGCCGGTGCAGGTGGCGGGCACCGTGCCCGACAAGCATGTCTACACCCTCGCCGCCGGCACGAAAGGCGAGCTCTACGTCGGCACCTATCCGCGCGGAAAACTCTATCGCATGAAGGCGGACGGCTACCTGGAGTCCATCTTCGAAACGCGCGGCGCCGTGACGGCCGTCACCGTGGATAAAGCCGGTAACGTGTACGCCGGTACCTCTCCCACCTGTCGCGTCATCCGCATCAGCCCCGACGGCACGCAGGCGGAAGTGATGCGCGGCCTGGGTCGCGGCAACCGCCACGTGCTGGCGCTGCAGATGCTGGGGGATGACCTGTACGCCGCCACCGGTCCCGCCGGCGGCATCTACCGCATCACGAAGCCGCAGACACAGGATGCCGAGGTGACGGCGGTCTTCGCCCGCGAAGACCTGCGCAATGGCGCCGAGGAAGGCAACGGCAACACCGGCCCCGAATCGCTGATGGTGAACGCGCTGGCGCCCGCCGCCGACGGCGGCCTGCTCGCCGCCACCTCCTCGCCCGGACAGGTGCTCAAGCTGGAGCCACGCACCCAGGGGGCCTTCCTCTCCTCCGTGCTGCAGACGCCGGCCGTGGCCCGTTGGGGCCAGCTTGATATCCATATCACGACGCGCAACGAGCAGACCGTGGTGGTGGAAAGCCGCAGCGGCAATACCGCCATCCCCGACGGCACCTGGGGGCCGTGGAAACCCCTTAGCGCCGATGGCGCCGAGCTGACCAATGCCCCGGCCACCTTCGCCCAGTTCCGCGTGCGCATGACCGGCACGGCGGCCAGTTCGCCGGTGCTCGAATATGCCCGCCTCTTCTATCAGCCGGTGAATCAGGCGCCGCGGATCCGGCTGGAATCGCCGAAACCCGGCGACTTCTGGAAAGGCATGAAGGATATCCGCTGGGACGCCCGCGACCCGGATGACGATAAGCTGGTCTACATGGTCTTCATCTCCAAAGACGACGGGCAGACCTGGAATCAGTTAAGCCGTACGCTGGACGCGTCGGAGCCCGCCGCCGCGGTGAGACCCAAACCCGGCGAGAGAGCGAAACCGAACGGGAACGCCAAGGGTGGCGAGGCCCCGAAGCCGAAGGTCCAGACGGAAGTCGAGGAAAAGCGCATCTCCTGGGACAGCAGGTCCGTGCCCGATGGCCCCTATCGCGTGAAGATCGTCGCCAGCGACAAGTACGCGCGCCCCACCGACGCGAAGTCCGCGGAAATCATCTCCGGCCGCTTCGTGGTGGACAATACGCTGCCGAGCATCGCCCTCGATGATAAGGTCTACGGCTGGGAAAAGATGAAGCGCATCGCGGTGACGGATAACCTCACCCCGCTCATCGGCGGCCGCTTCAAAATTGATGACGGCCCGTGGATCGCCCTCGTCGCGGAAGACGGCATGTTCAACTCGAAGGCCGAGTTCGCCCTGCTCGTCTCCCCTGACGGCGAGATTGATCTGCTCGCGGGAACGCACAAGGTGACGATCCAGGTGAAGGACTCCGCGGATAACCTGCTGGATAAGACCTACACCGTGGTCATCGGCGAGAAACCGCCGCAGCCGGTCGCCCGCATCACCGTCCCCGCCAGCGACGGCAACGATAAAAACCTGGCCGATCTCATGCTCTGGAGCCTGGAAGAGAAGCAGTAAGGATGCTGCCGCGCACGCTGAACGGGGGACGGCCGCGCGCCGTCCCCCGTTTGCATTCCCCACGCCGTGCCGCGCGCCGGCTCCGCGCCGCCCTCACCCGCATACTGCTACCGCGGGCGTACGAGAGTAGCACTCCGTGAGGTGTCCGCTCGGAGGGACGCAGGACATTGGCGGTGAGCGGTAAAATATCAGCACGGCTTCATGACGGCAACACGCGCACATCGGGAAAATGCCGGAAAGGATTCACCCGTGCTTGAACGCCTGGGACGTCTATCCACCCCCTCCCAGCGCTGGCTGCTGGCGCTGGGCTGCATCGTGTTGTTCGGGCTCTGGTTGACGCACGTGCCGCTGACCGAGCGGGATGAAACGCGCTACGCCGAAGCGACGCGTGAGATGCTCGAGTCCGGCGATGTTCTCATCCCCGCCTTCAATTATACGCCGCGGTATCAAAAACCGATCGGCTATTACTGGCTGCAGGCGCCCTTCGTGAAGCTCTTCGGGGTGAATGAAGTCGCGGCGCGCCTGCCCTCGGCGGCCGTCACCTTGGTGATGGTGCTGCTGCTGCATGGGATGCTGCTCCGCTGGCTGCCGGCGGGAGCAACGGGGGATTTCGCCCGTGGACGCGCGCGCGGCGCCGCCTTCCTCGGTGCGGCGGCGCTGGCGGTAGTGCCGCTGGTCGCCATCTGGGCGCGCGCGGCGGTCACCGACCCCACCCTCACCCTCTTCATGACGATGACGATGCTGGCCCTCATGCAGGCGGACCTGCGCGGGGCGGCCAATGACCCGCGCGCGGCCCGACGCTGGTACTACGTCGCCGCGGTTGCCGCCGGATTGGCCTTTCTCACCAAAGGACCGCTCGGTATCCTCATCCCCGTCCTCGCCTGGCTGCTCTATCACGGCGTGCAAAAATCACTGGCCGCGGAAGCGCGCCGCGTGCCGTGGCTCGGCGCCATCGTCCTCTTCCTGCTGGTGGCGGCGCCGTGGTATCTCACGACATACGTTGTTGACGGCCCCGGATTCCTCACCCGTTTCTTCGGGGTGGAGAACGCCCAGCGCTTCGCCGGCGCGATGGAAGGACACGGCTTCGACAACCGCCTGCTCGGCTTCTTCTTCTACCTACCGGTCGCCTGGCTCTTCCTGTTCCCCATCAGTCCGTTTCTCATCCGCGAGCTGGTACAGCCCTTCGGCGGGAATCCGGCCATCGCCCGGCAGGCGTCATATCAGCGGCTGCGGCGCTTTGCCTGGTGCTGGGTGGCGGCCACGCTGCTCATCCTGTCACCCGCCGCGACGAAACTGCCCTCCTACATCATGCCGCTGGCCGGCGCAACCGCCATCCTTTTTGCCATCCACCTCATCGGCCGGCTGGCGCCGGGCAGCACCACCGCCGAACCCTCGCGCCTCACCACCGCCGGCACCGTGCTGGAGAACGCGCTGCTCACGCTTGCCGCGCTCGCCTGGGTCGCCGGGCCTGTTGTTTTCCTCGTACTCGAGAAGATCACCGGCCCTTTCGGACCGCAACCCCTCCCCCACCCGCTCACCGAAATCATCGTCGGCCTGCTCGCCATACCCGGATTGCTCATGCTCGTGATGATCGCCGTCTGGGCGCTCCGCCGCCGCCCCGCCCGCCTCATCAGCTGGACGGTGGGCTGTTGGGCCGTGCTGCTCCTCGTGCTGCTGCTCGGCGTGGCGCCGCTGGTCATCCGCGCCGCCTATGGCCCGTCCGTCGCGATTGGCCGCTTCCTGCGCACGCAGGCGCCGGAAGCGGCCGTCTACACCTACCTGGATGGAAAAACGTGCGAAGGTTTGGTGTATTACGCCCGCCGACGGGTGAACTTCCTGCCATACGCGGCGCCAGAAGCGCTGACAACGCTCATACATGAGCTGAACGCCCGCCGCACCGTGCTGGTCATCACGGACACGACCGGCTACCGTATGGTGAAAGACCTCGGCAACAGCAGCGTACTGAAGGAGATCGGCGCGTTCCGGGTCGTGAAGCTGGCGTCCGCTGTGGCCTCGGAGCAGCGCGATGACTAAGAAACTGTTTTCAAAGTCTGCGTTGTCGGATCGCGCCGGGCTCTGGATAGTGGGTCTCATCGCCGTCACCGCCGCGCTAGTCGGTCTGCTCGCGCTGGCCGCGTACCAGCGCTCCCCCTCGCCGTTCACCACCGAGGTGCTGCACGGTCCGGTGAATCTCGCGCGCAGCATCGAGCATCACCCGCTGAATATCGCGATCTTCCGGTTGGTCAACCATGCCCGTCATCCGCTGCTCGACTGGATCACCGTCGGCATGACCACCATCCAGCTCGGCTGGATGCTGCCCGTCGTCTTCGCCCTCACCTGGCGCTTCCGGCAGGCGAAGCTGGCGCCGCTGGCCGTCGCGCTGCTGCTGGAGACCGCGCTGGTCATCATCGTGAAGAAAGCCTTCCCGCAGCCGCGGCCGGCGTTCCTCCTGGATGACGTGTACCTCGTTCGCCCGTATTTCACCAATGCCTTCCCCTCGGGCGATGTCGCGCTGATGGCGGTGCTGGCCGCTATCCTCGCGCCGGGCGAGCGCCTGCCGCTGCGCGTGCTGCTCTGGGGCGGCGTGGCGCTCATCGCCTGGCAGCGCATGTATATCGGCGTCCACTTCCCGCTGGATTGCCTGGGGGGCATCGGCATCGGCATCATGGCCGCTGTAGTGGCTCGGCGCTGGCGGCAGCGCCGCCGGTCGCATACGCGGGAGCCGGCCGCGCCGACCCCCGCGCTGGATGCCTGACCCCTGGCCGTGGTTTATTCCCAGGCCTGCCAGTTGCGCCACACGGGCGGCTGCGGCAGCGCCGTCAGCTCGAAGCGGTGCTCGCCGGGCATCAGCGGCAGGATGGCCGTGCGCCCTGCCGTGCCGGGCGCATACGTCTGCCCGTCCAGCACATACATCGGCAGGCGGTCCAGCCCCGGCGGCTGCGTGAGGTTCAGGAAACGCCCCAGGCCGGCGTAGCGTCCGGTGACGCGGTCGGGATGGAACGTCACTTCATACGGGCCATCGCAGCCCCACGCCCGCAGCCGTTGATAGCTGATGGCATCGCCCTCCAGCATCTCGAACCGCACGGTGTTCGCCGTCTCGTTGATGGTCACCCGCCCGCGCTTCCCCGTGAAGCGCACGCCATCCTGATCGAAGCTGATGGGCTCGGCGCTGTGGAAAGTGTAGACCACCTCGTCGCCGCGCGTCAGTTTCGTCACCCCCGGCTGCACCGCGTCCGCCCGGTCGGCAGGTTGCAGCTCGAGAAACGGCTTCTCCGCCATGACGACGATGGTCCGCTTCGTCCACCCCTTCAGCGGCAGGATCCGCGTCGCGGGCACCGCGCTTTTGAGCGTCACGCCGCGATACGTCACTTCCCCCGGCCCTTCGGCGATGACCAGATGCACCGCGTCCGTATAGAAGCGCACGGCGCCGGCTTTCCCGGCGAAGCTGATGTCGCCGCCGGTGTAGGTGAACGGCCGGCGATTCAGGAAGATCACGTCCGTGCCTTCGCTCGTGACCACCTTCACCACGCCCTCGGCCAGCAGCGTATATTGCGGCAGCGCCTCGCCCGCCGCCTGGGGGTAGAGCACGGCCAGCACGTCCTGTCCGGCGGGAATGGGGCCGACGGCGCTGACGGCGAGCACTTCCTCGACAGAGATATTCGTGCCTTTGCCGCTGACCACCGGCGATCCGGCATGCTGCCAGTTCATCGCGCCGCCGAAATAGAGCGGGCCGATCCGGGTTTCGTCACGGGTTTCCACCGTCACCGCCGCGGGCTGCAGGACGCGCACGTCGAGCGTCGGCCCATATGGGCTGGCATAGCGCAGGCCAGTGCCGGTGGCGGTCACCGCCTCCTTCTTCGCCGGATTGCGGAGGTACCACCAGGTGGGCGGCAGCGCGCTGTTGCCCACGGCGTCAAAACTGTCGCGGAAGAGGAAATAATTCGGCCCGGCCGCCGACCGCCCCTTGAGAAAGGCGATCTGCCGGGACCAGCGGGTCTGCCCGTACACCACGCCCCCGCGCAGATAATCGAGCGAATCGCCGAACCCGTACGCGTGAATGGCCGAGGTATCGTTCCACCCCCCGCCGCGGTTCGTGCGGGCGCCCAGGCGGACGTGGCTGTACCAGCCGAACTCTTTATCGAGCGCGATATACGGGTCATGCTGGTGCAGGGGATAGGCGAACAGGTTCAGCGCGACCAGCGGCGCGCCTTTGCTGTAGAGCACGAAATCCCCCTGGTTGTTGTCGCAGTGGCTGATCATGTACCCCTGGCGATAGGACAGATACGTCTCGTTCGGGTCGCCGGCATGGGCGCGCAGGGCGGCGCCGATGCCCGGAATCCACGCGCTGCGGAACATCGGCGGCACGTAATCCGCTTTCGCCCCGCTCATCAGGTCGGCATGCAGCACGCAGCGCTCGCTGAAACCGGCGTCGTGATGTTCCTGCATCGGGCGGCCGCCCTGGTCCCACGACCAGGCCATCGCCGTCGCCAGCGCCGCGTCCTGGTCGCGGATCACCCCGGCGGCCGGCAGCCATTGCGTGGTGATGGCGGTGCCTTCGTGCCCCCACTCCGGCAGCATGCGCGCCGCGAAGCGCGGGTCGCGCGGCGACAGGAGATACATCGGAAACGCCCCCACGTCGGCGGCTAAACGGGCGACCGAATCCGGCAGGCGATTCGCGCCTTTCAGCACGTTGGACGCCTGGATGAGATGCGGGGCGCTGGCCGCGTAATAGGAGAGCAGCTCGCTCCATCCGCCGCCCGGCGCGGTGTTCATCGCCAGCTTGTAGCGCGCGTAATCCGCGGAGACGTCCAGCCACGCCTTCGCCCGCGGGTGATCGGGGATCAGCGCCGCCGTGAAGGTGAGCCCCATGAAGCGGTTGATGGGCATATTCGGGTTGCCGAGATGCACCATCGCGCCGCGGGGGTTGAAATCCGGCTCGCTCATCACTTCGCAAGCCGCCGCCAGGTGCGCGCGAAAGGCCGTGCGCTGCTCCCCGGTCAGCCGGGCGCTGGCGAGCAGCTCATCGGCCGCGCCCGCCCACCCGCACATCTGCGCGTAGCGGAAGCTGCTGATCCACCCCTCGTTGCGCAGCGCGTGCACCGCCACGCCGTACGGGCCGCTCCAGCAACTGTTGTAGGTCAAGCCTTTCCAGAGCTGCGTATAGCGCGCTTCGTCATCGGTGAAGTAGAGGAATTTGTTCAATACCTCGCCGCCCGGATGCTCCGCCAGCTTCGGCTTCAACCGTTCCACATCCGCCTTGCTGAAGACCAGCCGGGGATAAGTGACCGTCGGATCCTCCGGCCAGTCCAGCACCCAGTCCTTGTAATCATCCAGATTCACGTACCCCTCATAGCTGCGGAAGGCCAGCAGCGCATCATGGTATTGCAGCGGCCCGGCGATCAGCGCCCACTGCCGCCGGATGAAGGTGAGCGGCTGGGCGGGGTCATATTCGCCGGTGTGCAGCAGGCTGTTCGGGTGCCGTGCGGCGATGAGCGGCCATTGCAGGGTGATATCGCCTTTCTCGTGCGTGAAGAACATGCCGTTGAAGGCGCTCACCGCCCCGCGCCAGTTGCCGGCATGCATCGGCACGACGCCCACGAAGGGCACCGTGCCTTTCTCGGCGCCGGCGACAAGCTGGCGGCCGTCCACCAGCCCCAGGTAATAGGCGTTCGGATGCCAGGGGTACCAGACGGCGGTATCGCAGATCTTCGTGAATGGCGCGGTATAGGTGAGTCTGCGGCTGCCATAGTTGCGGTCGGCAAACGGTTTGGTGCTGAAGCCCACCGCCTGCATGCCGGCGTCGAATCCCTCGGCGCTGCCGCTCAACCGGCCTTCGTTCGTGCGCCAGTAGGCGGTATCCGGCTGCCAGCCGCCGCCGCTCAATGAGAAGATGGCGCGCAGCGCGTATTCATCGCCGTGTATCGTCAAATCGGACTGCTCGTCTACCCGCACCGCCGGGTCGCCGGCCTGCAGCCGCAGCGTGCACTGGTAATAGCCGCCGTTGTCGAAACGGTACTGCACACGCGCTTCGGCGAAGAGCGGGCCCTGTTCGCGCACGGCACAGGTGTAGCCGGTCACCCTCGGCGCCGCCTCCGGATTCGCGGCGAAGAAGATGCTGCCGCCCGTCCAGGCGCCGGTGACCAACTTCACTCCCTGCAGCGGGCCGGGCACAGCGGTGATGACGGTGGGGCCGATCTCCGCCGCGCCCTCGCGGGGCAGGCGCACGGCGGTGATGCCGTTGTCCAGGGTGAGGTGCGCATCGGCGCGGGTCACGGCCACTGGCGCCGCCGGGGCTGCCGGCTTCTCCGCCAGCAGGCGATAGCGGTAGCCGCCGTTTTTCGCCAGCGAGGCGTAAAATGACACCCGCGCGGAGTTGAGCGAGCCGTCGGGATGCGTCACGACCCGCCAGAGCTGGCACGGCTGCTCGACGCCGTCGGCATCCACCAGCCGCACGGCATCCGGCCGCGCAATCCCGGCCTGCAACTCCAGCGGATAGGTCACCAGCGTCTTCGCCCACTCCAGCCCCAGGCGCTCTTCCGCCGCGAACGTCGCCACCGGCTCGGCGGCGAGCGCGAATCCCGCGCAGATCACCAGCAAGATCAGATAGCGCATGCTGCTCTCCTTCGTGGTTCGTTACCCTAACAACCGCCGCAGCACGGGCGCCATGCCCTGTGCGATGCGCCAGAAACCGAGATCGGTGGGGTGTACGCCGTCCACGGTGCATTCCTCCCAATCCTCGCCAAGGAACGTGGAACCGTCGAGGAAATGCAGGTGCGTATCGCCTTGCGCGCGGAGCGCCGCCACGGTGTCCTGTTGAAATGCTTTGCACGCCTCGCGCCCCTCCAGCGCGTCGGCATGCGCCAGCTCGTAGGAGAAGCGAATCTTCGTCACCACCAGGATGGGCACGGCGGGATGCGCCGCGCGCAGCGCGCCGATGAACGGTATCAGCGTCTCTTTCAGGCGCTCCAGGTGGGCATTCGCCTCGTAATCGAGCACGAAACACGCGGGATCCGCGATCTCCGCCATGCAGCGCGCCAGCGCCTCGTCGCCCCAGCCATTGCCGGAGAAGCCGAGGTTGACCACTTCGCGGTTGAGCCAGCGGCTGAGCAGATTCGTATAGGCCATCCCCGGCCGGTTGGCGCACCCGCCCTGGGTGATGGAGGTGCCGTAGACCACGATGGGCCGCGGGTCGGCAAACGGCGCGGGCGGCAGCACCCGCGCGCCCTCGTTCACCCCCACCTCCACCGCCGCCACCCCCTGGTAGAGCGGGAAGTTGAAGAGCACCGGGCGCACCCCCGCCTCCGGCAGCGTGAAGCGCCAGGTATACGCGCGGTCGGCGGGCGCGAACGCCGCGGTGCGGTAATAGCGCGGCGGGTCGCCCAGGTAACAATCAAACCCGCTCTGCCCGGTCGCCGGCATGTGGTACATCGCCGACGGCCCCGCCAGCTCTACCCGCAGCGCCAACGTGGTGGCATCGGTGCGGAAGCGAATCTGCCCGCCGGCGGTGTGGTTCGCCAGCTCATCCACGTCTTGTCGCAACGGCAGCGCCGGCGCCGTCGGCAGCCGGCGATACACCCTCTCTCGCCCAAACCAGGGAAACCCATGCAGCGCGAGCGCCCCATCGCCGGGCGCGCGCCAGCACAGTGCCGGTTCAGCCACCGTTGCAGTCATCGCGGGCTCCTCGTCAACGGCCAACAGCCGGATAAGCGTATAGCTTTGCCGGTACTATTCGCCGGAGATGTTGCATGCTCCTGCGCCCCCGGTGTCAAAGTGCGTTGCGTATAGGGAGAGGCTTACGCAATCGTATCGTCGAATGAGATGTAAACCTACCGTACCATGCGCACCATCTTCCACATAGATATGGACGCCTTCTACGCCGCCGTCGAGACGCTGGATAATCCGGCGCTGGCGGGAAAGCCGGTGATCGTCGGCGGGCGCTCGCCGCGGTCGGTGGTGTCGGCAGCCTCGTACGAGGCGCGCAGATATGGCGTGCATTCCGCCATGCCGATGGCGCAGGCGCTGCGCCTCTGCCCGGAAGCGGTGGTCATCAGCGGGCGCATGAGCCGGTATCAGGACATTTCCAACCGGGTGATGGCCATCTTCGTCACCTTCTCCCCCACCATCGAGCCGCTGTCGCTGGACGAAGCCTACCTGGAGATGACCCGCTGGCTGCCGCCGGGCGAGACGGCGGAGGAGACGGCGCGCCGCCTGCAGGCGACGGTGCGGTGCGAGACCGGCCTCACCTGCTCGGTGGGGGTGGCAAGCGGCAAGAGCGTGGCGAAGATCGCCTCTGAGCTGAAAAAGCCCTGCGGCCTGGTGGTGGTGCCGCCCGGCGGCGAGGCGGCCTTCCTCGCGCCGCTGCCCATCGGCGCGCTGCGCGGGGTGGGCGCCGTCACCGAAAAACGCCTGACGGGCTGGGGCATCCGCACCATCGGCGACCTGGCGGGCATGGAAGAAGCGGTGCTGCGCGCCGCCTTCGGCCGCGCCGGTCCCGACCTGCTGTGCATGGCCCGCGGCATTGACACCAGCCCGGTGATGCCGGAACACGACGCCCAGTCCCTCGGCCGGGAGACGACCTTCGCCACCGACGTGACCGACCGCGACGTGCTGGAGGCCACGCTGCTGGCGCTGGCGGATGATGTCGCCCGAAGCCTGCGCCGACACGGCATGGTCGCCGGCGGCGTCACGCTGAAGCTGCGCGACGGCGCCTTCGTCACCCGCACCCGCGCCCGCCAGCTCCCCGATCCCACCGACCTCGCCACCCCGCTCTACGCGACTGGGAAAGCTCTCCTCGACGGCTGCGCCCCCCTCAAGCCCACCCGCCTCATCGGCATCAGCGCCACCCACCTGACCCGCGACGCCGAACGCCAGCTCTCCCTGTTCGACGCGGGCGCAACCGCCAAACAGCGCAAACTCGCCGCCACCCTCGACGACATCCGCGCCCGCTTCGGCACAGACGCCGTCCAGCGCGCCCGCCTCATAAGACCGAAAGCGCAGGACCGCTCCGCGGACGACCCATTTGCATAAAAGCGCCCACCCCATGCGGAGTGGGCGCATACGTTCACGAGCGCCGGTTAAAAATGGTGACAATCACCCCCAATAATGCGTGACGGTTACCATTTTTCCGGCTTACGCCACCCCCGCCCCGCGCGCCGCGTCGCGAATCGCCAGCAGCGCCTTCATCACGTCGCGCAGGTCGTCGGCGCCCGCCACGCCGAAGCTATCATGCACGCGCTTGTAGAGGGCGAAGAGCCGGGTATACACGGCCTGATTCGCCGGGATCGGCGTGAAGATGCGCGCCTGCACGCCGGTCATCGCCGCGGCCGCGGCGCCGAAGTCGGCGTAGGCGCCCGCCGCGACCGCGCCGGCGATGGCCGCGCCCAGCGCGCAGGTCTGCGCGCTGCGCGAGATGGCCAGCGGGCGGCCCATCACGTCGGCGTAAATCTGCATCACCAGCGGGTTCTTCGCGGAGATGCCGCCGCAGTTGATGATCTGCTCGACCGCCATGCCGTATTCCTCAAAGCGCTCCATGATGATGCGCGCGCCGAAGGCGGTGGCCTCCACCCAGGCGCGGTAGAGCTCCGCCGGGGTGGTCTGCAAGGTGAGGCCGAGTACCAGCCCGGTGAGGCGCTGGTCCACCAGAATGGTGCGGTTGCCGTTGTGCCAGTCCAGCGCCAGCAGGCCGCTCTCGCCAGGGGCGAGTTTCGCCGCGCCGTCGGTCAGTTCCACGTGCCCCTGCCCGCCCGGCTGCAGGTAATTGACGAACCAGTTGAAGATGTCGCCCACCGCCGACTGCCCGGCCTCCAGCCCGTAGCAGCCCGGCAGGATGGACTCCGGCACGATGCCGCACAGGCCGGGGATATCCGGCAGGTCGGCCGCCAGCGGCGCCACCATCATGTCGCAGGTGGAGGTGCCGATGATCTTCACCAGCACGCCGGGCGCGATGCCGCTGCCCACGCCGCCCAGGTGCGCGTCGAAGGCGCCCACCGACACGGGAATGCCCGCCGGCAGGCCGGTCTTCGCCGCCCACTCGGCGCTCAACGCGCCCGCGGCCTGGCCGACCGCGTAGGCGACGTTCGGCAGCGACGCGCGCACGCGCACCAGCGCCGGGTCCAGCGCAGCGAGGAACTCGGCATCGGGATAGCCGCCCCACGCCGGGTGGAACATCGCCTTGTGCCCGGCGGCGCAGATGCCGCGCTTGATCGCGCCCGGCGCATCGCTGCCGCAGAGCACCGCCGGCAGCCAGTCGGCGTGCTCCACCCAGGTATAGGCCGCGGCAAAGACCTCCGGGTTAGCGCGCAGGCAGCGCAGGATTTTCGCCCAGAACCACTCGGCGCTGTAGGTGCCGCCGCATTTCGCCAGGTACTGTGGGCGCATCTCGGCGGCTTTCGCGGTGATCTCCACTGCTTCCGCGTGGCCGGTGTGGTCCTTCCACAGGTACGCCATCGCCCCCAGCTCATCGGCGAACTCCGCCTTCAGCGCCAGCGGCGTACCCTCCGCGTCCACCGGAATGGGGGTGGAGCCGGTGGTATCCACGCCCAGGCCGATCACCTGCGCCGGCGAGAAACCCGGCACCGCCCGCGCCTGCGCCAGCACGTCGGTGATCACCGCCACCGCGCCATCCAGGTAATCGCGCGGATGCTGGCGCGCCAGGTCCGGATCGCGCGGGTCCAGCAGAATCCCCATCTCCCCGTGCGGGTAGTTATAGACGCTGGTCGCGATCTCCGCGCCTGTGCCCACTTCCACTAGCAGCGCCCGCACCGAATTGGTGCCGTAATCCAGCCCGATGGTATACTGCGGCATGGTCAGTACCTTTCACTCCAAATCGTACGCGTACTCAAAAGCCTCTTCGCGCCTTCCCGACTTCCTGTCTTCGTGCTTCCCCGCACAGCGCTTACACCCCCGCCGCCACCGTCCGGCAGCTTATCGCGAACGGGTTCTCGCCCGGATACCACATGCTGCATGGCAGCGGGACGTTGATATCGCTCACGCCGAGCATCTGCACGGCGTCGAAGAGCGCCTGACCGACGTGGTCGAAGGCCACCGCGCCGTGGTGCGGGAAGCGCTTGCCGATGAGGACGTGGCGATAGAAGCGGGCGAAATTCGGGATGGCGAACACGCCGATGCCGCCAAAACTCATCGGGTCCACGTCGAGGATGCTGCCCTCGGCCACGTAGCTCACCAGCCGGCCCTCGGCGTTGCCCTGCAGGCGGAAGAAAGTGGTGGCGCCCGGCTTGAGCTGGCCTTCCAGCGTGCCGCGGGTGATGTCCGGCGCCGCCGTCGGGCCTTCCATCAGCCGGTGCATGATGAGCTGGTATTTCATGCTGCAGTTCTTCATGCAACAGCTTGGGGTGTTCCCGCAGTGGAAGCCCATGAAGAGGTCGGCGCGGGCGGCGCCCATCAGGTCCACCTCATCGCTGACGAGATCGTTCGGCACCGTGTTGTTGATGTCGAGCAGGGTGGCCGGGACGCCGCTCGCCAGGTAGCAAAGGTATTCGCTCAACGCGCCGTAAAGATCCACCTCGCACGCCACCGGCATGCCGCGGGTGGACAGGCGGGAATTGACGTAGCAGGGCACGAAGCCGAACGCTTTCTCGAACGCCGGCCAGCATTTGTCGGCGAAGACCGCGTACTGGCGGGAGCCGAGATTCGCCTCCGCGAAACGCGTCAGCGCCAGCTCGAAGCGCGCCAACTTGGGCAGCAGGTCGGGATAGGCGTTGCCCGCGCCCAGCTCTTTCGCCATGTCGGCGGCGATGGCGGCGATGGCCGCGTCGTTCGGGTCCACCGCGTTGAAGAGCACCCAGAGATCGAGCTCGCTGTTCTCCATCACCTCCACGCCCAGGTCATAGAGCGGCTTGATGGGGGCGTTGCAGGCGAAAAAATCCTGCGGGCGCGGCCCGAAGCCGAAGATCTTCAGCCCCTGCACGCCCAGCACCAGGCGGGCGACGGTGACGAAATGCGCGACTTTCGGCGCCAGCTCCTCCGGCAGGCCCACCGGCATCTGCGGGATATAGGCGCGCAGGTTGCGCAACGCGATGTTGTAGGACGCGTTGAGCATGCCGCAGTAGGCGTCGCCGCGGTCGTCCACCAGGCCGGTCTTCGTCTCCTCGGCCGCCGCGCAGAACATCACCGGGCCGCCGAAACGCTGGGCGAAAATGGTCGTCGGACCTTCCGGGCCAAAATTGCCGAGGTAGATGACGGCGGCGTTGGCGCCGGCGGCCTTCACCGCGTCCAGCGCCTTCAGCGCGTCGGCTTCGCTCTCGATCACCACCGGGCAGGCGCTCGCCGCCACGCCCTGCGCCTGCAGCGCGTCCATCAACTTCGCCAGTCGCTTGCGCGTCAGCTCAATCGGAAAACAGTCCCGGCTGACGCCCACCACCGCCAGCTTGACTGCTGGAGCATTGGTCAGAGACATGAAAAACCTCCTCCACACGGCTTTCGCCACGATTGGCCTACGGAGAGATACACCGCAGCGGCCCCAACAGGCCGCCGTACGGGGTAGTCTTTCGCCACGGCGACGCGATTTCCTGTTAACCCGGTGAATTTGCCTGCAATGCCGCATCCCGGCTGCCCTCTCACCACTTCATCCTCCTGGCGGGCGAGACTCCGCCCAGCCGCGCGCGGAACCTCACCGGCACGGTTGCGCGGAAAGGCATCGGTGGGCTCATCACTGTCGCATGGCTTCAATCCTTTGCCGAGGAGCTGCTCGGTTGCGCGGGCGGCAACACCGCGCGGTACGGCCGACCTGGAATCAGCCGCTCACCATCGGTGAAACCTTCGGGACGCGCGCGCAGCTCGTCAATCAATCGCGCGCGCCACCAGGAAATGCGCTCCTGCCGGGCGGGATCGGCGATCAAATTCCGGCACTCCCGTGGGTCTTCCGTCAGGTCGAAGAACTGCTCGCGGCCGTCGCCGGTATACCAGATGAATTTCTCCCGCCCGTCCGTCAGGCTCTGGTGATACGGCGCGTGTTCCAGGTGCAGGTATGCGCGCCACGCCGGATCTTCCCCCCGCAGCAGCGGCATAAGGCTGCGGCCTTCCACCGTGTCGGGAATGGGCACGCCCGCCAACTCAAGCAGCGTGGGCATCACGTCCTCCAGGCAGACCGGCGCGTCAATCGTCCGGCCGCGCTGGAAACCGCAGCGCGACGGCGCGCGCAACAGGAAGGGCACCCGTGCCGACGGCTCATACGGGAGTTGCTTCCGCCAGAGATAGTGGTCGCCCAGCATTTCTCCATGATCGGAGATGAAGCAGACCACCAGATTATCGCCGACGATGCTCGGCACGCCGGTCACGCCGTTCAGCAGCCGGCGCAGTTGATCGTCCACATGGTTGATTAACCCGTAGTAGCCCGCGCGTGTCGAGCGCAGAGCCTCCCCGCTCAGCGCGACGTTTGATGGCGCCACGTCCATCCCCCGCCCGCCATTCGGCGGCGGCGTCGCCCAATCGCCGACGACCGGCTCCGGCACGCCGGTGCGCAGGTAGCGCTCGAAATAGTGCGCCGGCGGCTGCAGCGGCGGATGCGGGGCGATGAACGACACCGTGAGGAAGAACGGACAGGAGGGATCGCGCGTGCGCAGGAACTCCAGCGACTCGTCCACGACCCAGTTCGTGTGATGGAAGCGCTCCTCCAGATGAAAGGGCCGCGCGGTCCAGTCGTTGTGCATCACGCCGCCGCCGAACCAGTCCGCCGTCGCGCCGGCATGCAGCGTCAGCCAGCGCGCGTAATCGTCCGCCCCGGTATGGCACTGGGTCACGAGGTGGTCGTAGCCGTAGCGCTTGCGCGGCGGATATTGGTGCATGCTCCGCCCGATCATCCCCGTGTGATAGCCGGCTTTCCGCAGCTCGCCGGGCAGCGTCGGCGGCGCGTCCCACTCCACGCCGTCGGCGTAGCCCACCATGCCGTGCGTGCGCGGGAACTGCCCGGAGAGGATGCTCCGCCGGGCGGCGATACAGGAGGGACAGGTGACATACGCTCTCGAAAAATGCGCCCCGTCGCCGGCGATGGCGTCCATATTCGGCGTCATCAGCACGGGATGGTGGGCGTAGCTCAGGCAATCCCCCCGCTGCTGGTCGGTGATGATGAGCAGGATATGCGGGCGCTCGCTCATGATGTCCCCTCACGGGCCGGCCACTGGCAGAGGATCTCCCGCGGGAAGCCGCGCGGGTCTTCATCCCAGGGGACGACGTCGGACGTGTGAAGATACCAGTCGAGCATCTGCTCCTGCAGCCGCCGCTGGATATCCGCGCAGGCCGGCTGGCCGTAGACGTTCGCCAGCTCCAACGGATCGCTGACGAGGTCATACAGCTCGTGCTCGCCATTCGTCCGGCGGACGAGCTTGTGCGTCAGCGTGCGGATCATCGTCGCCCGGCAGACGGACTCCGGCGCTTCCTGCTGCTGCCGGCCTTTCGGATAGTAGATGGCGTGGACATCGCGGCAGATGCCGTCCGCGGTGCGCCCTTCAAAGCAATGCGGCTCATGGGTATCGTAGCCGCCTTCGCAATAGACCGCGCGCGCATAATCGCCCGCCGCGCCGCGCAATTGCGGCAGCATGCTGCGGCCGAACTGGGTATGCCGGAGGGGAATATCCGCCAGCGCCAGCGTCGTCGGCACGATGTCGAAGCACTCGATGGGCTCTTTGACGACATGCCCCGCCGCCATGCCCGGCGCGCGCACCAGCATGGGGATGCGCGTGATGCAGTCGTCCAGCGCGTTCGACCACTTCTCCACCAGGCCGTAATCGCCCGCCCAATCGCCGTGGTCGGAGAAGAAAAAGACCGTCGTATCGTCGGCCAGGCCGCTCCCATCCAGCGCGTCCATCAACATGCCGAAAAGGTAATCCACATAGGAAACCATGCCGAGATACACGGCCATGATGCGCCGCATTTCGTCAGCGGACAGCGCGCCCAGGTTGCGGTACTGGCGGATCAGCCGATGGAACGCGGGCTTGCCCGCCAGCTCCGCCGGCCGCAGCGGCGGCAGGTCGGCGGGCGCATACATGCTGTACCACGGCTCCGGCACGGTGTAGGGGCAGTGCGGGTAGAGCGTCGGCAGATACAGCATGAACGGCGCATCGCCCGGCTTGCGGCTGCGCAGGAAGGAGATTGCCTGGTGCACGATGCCGTAATCGCCCGGATGATCGCTCTGCGGCCCGTAGAGGAAGCTGCGGTAATGCAGGTCGCCTTCCCCGGGCTTCTCGGCGCCCCCGCCGCCGCGCCAATCATGCACGCAGGTCACGGAATCGGCGAAGGAGGCGACCGCCAGCAGGTCATTCTTGCCGATCCAGTGCACATCGTACCCGGCGCCTTTCAGATATTTCAGGGTATTGGGCTCGTCCGGGCGCAGGCTGTGCCAGAGGGTGCGATGGCCGCGGGTATGTGGGTACCACCCGGTCATGAACGAGCAGCGCGACGGCGTGCAGACGGGGTGCTGCACGTGGCACTGGTCGAAACGCGTCCCCCCCGCGGCGAAGTGGTCGAGATTGGGCGTCCGCGCCAGGGGGTGGCCGTAACACCCGAGCACATCGGCGCGCATTTCGTCAGGATTGAAATAGATGAAGTTCATGAGGGAGGTGCTCCGGTTATTTCAGCGTGTAGCTGAGGCCCAGCCATTGGGTGCGCCTGGCGTTGGGCACGGTATTGCCGACCCAGACACGATAGCCCACGCCAAGGCGATCATTGGCTGTGTAGTTCACGTTCGCATCCAGCGAATAGCGCAGGCGGTCGCCGCGGAGGCGCAGATCGCCGAGCGCGGCGTAATCCGCCTTCGGTCCCGATGAGATTTTCCAGCGCGTGCCGAGGGGGTATTCCACGCCGAAGGCCATCCCCACGTCGCCGGCAAAGCGCTCCGCCGTGCGCAGATCCTTGCTGGCGCCCCCGGTGAACTCTATGAAGCCGTGGGCAAATTTACGGCGCACGCCGGCCGCCGCCAGCGTGAAGACGCTGTCCAGGTCATGGTCGCCTTCCGTCTGGATGAGCAGCACCGGGTACCAGCGCCCCGCCGTCTTCTCGTTATCCGGCGGCATGAAGCGCCAGCCCGTGCGCAGGCGGTCCAGGGTCGTTGTATCGCTCCGCGCGTAATCGGAATCGAGATTGATCGTCGCCAGTACGTTCCCTCCCGCATGTCGCCATTGTCCGGACAATGCCCAGTTGATGGTGTGCGTGCTGTCCGTCTCGCTCACCGTTTCGTTTATGCTCAACAAGATGCGAAGCTTTTGCGCCTCAAGTCCCCCGCCGTGCGCGAGCGAGACCAACACGACAGGGGCAAAAAGGATGAGCAGGCGGGTGATGTCGCGGAGCGATACCATCGGGAGCATTCCTCGCATGATGCGCGGCACGCGCCGTGCATGATCTGTCACGCAAATGGTAGCCCCGCCGGTATGGTGCTGTCAAGGGAACGCACAGGCAGTAACCGTTCAGTCTTGTCAGCATGATGTGGCGTCTGTCCGCCCACCTCTCCCCCCCGCCCCTCCCCTGAGCGGGGAGGGGAGCACCGGATCTGCATACCAATCACGCCCCCTTCCCTGTCATGGAAGGGGGGTGGGGGGTTAGGTTTGCCATCAATCGGCGACATGCTGACAAGACTGAACGGTTACAGCAGGCAACGCTTACTGCCTATGCTGCCCGTCTCGCACGTAGACGCCGCTCCACACTTTGCGCGCGAAATCCTCCGGGGTCGTGCGGCCGTGCACGCGGACGCGCGGCAGGCGTAGCGGATCGCAGTCCGGCGTCACCGGTCCCCCACCCTTCTTCCAGGCGATGGTGTAGCCGGCCGCTTGCACGCCGGCAACGACGCGATCATTGAACGCCCCCGCCGGGTAGGCTAACTGCGAGACCGGCCGCCGCAGGTGCGCGGTGATCGTCGCGCGGGAATCCACCAGCTCGCTGGCGAGGGTCGAATCATTCAGCGTGGTCAAATCGTAATGGTGCACGGTGTGCGATTGAAAGCCGCATCGCTCGCCTTGCATGGCGCGCGCGTGCTCCCAGGTGAGGTGCGCGTCATCGCCCACGACGGAAGTCACCAGAAAGACCGTCGCCGGCGCCTCGTGGCGGCGCAGAATGGGGAAGGCGCAGGTGAAATTATCGCGGTAGCCGTCATCCAGCGTGACCGCCACCGCCTTTTCCGGCAACGGCCGCCGTTCACGCAGCGCGCGCTCGACTTCGTCCACGCTGACGATGGTGAATCCGTTCTCCACCAGATATTGCATCTGCCAGGCGAAATCGGCGGGCGGCACCGTCAGGTCGCGCATCAGCGGGCTGCGCGCTTCCCGTGGGGTCAGCTCGCAGACGCGGTGGTACATCAGCACCGGCACCGCGAAATCATGCGTCATCGGGACGGTCGGGGCGGCCGGCGCGGGCGGCGTGACCACCGGCGCGTTCCGCCGCGAGGCAACGCCCACATAGCCCACGACACACAGCAGGATCAGCGCCAGCGCGAGCAGCATCCGCATCGCCGCACCTCCATGTGATGCAGCATAGCAGCGCGCGGTTACAACGCCATGACCATTCGATGACGATTCTGATAACCGATCAGCAGCGGCAGACCACCGTCGCCACCGCGCCGTCAGGCGGCGGCAGCGTGGTCCCGGCGATCGCCCCGCCGTCCAGCTCCAGCGCGTGCCGCCCGGACCCGCTGTTCTCGATGGTGATGTCGTATTGGCAGCCGCGGAAGCGGCGCCGCACGCGCACCAGCGGCAGCGACGCCGGCAGGCACGGGCGCACGGACAGGCCATCGAGCGTGGGGCGGATGCCCAGCAGGTACTGGGTGGCGGCGACATACATCCAGCTCGCGGTGCCGGTGAGCCAACTGATGCCGCCGGCGCCGAAGAGCTCGTTCACCGGCCCGACGATGCTGGAGACGTAGACGTACGGCTCGCGGCCATACAGGTCAGCGCCGGCGGTCTCCGACACCACCTGCGGGATGAGCTGCCGGTAATACTTGAAGGCGCGGTCGGCGCGGCCCAGCAGGCACTCGGCGATGATCGCCCAGGTGTTGGCGTGGCAGAAGATGCTGCCGTTTTCGTTCGTGCCGGGGCTGGAGCCCAGCGGCGGGTCGGTCGGTTCGGGGATGCCGGTATACGCCGGCGCCAGCAGCGCCAGCCCGTAGGGCGAATCGAGCATGCGCCCGGCGGCGTCCATCGCCATCTCGCCGCGCCCGCCGTCGCCGACGCCGCTGATCACCGCCCACGACTGCGGATTGAGGAAAATTTTCCCTTCCGCGCACCGGTCGCCCCCCAGGAACTTGCCGTTGCTCAGCAGCAGACGGCGATACCATCCGCCGTCCCAGACCAGGTCGGAATTGAGGATGCCGGTCAACTCGGCGGCAACATCCGCGCACCAGGCGGCGTCCGCGTCGCGCCCCAGCCGCAGCGCCAGCTCGCGCATCTCCGTGCACGAGTAGACGAGCTGCTGGCCGAGCATCACGCTTTCCGCCGCCTCGTCCATGAAGAGCGCCAGGCCGTCGTTCCAGTCCGCGTGGTAGAGCGTCGGCAGCCCGCGCGGCCCGCGCCGGCGCTCGATGAACTGCAAGCCGCGCAGGGTATGGTCGTAAATCGTGCCGTCGCCGCCGTCGCGATACGGGATCACCTCCTCCGCCAGGCCGAGATCGCCGGTCTCCGCCAGCAGCGCGTTGATGGTGTAAATCTGCCAGACGGTGTTGTCCGATCGCTCCGGCTTGTCGTTGATCGGCTGCGGGCAGTACGGGAAGAAGGAGAAGCAGCCGGCGCCATCCTGCTTCTGCGTGCCGAAGACCAGCCGCATGCGATCCAGCGCGAACGCCGGGTCGAGGCTGGCGGCGCCGAGCGCATCCTGGGTGGTGTCGCGGTATTGCAGCCCGCCCAGCCCCATGTGATCGGTGGAGATGATGCGCGCCTGCGACAGCGTGGTGAGGCTGTTATAGGGGCTCCAGCTATTCACGAAGCGGTCAATCACCGGATCGCCGGTCTGCGCCTGATACGTCTCCAGCCGCCCCGCCCAGAACTCGCGCACCGCCCGCACGCCCTCCGCCACGCGCCCGGCATCGGCATAGCGCGCCAGCAGGTTGTCCACGTCGCCCCAGGTGTCGCCGATGGCGAAGCGATAGGCGAATTGCGTCGTCTCGCCGGGGGCGAGGGCGAGATCCACCGCGAGCGCCCCGCAGCCGTGCCCGCCCAGCGGCGCCTCCGAATTGCCGAAACCCCGCGCCAGCGCGCCGGGGCGCTCCAATGAGCCGATGCGGCCGACGAACGCGTCGCGCGCGCACTCATACCCGCTCACCGGCGCGGTGCAGCCAAAGGCCATGCGCGGGGTGAAGGGCGCCTCGAAGACGTGGTAATCGTAGCGGATGGCATTGGACGCCGCGTCGTAGTTGAAGCCGCAGTGCGTCTTCAGATAACACCAGGCGATGATCTCGCGCATGAACTCCAGCAGGCCGAATTCCAGGTAACTCGCCACCTGCAGGTCCACCGCCTCCGCGCCGGCGTTGCGCAGCGTCACCTGCCAGAGCATCACGTCATCATCCGGCGGGATGGTGTAGAGCACGTCCGCCCGCACGCCGGCCTTTTCCCCGGCGAAGCTGGTGATGCCTGGCTCATGGCGACACGCGAAGTGATCCAGCGGGGTGCATGTGGGCGCGAAGTGCGGGTTCCACAGCGTCCCGTGGGTGCGGTCGTTGATATAGACGTAGAAACCGGGCCGGTCCTGCGGCGCGGGGATGTAGTGGTAGCGCGTGATGCGGTGCATCAGCGCTTCCAGATACCAGAGCAGCCCGCCGGCGTTCTGGCTGATGAACGCCGACAGCCGCCGGTTGGTGAGATAATTGATCCACGGGCGCGGCGTGGCCGGATCGGTGATGACGTAGGCGCGAGCCGGATCGTCAAAATAGCCGTAACTGGCGGATGATGCCGGTGGTGAAGTCGTCATATTCGTCCCTCGAGCAGCCAGGTGGGTCATCCCGCGTCGGCAGGACGACAGGCCGATTGTATCCTCCCCGTTCGCCGGCGTCAATGTTGCCGCCGCGCGGCGATGTCGCGTATCCGCGCGCGCATGACCCGACCAGGCGGGAAAGAACAAAAAACGCGGGAACAAACGAAAAACAGTGAGAGGGGGACGCCATGCAATACGATGTCTTTGTCGGGCAGGTGCAGCACCAGGCGCGCCTGGCGTCATCGGGCGAAGCGGTGCGCGCCATCCATGCTGTGCTGCAGACGCTGGGTGAGCGTCTTTTCGGCGGTGAAGCCGCGGACCTGGCCGCGCAGTTGCCGCCGGAACTCGGCACATATCTGCACGCGGCCGAAGGCCAGGGATCATTCAGCCTCAACGAATTTTTCGAACGCGTCGCGGCGCGCGAGCACGTGGACTATCCCGATGCCGTCTTCCACGCCCGCGCGGTCATCGCCGTGCTGCGGCAGGCGGTCAGCCCGGGCGAGATGCTTGACGTGCGCGCGCAGCTGCCGCCGGAATTCGGGCCGCTCTTTGCGGAGGGCGCGGAGGGCAAAATGCCCGGGAATGACTGAGGATCGCGGTGAGCCGGGGGGAATATCGCCCTCCGGGCTCCCCCGCGGGCAGGAAACCGCCGGCGCACCGCGAAATGGCACCTTACCATCATGCTGAAGGAGCCATACCGTGGCGGGTGATACGGTCCTGCGCACCATCACGACCGGCCTGATCTATCGGAATCCCAGGCCCCATGTGAAGAGCATTCACGCCTACTTCCCCTCCGTCGTCTGCCTGGACAACGGGGAGATGCTGGCCTCGCTGGTCCTCGGCGAGGCGTTCGAGGCGGTGAATTGCCGCACGCACATCGCCCGTTCCACCGACGGCGGCGAGCACTGGACGCTGGAGGGATGGCTCTATCCCGGCACCCGCGACCGGCTCACCTCCGACAGCGCCCGCTTGACGGCGCTGCCCGGCGGCGAGGTGGTGGCACTCATGATACGCGCCGACCGCACCGACCATCCGGATGACGGGCTGGCCAGCCACGAGACGCTGGGCTTTGTGCCCACCGACCTGCTGCTGGGGCGCTCGCTGGATTACGGCCGCACCTGGGACATCCCGCCGCCGCTCACCCCGCCGCTGATCGGGCCGTCGTTCGAGCTGTGCGCCCCCGTCACCCCGCTCAGTGATGGGCGCTGGCTGCTGCCCACCTCCACCTGGCGCGGCTGGGACGGGTATTGCCCACACGGCACGCGCATGGTCGCGTTCGTGTCGCGCGACTTCGGGCGCAGCTGGCCGACCTATCTGGATATTATGCATCAGCCCGGCATCATTTTCTGGGAGTCAAAGATCCTCGAGTTGCGCGATGGCCGCCTCCTTGCCGTCGCCTGGGCGTATGACGAATCGGCGGGCCAAGACCTGCCGAATCAGTACTGCGTGAGCCATGACGGCGGCGCCACCTGGACCCCGCCGGCCTCCACCGGGTTGCAGGGGCAGACGCTGACCCCGTTCCTGCTCGACGACGGGCGCATCCTCAGCGTCTATCGCCGCATGGACGTGCCGGGGCTGTGGGCCAACCTCTCCACGCTGGATGGCGAGAGCTGGACGAACGACGCCGCCGAACCGCTGTGGGGCCATCACGCCGTTGGCCTCACCGGCGACGCCGAAAACATGGCGCAGAATTTCAACGTCCTGCGCTTCGGGGCGCCCTGCATCACCCGCCTGCACGACGGCACGCTGTTCATCGCCTTCTGGTGCTACGAAGACTGCGTGGCCAATATCCGCTGGTGTAAATGTGCCGTCGCGTGACGCGGGCTTTCCACCGCACACGAAAACGTTCCACCGCGCACTGAAAGAGGTTGCCATGTCCGACTATCCTGGCGGCGTCTGGTCCGCCGCGCCCACGCCCTTCACCGATGACTGGGCGCTCGATCTCGCATCGGTGCACCGCATGGTGGCGCATCACGTCCGGCTGGGCATCAGCGGGCTTTTTCTCGCCGGCACGAACGGCGAAGGACCGTGGATGCCCGCCGCCGATACGCGGCGCCTCACGCGCGCCGTCGTGCAGGCGGTGGCCGGGCGGATGCCGGTGGCGGTGCAGGTGACGGACAACTCCGCCGCGCGCATCATCGAGAATATGCGGGCGGCGTATGAGGACGGCGCCGATATCGCCGTCATCGCCCCTCCCTTCTTCCTGTTGAACGCCACCGCGAAGAATATCCTCGCCCTCTACCGCCATGCCATCGGCGCGAGCCCGCTGCCGGTGGGGATTTACGATCGCGGCCATGCCGGCGCGGTGGTCGTCCCGGACGCCGCGCTGAACGCCCTCTACGCGGAGAAGAAGGTGGTGCTGGTCAAGGACAGCGCCGCGCACGCCGAGCGCATGGCGATCGCGCTGGAGGCGAAACGCCGTCGTCCAGGGTTGACGCTGCTCAACGGGTGGGAATTCAACTGCGTGCCGTATCTGCGGGCCGGATATGACGGCCTGCTCCTCGGCGGGGGCGCCTTCAACGGGTATCTCGCGCGCCGCATCATTGACGCCGTGCGTGACGGCAAATTCACCGACGCCGATCGCCTCCAACGCCGCATGAATCGCCTGATGTACGACGTGTATGGCGGGAAGGCGATCGCCTGCTGGCTCGCGGGGGAAAAACGCCTGCTCCAGGCGATGGGAGTGTTCACCACCTGGAAGAACTACCTGCACTACCCGCTGACCGCCGCCTGCGAGCGCGCCATCCAGCGCGCGCTGGTGCGCGAGCGCGACGTGTTGCTGCCCGCGGGAGACGCGCATGGCTAAACGCACCATGACCCGCGCCGCGGCGGAGAATGTGTACCTGCACAAGGATTTTCACGGGGCGTTGAGCGCCGCCATCAGCTACCTGCACCAGCGGTATGGCGCGGAGGCGGCGCGCGAATACCTGCGCCGGTTCGCCGCCGCCTATTACGCGCCCCTCACCGAGGCGATCAACGCCCGCGGTCTGCCCGCCCTGCGCGCGCACCTGGAACGCATTTATGCCATCGAAGGGCAGGAGATCAGTATGACTGGCACGGATGACGAACTCTGGCTGGATGTGCCGCGCTGCCCGGCGGTGACGCACCTGCGCGCGCGAGGATATCCCGTCGCCGCGTTATTCCGCGAAACCTCGCGCACCGTCTATCAGACCATTTGCGACGGCACGCCGTTCACGGTCGAGATGCTCGCCTATGACCCGGAAACGGGGCGCGCGCGCTTCCATTTCGCGCGGAGGCCGGCATGATCCCCTGCACCGATTTCATCCCCGCCTACAGTGAGCTGTTTAAATACCTGCACGCGCGCGGCGGCGCGGCGGCGGTGCACGCGTTCTGGGCCGATCTCGCCGACCGCTTCCTCACCAACCTGCGCGACCTGGTGGCCGAGCACGGCCTCGCCGGCTGCTGGCACTACTGGAGCCAGACGCTGAATGAGGAAGCCGCCGACTTCACCATGACGTTGGATGACGAGGCTGGCGAATTTCACATCATCATGCACCACTGCCCCTCGAAAGGCCGCCTGCTCGCGGAGCCGCATCTCGAACCGTATGCTGAGTACTGCGCCCACTGCGATGTGCTGTACCGGCGCGTCTTGGAACCGCTGGGATATACTTTCACCCTCGAGCTGTCGCGCGTAGACGAAGCCGCCTGCGCATTGACCGTCCGACGACGGTAGGCAGGCGGCTTCGATGGCTTCGCTATCGTTCCGTTGTCGCGGGGCGTCACATTGTATCTTGTTCTGTAGTCCGCGCCCTCCGCGGCGCGTGTGACCAAAATGCGACACCGTGTCCGACAACACCAGCGTCGGGCACGGTGTAGAAATGCGTCACCACGCGCCGCGGAGGGCGCGGACTACCGGTGGCGTGTTTACGAGACAAGGTACATCGTGACGACCCGCTACAGTCCGTCAATAGGTATACGTCATGAACGTCTCGTACATGGCGCGGATATTCTCCAGCGGGGTATCGGGGCCGATTTCGCCGCAGGCAATGATGCCGCCGTCCGGCGTGCCCAGGTGCGCGAACACGTCGCGGATGTGCGCGCGCACCTGCTCCGGCGTGCCGAACGGCATCACGTTTTGCCGGTCGAGATCGGTGCGGAAGCACAGTTTGCCGGCGAATTCACGCCGCAGCACGTCATAGCCGATGACCGCCGCCTGGCAGTTGAGCACCGTCACCCCCATGTCAATGAGATCGGGGATGATCTCGACGATGTACCCGTCGGAATGGAAATGCACGTCCACGCCGGCGGCGGTGACCTTCTCGAACATCGCCCGATACATCGGCTTGTAAAACTCGCGCCAGCGTTCCGGCGAGATGAGCAAGCTGGTCTGGCTCCCCCAGTCATCGGCGAAGTGCAGGCCGTCATACTCGTACTGTAGCCACTTGTCAATCCACGCCAGGTTGAAGGCCAGCAGGTCATCGCGCAGCCGGTAGATTTCCGTTTCCGGATACACGAGGTCAACGAGCAGGTTCTCCATGCCGCGCAACTGCTGCATCGTCTCGAAGGTGGTGATCCACGCGCCGCGCGTGTAGTAGTCCTCGCTGAAGCCGGCCATGTGCCCGCTGTAGAGGCGCGTCTTCGGCGGTCCGGCGCCGAACTCCGGCCAGGTGAACGCGGGATAATTCTCCCACTCTTCCAGCGGCCACTCGATGGGGATGCCGCAGATGCCTTCGTCTTCGACATCCCAGAGCACGCCGAAGTCGTCGCGGTGGCGCCCGCCTTTATACAGCGGGGGGAAATCCGCGCGCGGCATATCGGGCAGCAGGTGCCAGCCGAAATCCTCATGCACCTCCGCCAGCACCTCCGCCAGCGCCGCCCCGTACTTGATCTGCGCGGCGGGCAGGATGGCGTGCGAGATGGGCGCCCGGTCGGGGCGCTGAAAGGTGATGGCGCGCTTGACGCGTTCGCGGCTGTTCATGGTCGCTCCTGTTCCCCGGCGTTCGGGACGGCGGGAGCCGCCGCCCGGCCAAGAAGGCGTCATCCGTCAGAAACTGTCTTGGAAGGGGGCGTCTTCTCAGGAGACCGGGATGTCCAGCGTCTCCGCTTCTTCCAGCGTGATGGGCATGCCGTCGCGCTCCATGGACAGGTCGGCGGCAATGCAGGCCAGCGTGGACTGGTAGGCGTCGTCCGGGGTGATATACTCTTGCTCGCCGGCGAGGATGCGGCGCACGATATCGCGCGTCTCGTCCGGCACGTTGTGGTAGAGCTTCCAGGTGGGCAGGTCGGCGTAGTCCTCCACGCGCGCCAGCCGCGGGTAGAAGCGGCCATCCTCGTCGTAGCTGCGGATGACGCGCACGTGCGGATGCCAGATATCCACGAACAGCGAGCCTTTCGTGCCCACCACGGTGTATTCCAGCCGGTGCCCGGCGCGGTAGCACTCCTCGGCGGAGGCGCCGTAGGGCAGCGCGGTGGAGGTCTGGTTGAACATGATGTGCGCGATGGCGCCGCCGGCGAAGCGATAGGTGGAGAAGGTGTTATCGGTGAACTCGTAATACGGGATCACCTTCGGCGCGCAGGTGCAGGCGACGCTGGTGAGCGGCTTGCCGATGAGCCAGCGCAGCAGGTCCACGTAGTGGTTCAGCTTGTTGGCAAAAAGGCCGCCGGAGGATTTTTTCACCTTCCAGGCCGAACCGTCCAGCGTCCACGGGCCGGGGGAGTAGTTGAAATACATCTGCACCACGTCGCCGATCTCGCCGGAGTCAATGATCTCCTTCGGGCGGGAGTAGAGCAGCGAGTACCGGCATTCAAAACCGATCTGCAGGTAGACGCCGCTGCGATTGGCGGCGTCGCGCATGGCGCGGGCGTCTTCCAGGGTGATGCCCATCGGCTTCTGGCAGTGGACGGCGATGCCGCGGCGGATGAGCTCTTCCGTCATGTAGCGGTGCGTCTCGTTCGTCGCGGTGATGGCCACCATGTCGAACTCGTGCTTGTCGAGCATCTCCAGCCAATCCTGATAGATGGGCACGCCGAAGCGCTCGGACAGCTTGCGGGCCGCGTCAGGCGTGCGGCGCACGCCGGCGATGAATTCGGCTTCCGGCATGGCCTGGACCACTTCGGCCTCGGTCGTGCCGAAGCCGCCCATGCCAATGATGCCGACGCGCAGTTTCTTCTCCATGAGGAATCCTCCCAGGGATGAGATATCCGTATACCTTCCTCGCGTGGGAAAAATCTCCTGTCAAGCGCGGCAAGTATGCGCCGCGGATGGCGACGCCCCGGCGGAACAGGCCGCGGGGCGCGGGCGCGATCAATCCGGGACGCGGGTAAAGGCGTAGCCCAGCCCCTGGATGCCGGTGACCAGCTCGCGCAGCAGCGCGGCATCCAAATACCAGTGGAAGTAGCACCCGGCCCACCCGTCGCGCACGACAAGCTGCGCCTGGGCGCGGCGGATGAGGTCGGCGGGGAACGTGGGCGGCACGCCGTCGGAGCCATGCGGGGTGACGTAGCCGAGGGTTTCCGGCACGCGGTAGAGGCCGTAGCGGTCTTCCAGCGCGTAGGGCATGAGCTGCTGGGTCCAGAAGCGGTCGCCGGTGCTCACGGCGCGGAAGCCGGGAGTCTGCCGCAGCATGGCGCGCGTGGGCTGCGCGCCGGTGATCTCGGTGAAATACAGGCCGCGGTCCAGGCAGTAGTAATATTCCTGCCGGAAGGCGTGGTAATCCACCTCGGACGCCATGTAGTGCGGGGTATTCCAGGCCACGGGCCGCAGTCCCGCCTCGGTGATCATCGTCTTGCCGCGCCGCACGCGGTCCAGCGCCCAGGCGAAGGAGTCATCCGGCACTGGCCCCAGGCCGATCTGCTGGCCCTCGGACCCCAGCGTCATGTGGAAGAACTCGTAATCCACCCCGGATACGCCGTTGAACGGGTTGGGGCCGTCGCCGTACTGATGCGTGTAGCCGTGGTGGATGATCTCCCCGCCTTTGCTCACCATATATTTGAGCGTTTCGACGAAGGCGGGGCTGTCGCCGAGCGCGATCTCCGCGCCGTACCCGAACTGGCCCATCGGGTCCCGGTAGAGCGGGATGAGGCAAATGCCGAACGGGACGCCTAGATCGTACAGCGTATCGGCGAGTTGGCGCAGTTGCGCCTGATCGGCATTGGGCGCGACGTCTTCGATGCGGATGTACGCTTTGCGCTCGATCGGATGGTCTTCGCGCAAAATATCGTGCAGCAGGTCGGCGAACGCCAGGTACTTATCCTCGAAATCCACCGTGATGAACGGGCAGGCCGCAAAATGCCAAAAATTCCCGGAGCGGATGATGTAGGGCACCGTCTTCGCGTTGTAGGTACAGGTGGCCAGCACCGCCGCCTGCGACGGGTTCGTGATCGTCGCCTCGACGAGATACGGGTACTGCGTCGAGTGGCTCAGCGACTGCTCCTTATAGCGGACCGTGAATGCCTCGGCCGGCTGATCGTTCACGGTGAGGTTGGCAAAACCGTAGCGCGTGCCGAGGTCCTGCGCGTGCGATTCGAGCTGCCAGCCGTTCATGCCCATCCAGCACACCGGTTTCGCGGTGGCCAGCACATCGTCCAGGAGCGCCGTGGGCAGCGGCCCCGTGAGGTAGGAGCTGCCAAAGTAAAACAGCGCGTCATACCCATCCAGCTCCCGCGACTGGTATTCGGCGGCGGGCTTCATGACGCACGAATACTGGAAATGCTTGAGGAGGTTTTCCAGTTGGACGGCGTAGAGGTGGCCATACCAGCCATAGGCGCCTTCGGTATCGTAGAGGACCAGGGCAGCATGGGATCCGGAGGGCGCGCCGTCGTGTACGGTGATGTCGCCGGTGCCGCTCACGCCGCTGCCCGGCACCGTCGCCGTCACGGTCACCGCGCCGGGATGGATGCCGATAAACACGCCGTCCGCATCAATGAGGCCGCAGACGGGGTTCGACAGCAACCAGGTTATCGGCGTCGCCGCCGGGACCAGCACCACCTCGTCATCGGCGGTGATCGCCGTGCCGGTCAGCCGGATGGATTCGCCGACCGCCACCGCGGATTGCGGCACCGTCACGCGCACCTGGTGAATCGCGCCATCCATGACCGCCGTCACCCCCAGCGGCACGCCGCCCTGGGCGACGCCCTCCACCATTGCCGAGGCGAGAATGTCCCCATGCCCATTCGCCTGGGCGCGCGCGTGCAGGATGAATTGCAGCCGCCCCAGCGGCAAATCGGGGATGGTCGTCACGGAGTGCAGGGAGTCCGTCGGCCGGTTGGCCACCCGGGCGGTCATGAAGCCGCCCGGCCCGCTGATGTCAATGGTCACGCATTCCGCGAGGGCCACGCGCGATTTCGCCGCATCCGACCAGTGAATGGTCACCGTCGCGGTTGTGCTGGTCGCTACGCCCCCCCCGCGTCCGCCGCCGCCGCATCCGGCGAGCAGCAGCAGCGATAGCGCGATGCCCAGGGCGTGCAGACTGGCGAGCAGGACGCGGCGCGACGCGCGGCGTCCGGACGATTCTCTCTCAAGGTGTCGGTACATCATCTTCCTCTATTATAGAGCACATCCCCCGTTGGGGCAAGCAATGCCCGTCACGCTGCCGATGGCATCGGCAGCGTGTTCCTGGTTCCTCGTTCGTTGCGCTCCGCAGCTACCCTGGGCGGGCGAGCGTCCTCGCGAGCCGACTCCGCACCACTGGGGCCGCGGAGTTGCACTCCGCACAAACCGAGACCGTAGAGCCGGTATCGGGAGGAACCGCGCGCCGCGCGCCGAACTGCTGTTGCAGCATTCACGCGAGGGAGAATTATGCGCTGGACCGACCCCAAAGCCCTCCGCATCTGGCGTTCCGTTGACGGCGGGGTGGCGAGTTATACGGATGAGGTGCTGGCGGGCATCGCCGCCGAAGGCTTCACCGGCATCTGGATCTTCTGTATCCTGCGCGACCTGATGGACAGCCGGGTGTTCCCCGCGTTGAACCGGCCGGGCGCGGCGGAGCGGCGGGCGGCCCTCCAGGCGTTGATTGACCGCGCGGCGCGACATGGCCTTGTCCTCTACCTCTACTTCAACGATCCCGTGGGCGTGAAGAAGGACGATCCCTTCTGGGAGGCGCACCCGGAGCTGAAAGGGGTGGAGAAATGGGGCATGTGGGCGCTCTGCACCTCGACGCCGGCGGTGCAGGCGTTCTTCCGCGACGCGGTGGAGAGCGCCATGAATCCGCTGCGCAACCTCGGCGGCGTCATCCTCATCACCGCCTGCGAAGACCTGACGCACTGCTGGTCGAAATCGCCGGTGCGCAAGGGGGCGCCGCCGCCGACCTGCCCGCGCTGCGTCGCCCGCGAGCCCGCCGACATCATCCTGGAACTCATTCAGACGTGGGCCGAGGTGCGCGCCGCCCACCCCACCCCCTTCCGCATCCTCGCCTGGAACTGGGAGTGGCTCTATTACTATCCCGACCCGCAGGCGGAGATCGCGACCCGCCTGCCCGACGGCGTGGAGCTGCTGCTCGGCTTCGAGATGGGCGGCGAGAAGGAGTGGAACGGGCGCACCATCCCCATCGGCGAATATGCGCTGAGCTACGCCGGTCCCGGCCGGCAGTTCGTCAGCACCCGCGCGGCAGTGCGGGCGCTGGGCACGCCGGTCCACGCGAAAATCGAAGTGAACAACACCCATGAGCTGTGCAGCGTGCCGAACCTGCCGGTGCTCGCCACCCTGCACGCGCGCTTCGCCGGCATGACCGCGCAGCAAATCGCCGGTTTTTTAGGGGTGTGGAGCATGGGCAGCCGCTTCACGCTGAATACGGCGGCGCTGCGCCTCTTTCTGACTGATCCCGACCGCTTCATGGACGAGACCGCCTTCCTCGACGCGCTGGCGCGCGCCCACTTCGGCCTGGAGGAGACGGCGGGCGTCATTGGCGCCTGGCGCGGCTTCTCCGACGCCTACGCCCACTATCCCTTCGCCATCCAACTGCTCTACTACGGCGTGCATAACGACGCCCCCGCGCGGCCGCTATCGCTGCATTACGCGGGCACGCCGACGGGCCGCTCCTGGCAGCCCGACGAGCGTGGCGACGACCTGTCCAATGCCTTGCAGGCCCATCACGCCGACGTTTGCACCTTCACGCTGGACGAGGTGATCGCCGGCTACGCCGCGATACGCGACGGCTGGGAGGCGGCGCTGCCCGCCTACGAAGCGGCGCTCGACGCACCGGCCGCCGATCCCGACCATGCCCGACATCGCGCCGAAGAACTGAGCGTCGCCCGCATGCTGGCGATCCAGTTCCGCGCCATCGTCAACGCCTACCGCTTCTACCGCGCACAACAGCGCGTGATGCGCGCGCACGGCCTCACCGCCCCCTGCGACCTCCCCCGCGACCCCGCTCTGCTGGCGCTCATGCGCGAGGAGCTGGAAAACGCCCGCCGCGCCCTCCCGCTGGTGGACGCCGACCCGCGCCTGGGCTGGCACCAGGACGTGAACGGCTACCAGTACAATGGAGCGCTGATTCGGGAGAAGATCGCGGCAATGGAGCGGGAGCTTACCGGTTCAGCCGAAACTCCAGCCGCGCTTTGACGGTAGAAGCCACCGGGGCGCCGTCTTCGTAGCGGGGGGTGAAGCGCCAGCGCGCCTTCACTTCGGCGAGGGCGGCGTCGTCGAGGCGGGGGTCGCCGGTGCTGGTGACGATCGCTACGTCGGTCACCGCGCCCTTCGCGTCGAGGTATACGCGTACCACGGCGACGCCCTCCACGCCGTCGCGGCGGGCGGCGGACGGGTAGCGGGGCTCGGTGGCGCGGGTGATGGCCGCCGGGCGTACCGCTTTCGGCGCGGGC
>JAKPKV010000151.1 GCA_029553475.1 Armatimonadota bacterium
CGCGGGAAGGAGATGGTGTGCGGGCCGTGGCCGTATGCCCGCTCGAGGTAGTCGGCGTGCATGAGCAGCGCGAGCACCTCGAATTTCGGATCGAAGAGGCCGAAGAGGCCGCCCAGCCCGAAATCGTCAATGCCGCCGGCCAGCGCGCGGTCGAAAACGGTCACGCGGTAGTCGTAGTCCGCCTTCGGCCCCGGCGGGTGCATCTTCGCGTACGTCGCGCGGTGGTACGTCTCCTGAAAACACTGGTACGTGCCGATGCCCGCGTCCTTCAGCGCGGCGAAGCGGTCCGGCTCCATGGGCGCGGCGTTCACGTTGACGCGGCGGATCTCTCCCGCCCCCTCGCGGGTGGCGTAGACGGTCTGAATTTCCGCCACCATCGCCTCAATGGCGACCTGCGGGTCCTCGCCGAGCACCATCAGCACGCGCTTGTGCCCCTGGCGCTCCAGCGCGCGCGTCTCCTCGGCGATCTCCGCCAGCGAGAGGCGGCGGCGCTTCAGCGCGGTGTTGGAGCGGCGGAAGTTGCAATACAGGCAGTCGTTGACGCAGATATTGGTGGTATACAGCGGGGCGAAGAGCACCATGCGCTGGCCGTAAATCGTCTCTTTCACCGCTTTCGCCGCCGCGAAGACGCGCGCGCACTGCTCGCCGCGGGCCTGCAGCAGCACGGCGGCCTCATCCAGCGACAGCCCGCGCAGCTCCCGCGCCTTCGCCAGGATGGCATCCAGCTCCGCGTCCTCCGGCGCGTGCGCGGCGTCCAGCGCCGCGAAGATGCGCCCCTCGTCAATGATCGCCTCCGCGCTGGCCGGCAACTTCTTCGCCATCTCCCCTCACCTTTCTCGCATCTCCGCCGCCATCAGTCGGGGCCGGGCGCCCCGTATTTGTGAAAAATATCACAAATGTAGTATACCGCCTTTCCATCGTCGCGTAAAGAGGGAAGGGATTGATTCGCGGAAAAGACGGGCACGCCGGTCAACTGCTACCTTGTCTTCCCGCCTGCCCCGTGATACGATACTCCCGTGAGCATCCCGAACGCACGCCGGCGCGGATGGACCGCGGCACGTCAGCGCAGGGCCATCGCCGCCCTCGCCATACTCCTCCTCGCCCTCACCCTCTGGCAATCCCGGCGGCCGACGTATACGGTCATCACCCGCGTGAACCCGCAAGACGGCGCGGTGATGGTCTGGGTGCCGGCGGGAGCGTTCATCCGCGGCGAGACGCTGGGAGAGCGCCTGCGTTTGGGCTACGCGAGCCGGGGGTGGCGTGGATTACTGTTCGCGGTGCGGCGGGCGTGGGAGCCGGGGAACAACACGCCCGCGCGCCGCATCGCGCTGGACGGCTACTGGATCTACCGCGATGAGGTGACGGTGGCGCAGTACCGCGCCTGCTGCACAGCGACGGGCCGGGCGATGCCGCCCATGCCGCGCTGGGGATGGCACGAGGAGCATCCCATCGTCAACGTCACCTGGGCCGACGCCGCTGCCTACGCGGCATGGGCCGGCGCCGCCCTCCCCACGGAGGCGCAATGGGAAAAAGCGGCGCGCGGCGCGGATGGGCGCATCTACCCCTGGGGCAACCGATGGGATAGAGAGAAATGCAATGGCTACGCGGACAGCAACCCGGCCGGGGGAGGTTCTCTGCACACGCGGACGGCGCCGGTGGGCAGCTATCCTGCCGGCGACAGTCCGTATGGCGCGCGTGACATGGCCGGGAACGTCTGGGAGTGGTGCGCGGACAGGTATGACGCGACCTCTTACGCAACGGCGCCCGCGCGCAATCCGCGTGGTCCGGCCACGGGCGCCTACCGGGTACTCCGCGGCGGCGACTGGCATGATGCCTACCCGTACAATTTCCGCGCGTCCTATCGGCTGAACGGCGATCCGTCCGTCATGTCCGAAGGCGTCGGCTTTCGCCCCGTCGTCACCATCCACGCCCCGCATCCCTGACGCGCCGCGGACGGGACACCCCGCTTACGGGAGAATCCCCCGCCCGCGCAGCCAGTCCTCCAGCCGTGCCGGCCAGGTGCCGAGCACCGGGTCATTGGGGGCGAGGCCGACGCCGTGAGGGCCGTGGGCGTAGATGTGCAGCTCGGCGGGGACGCCGGCGGCGCGCAGGGCGCTGTAGTAGCGGACGCTGTTTTCGGCGGGGACGGCGCCGTCATCGCCGGTGTGAAAGAGGAAGGCCGGCGGGGCGTCGGCGGCCACGCGGCGCTCGGTGCACAGCTCCTCCACCAGCGCCGGATCCGCCGCCTCACCGAGGAGATTGCAGCGCGATCCCCAATGCGTGTGCGGCGGCTCCAGGGTGATGACCGGGTAGGCGAGGATGGAAAAATCCGGTCGGCAGCACTGGCGCTCTACCGGGTCATCGGCCCGCGCGTCGCCGCGATCCCAATGGGTGGAGAGCGAGGCGGCGAGGTGCCCGCCGGCGGAGAAACCCCAGGCCCCCACGCGGGACGCATCCACGCTCCACGCGGCGGCGTGCGCGCGCACCAGCCGCATCGCGCGCCGGGCGTCCATCAGCGGATACGGGTGGCCGTAGCCGGGGGCGTGGCGATAGCGCAGCACGAAGGCCGCCGCCCCGCGCGCGTTCAGCCACTCGGCGATCTGTTTCCCCTCGTGATCGTTCGCCAGGTGCCCGTACCCGCCGCCGGGGCACACCAGCACCGCCGCCCCGCACCCCGCCGTGGGCAGAAAGACCGCCAGCGAGGGGATGTCATCCTCCCCCGCCCCCCGCGCGCCGGGCGCGCCATCGGGCCACAGCGAGAGCACGGGGACGGGGAAATCGGTATCGGCGAGGGCGCTGGTGCGTGACATGGAGAGGATATTCGCCGTGATGGGGCTGGGATTCCTGCCAGGACCGTGAAAGGGATGATGGCAGGATTTCACCGCGGAGATCGCAGAGGGCGCGGAGGAGTTTGGTATTGGGGCGGGTACTATTTATCCTGTTGGCACATTGTTCCTGTTTTGTATAGCACCCGGTTTGTCAACCGAATCCGTTGCGTCCCTGCAGAGGGACGACTGGCCGTATGGCCTCGCAGGGGGTTGCAATGCCCGCGTCCCCCAATGGTATTTTGGCATAACGGTAACAACTGCCATACCCCTTGACAAAACCACGAAACAGGCGTACAAATTGTACGTATACGTACAATTTGTACGCCCAGTGAAAGGAGAGGCTGATGATTACCTTATCCGCGTCGAAAGCGCGCGAGCAGTGGGCGGACTTGCTGAACCGCGTGATCTATGAGCGCAAGCAGGCGATACTTACACGACACGGCCAGCCAGTTGCGGTGATACTGCCGCTCAAGGCGCTGGATTCAATCGAATACCTGGAGCAAGCGCTGGCGGAAGCGCGAGCAGGATTGGCACTGGCGCGAGGCGAAGAAGGCGAATCATACACGCTCGAGGAAGTGCGCGAGCGCTTATCAAAGCAATAACATCGTAAGGACGAATAGTGATGGCAGGATTATCGTTTTCCCCCGAAGCCAATGCCGACCTGTCGCGTCTACCGAGGCAAATTGCCTTGAAATTGTTAGTAATCTTTGAACGGTGGTCCAGACGTCCGCCGATAAGTGATGCCATTCAAATGAGCGTGCCCAACGGCTACATACGTCGCATCTCCGTCGAAGGAGAATATCTTACGGTATCATTTCTCTATCCGTTTGGGACGACGAAGACGCTGCGTATTACCTGTGTTTGCACATCCTTGACCGGCGCTATCGAGCATGACGAGGATCAATATTACGACATAGGTGAATAGAGCGTGACAAGCGCTTCCTTCATCGGGACAGGAAGCGCTTGCGTCGAGACATCAATGCGCCTGCAGCAGGCTGCGCACTTTTGTGACCAGGCGCTCCGGGGCGACGGGGCGCTCCAGGTAGGCGTCGGCTTTGATCCACTGGCGCGCCTCCGGGCTGTTCAGGTCGAAGAGGATGCCGGTATGCTGATAGACGCTGCTGAGCAGGATGAGCGGGATGCTCTGCAGCGCCGGGTCGGATTTCAGCCGGTAGGCCAGCACGAAGCCGGCGTCCGGCGTCTCCAGCATCACCTCGGAGACCACGGCGTCGGGGCGCTGTTCCGCGATGAGCGCCAATCCCTCCGCCATCGTCTTCGCGACGCGCACGGTGAAGCCCTCGCCCTCCAGCACGGACTGCGCCAGCGGCAGGCGCTCGGTATTGTCAATCAGCACCACGGTGCCGGTAATCGGTTCCGGTACGTGCATGTCAGACCCCTCTCTTCGTGTAGTGCGTGTGCAGCAGGTGGTGCGATTTCTCGCCCAGCGGCTCCCCCAGGTACTCCGCGTAGAGCTGCTTGATGATCGGGTTATCGTGCGAGGCGCGGATGGCATGGGCTTCGTCCTCGGTGTAGATCGCCGCCGCGCGCTTCTTGCGGATCTCGGTGTCGGTGGGGATGG
>JAKPKV010000013.1 GCA_029553475.1 Armatimonadota bacterium
ACGGTGTTCAACTACCCCGGGATTGGTCAGGCAGCTGCCGCCGCGGCGCAGCAGCTGGATGTGGTCACGGTGTTGGGGTTCGCCATTTTCAATGGGTTTATCCTGATTATCGCCAATAGCCCCGGGCACAGGGTCTGAGCATCCGCGCGCGGATGCTCCGCGCGCGGCTCGACGGCGTCTCGCCCTCCAGAGGATACGAGTACGAGTCATGCCCACCGGAGCGCGGACATCCTGTCCGCCCGTATCTAATTTTGAGTACGAGTACGAGCACGAAACGAGCGCTGACGCTATGATGACGCGTATGGGGGCTGGGGGAAGCCTGCCCCGATGCATGCTGTGCCACATGACTCCCGCGTTGTCCGGTATCCGGTCCGTCGGCCCGCTCCGGCCAGTCCACGCCGGTGGACTGCATGGCTCCAGCCCCGGATTTCAATCCGGGGGGACGCAAACCTACCGATGAACAGCCCACCAAAACGGAAACAAGTTGGCAAAAAGCACCAATCGGGGGGAGAGGTCGTCAGCGGCCGGGCTCCCGCCCTGTTCCAGACGGTGACCAGACTTATACTTACGCCGGGGCCAGCGCGACCGGCGTAGTGCCGGCGGCGTTGGCGAGGGTCACCGCGAGGTCGGTCTCTTCCCAGCGCACATCGAGGTCAGTGCGGCCAAAGTGCCCGTAGGCGGCGGTGCCGAGGAACTGCGGGCGGCGCAGGTCCAGCGTCGTGATGATGCCCGCGGGCGTCAGGTCGAAATACGCGTAAATGAACTCGACGATGCGCTCGTCGGGCACGTGGCCGACGCCGAAGGTCTGCACGGAGACGCTCAAGGGGCGCGCCTCGCCGATGGCGTAGGCGATCTGCACTTCCAGGCGGTCAGCCAGGCCGGCGGCCACCAAATTCTTCGCGATGTAGCGCATCATGTAGGCCGCGCTGCGGTCCACCTTGGTGGGATCTTTGCCGGAGAACGCCCCGCCGCCGTGCCGCGCCATGCCGCCGTAGGTATCCACGATGATCTTGCGGCCGGTCACGCCGGTGTCGGCGCAGGGGCCGCCCACGGTGAAGGCGCCGGTGGGGTTCACCAGCACCTGGGTGGCGGCGTCCAGCATGCCCAGCGAGCCGAGGACGGGAGCGATGACCAGCTCCTGGAAATCCGCGCGCATGCGGTCATTCGTCACGCCGTCCGCGTGATGGCTGGACATGAGCACCTTGTCCACGCGCACCGGGCGATAGCCGTCATACTGCACCGTCACCTGCGTTTTGCCGTCGGGACGCAAGTACGCCAGCGTGCCGTCTTTGCGCACCTCGGCGAGGCGCTTCGCCAGCCGGTGCGCCCACTCGATGGGCGCGGGCATGAGCTGCGGCGTCTCGATGCAGGCGAAGCCGAACATCATCCCCTGATCGCCGGCGCCGCCCACGTCCACGCCCTGCGCGATGTCCGGCGACTGCGGCTGGATGAGGTTGTTGATGGGCACGGTGGCGCCGTTGAAGCCGGTGGAGGCGTCGTAGCCGATGCCCGCCAGCGTGCCGCGCGCCACGCCCTCGATGTCAATGGTGCCTTTGGTGGTGATTTCGCCGCCGACGACCACGGTACAGCCGGTGAGCAGCAGCTCGCAGGCGACGCGCGAAGAGGGATCCTGCGCGAGCAGGGTGTCCAGCACGGCGTCGGCGATCTGATCGGCCACTTTATCGGGATGCCCCTCGGTGACGGACTCGGAAGTGAACAGGTACGTGCGCTCGGCCATCGGCGTGATCTCCCACGGATGCGACAAACTCAGTCTTATTCAATGTCGCGAGGCGATTATACCATCTTTTCAGGTGAAATCAAAGGCGAACACGCGGGCGTGATCGCCGGTCCGAGACGACCCCCGAACAGAGCGGGCGAGCGCCTCCGGGAAGTCGACGGGGCGCGATGCGCCGGAAATCCAGCGCCCGCGCCCCACGGCGAGCCGTCCCCACGGGCCGGTACACTGCTACGCCTCGGCGATCTCGTGCGCCCCTTCCCAGCCGGCGCTGCCCGGATGGGTCGAGAGCGGGAAGCCGGACATCTCCACCGGCACGATGGGGTCGTCCAGGTGCGCGCGCATCAGCCGCAGGCGCGGGTCCGTCTCCGGATCGCGGCCCTCGGCGGCATAGAGGGCGATCTCCGCGGCGATGAGCGCGCGCAGGCCGGGCGTGCCCGCGGGAGCGGTTTCGCCGGCGATGCGAGACAGCGACGCGGCGATCCAGTGGTAGTGATGCCGGTGTTCCACCCACACCGCGTGAATCGCCGCGCGTTGTTCGGCCAGGCAGGCGCGCTGCGCGTCGGTGAGAGCGGGCCGCGCCAGCAGATCATCGAGGATGGCCCGCGCCGTCTCCAGGCTCGGGAAGACCACCGCAGTGAACTGCCGCAGATAGGCGGCTTTCAGCTCCGGCCCGTAGTGCAGAATGCGCCAGACGCCGCCCTGCTGCTCGCTCATCTTCGTGTCGTAGCTCTGCAGCGCGTGGCGGAAATAGTCCAGGTCGCCGGGCTGCAGTTGTCCTTCGTCCGGCACGATAGGCATATGGCGGATGAGCGCCCAGATCTGCAGCAGATGACCGGCGTTCGGCAGCGGCTGCTCGCGCGCCACCATGTCGTTCAGCCGCCACGCCTCGATGAGCGCGGGGGCCAGCTCCTCCCCCACCCACGCGCGGGCGATCTCCGCCACCGCCTGCGCGGTCGGCACGCGGCCGTGGGCGACGGCGTGGCGAAAAACGGCGGTATTGGCGCTGTATGGGCTCCCCCCCGGCACGCCGCCGATGACATTGGTGACGCCCCACTCCAGCAGTTGGCAGACGATTTCGTGCGTCTCGAACGGGCGCGGGTCGTCGCCGGAGTAGTAGTCGGAGTTGTAGTTGGCGTAGACGACGCCGCCGTTTTCCTGAATCTGGCGGATGCGCGCTTCATAATCGGCGTATTGCCAGCCGCGAATTTTCGCCCGCTCCTCCGGATTGCCGTACACGGCCGGCCCCACCGCCTGCGTGCCCCAGCGATCTTCCAGCCCGCCGCCCCAGGCGAAGGCGCCGTAGACGGACGAGGCGACGCCCGCCGGCATCTCTACCACGAAATCCTTCTTCTCCTTCGGCGACAGGCCGCTGGTCATCACCACGCGAAAATCGGGGTTCACCGTGCGCCCGCCCTCCACCAGCGTGCGGCAGAAGACCTGCGCCTGCTTGCCGGGCAGCACGTGCCGGCAGTGCTGCGGACCGTTGGGGCCGGCGTACAGATGCGCGGAGTGGCACACCCCGCCGCCGGAGTCGTTGGTGAAGATGTGGATCTCGTCTATCTCCGGCGCCAGCGTCAGCAAGTTGTGGACGAGCTGCCGGTAGTGGTCCTGCGCCTCCGGCATCATCGGGCAGAGGGCGTAGACCGGATCGGTGGAGCAGGCGGGGTTGTCAATGCGCGGCCCGCGCAGGTGCGGGTAGCGCCGAAAAAAGCTCTCCATCATGAAGATGGGCTCCACGCAGCGCATGGCGCAGCGGAAACCGTACTGGCGGGCGAGATTCACGTTGTGCATCAGCAGCTCGCGGTTCAGCGCCAGCAGCTCCGCGCTGAAAATGCCCTCGTTGTAGATGGAGGTGACATACTTATCCGGCCCCGGCCCGTAGGCGCAGAAGCCGTAATAGGGCCGGTCGGGCTGCATGGCCAGCGGGATGTTCACCATCGCCTGGTTCACCATCACGTGCGTCACCCCGCGGCGGCGCAGGCGCTCCACGTGCGCCTCCACGGCGCGCGCGTACTCGGCCGGCGACTGCCCGCGGTAGTGCGGGAAGAAGTCGCTGGCGATAATCCGGTCAAAGGCATGTGCGGACACGATTCGATTCTCCTCTTCAGACAGGTCTGGGGATAGTTCGACGTTAGCGCTGTCATCTCCTCGTGGGAAGGAGACGTCAGCGGAAAATAGTGATTGTCGTGGGTCGTCACGTTGCGCCTCGCTTCGCCATCTTGACCAGGGGCGCCCCACGGGAATCGGCCGGCGCCGACGCGGGCGGCGCGCCAGCGGATCCCGCGGGCAGCACCTGGTCGCACCCCACCCCCATGTCCCGCAGGGACCGAAGCCGTTCGCCACGGGTGGAGCGATAGCGGAACCCGTGGACCCCGGCCCGCAAAACATCATAGCCCCGCAGGGGCGACAGCAGGAGGAGATCCTGGCCGATTCATTCGCCGCCCCGACCGGAGATGGCCCCGCGCCTCCTCGAGCAGCGTGAGCGGATGGGACGCGGTGAAGCGGTAGCGCGAGCAGAGGATTCCGGATGCTCCGCGGTAGCGATGGG
>JAKPKV010000051.1 GCA_029553475.1 Armatimonadota bacterium
GCAGGTGCTGTTCACCGTGCAGAGCCCGCGCGCCCTCGTCATCGCGGGGGTGCTGATCGCCGGCGTGCTGGTCTTCCTGGCCTACCTGGCCCATTCCGTGATCGCCGCCCTCAACACGCCGCTGTCCGTACGCCTGACCGCCGACGGCACCTTCCGCATGCAGACCTGGTTCGGCACGCGGCGCATCCACGGCCGACAGATCCTCGCCATCCGCGTCACCCGCCGCTACCAGAGCTGGTGGGCGGAGATCACCTACACCGTGGGCGCCCGCAACCGCAACCTCCGCCGCCGCATCGGCTTCCCTACCATCATCATGCCGGAGTACCTGCAGTTCGTCGCCGCCGTGCGGGCGCTGAACCCGCAGGTAGAGCTGGAGAGCGTCTAATCGGCACGCGGTGACAGGAGGCGAGGGTGAAGACGTACACGGTATCGTTTCGGCAGCTACTCCGGGATACGCCGACTAGCGCATTCCTGCTGTTCGGGATGCCGGTGGTGATCGTTGTCGCCATCGGGTTGCTCGTCTATCTCAGACGCTATGCCATGTCGACCACCCTCTTCGCCTGCGTATACGGCGTCGGATTTTATACCTGGTGGCTATATCGCTATTTATCACGCTCACGCCGCATCACCCTGACAGACGAGGGCACCTTGTCGGTGCACACGCCCATCCGGTGCAGGGAAGTGCGCGCCAGTGACGTTACCGCCATCAACATTGCATCGCGCCTGCCGGCGCTTCCGCATTACCGGCCGGTGGAGTGCCTGGCATTCACCGGCGCGTTCGGCAAGATGGAAGCCTACCTGAACAGAGACGATATCCACGCGTTTCTGCAGGAACTGCTGGCGTTGAATCCGGCCATCACGCTCGATGGATTGCCGCCCAAGGAGATCCCGGGCGCGCTGCCGAAGGCGCTCCGTGCCGGTGAGGTGCATCGGTTTCGACGCAACCGGACGGCCTGCATCGCGGGCATGGTCGGCGCCGTCGCGCCGCTCTTTTTCGCGCTGACGATATTGGTCTGCTGGGGAATCCTCATCTATTTCGAACGACGATTCGGCGCCGGCGTCTTCCCTGTCCCTGCCAGGTTCTACCCGGTGTTGATCGGCCAACTCGTGGCGCTGTCATTGGTCAGTTGCTCGGCGTGGACGATGTGGTCGCAGGTGCTGTCGTCGGTGCCGGTGACGTTGAACGCCGCCGACGTCTTCCGGTTCAAGTCACCCCTGCGGATCCACCACGTGCCCGCGCGGGATATCCTGGCGATCGACGTCATCAGCCGCTTCGGGACGTGGTGGGCGGACATCGTGATTCAGCAGGACGGGCAGCGCGCACGTCTCGGCTTCCCGGTGCTGTGGCTGGCGGATTATGCCGATTTCGTTGCGGCGGTGAAGGCGCTGAATCCCGGGGTGGAGATTGCGCAGGCGCGACAGGTATCTGCCGGGGAAGCGCGAATATCCGGGTAACGCTCGCTCACCGGGGAGGGTCACCCATGTCCGCCACCGC
>JAKPKV010000054.1 GCA_029553475.1 Armatimonadota bacterium
CAGCCGCCGCCACAAGGAACCTACGCGACCTTCCGCTACGCCACGGACCGCCTGAAAGGTCGCGGCCGTTACGTGTGCGTGATCGCTGCGGCGCGTCCCTTCTGCTTTGTGGACGAGATCGAGGTGTGGCGCGGGCCGGACGCTTGGCTGACAGAACCGATGTCGGGTCGTCAGGCTAGCGATCCCCGTCAGTTCTACAACGAGAGCTGCGTGCAGTCCGGCGTGGCGGCGCGGTTGCGCCAAGACCTGGACATAATCTTCAGTCAGGCGGCGTCCAACGGTTTGTCGGCGGCGCTGGCACCGCACAATGACGAGGCGGACCGGTTGCGCGCGGCCATTGCCGGCAGTACGTCGGAGCTGCCTGGCACCCTGCGGACGGTGCTGCCGTATGGCACGTTGCACGAAAAGATTCTGGCGCTCAACGCGCCGGTTCTGCGCGCGTCCGGCGTGACGCAGCCGCGCCTGTGGCAGAACAACCGTTGGGATCCGCTCGCGCTGACCGCCTTGCCGCCGCCGGGCGCGGAGACGCCGGTGTTGTCGCTCGATCTGATGCGCGGCGAGGTGCGTGGCGAGGTGCTCAACCTCACGAATCCGCATGACCGCGCGTTGCCCTTTGCGTTGCGGCTGGAGGGGGTACCGACCGCGTTGAATCTGGAGTTGCGCGAGGTGGTGCCGACCGACACGCAGAGCCGCACACCGGTGATGGCGGCATTGCGTCCGCTTGTCCCCGATACGCAAGGGCGCTGCACGCTCAATGTGCCTGCGGGTTGCACGCGTCAGGTGTGGCTCTCCTGCCGGCGTCCCGCCGCCTCGCCTGGCGTTCACGAAGGACGCCTGCAGGTCGAGGCCTCGCCCGTGGCGTTCCGTCGCGACGTGGCCGTGCGTGTGCGGTTGCGCAATCTCGATTTCCCGCGCCAGCCGCGGCTGCATCTGGGCGGTTGGGATTATGTGCAGGGTGCGGCCGATTACTATCGCGCGCCCCGGCAATCTCGCGCCCAATCTGGCGTTGATGCGGGACATGTATGTGGACAGTCCTTGGGCGACGCCCGCCGTCTTTCCCAAAGGGGCGCGTTTTGACGAGGCGGGTCAACTGCTCAATGCCGACGCGCTGGACTACAC
>JAKPKV010000059.1 GCA_029553475.1 Armatimonadota bacterium
GCCCCGTTCTCGCTGCTGAACTGCCCGGTTTGCCAGGCGGAAATGCGCGTGCCGGCGCGCTTTGCCAACTTCATCCTGCTGGAGCAGTTGGGCAAGGGCGGCATGGGCGCGGTCTATAAGGCCTATGACGAAACCCTCGGACGCACGGTGGCGCTCAAGGTGATGCAGCAGGCCATCGGCCAAGACCCCGCGTTCGTGGCGCAATTGCAGCAGGAGGCCCGCGCGCTGGCGGCCATCAACAATCCGCACATTGTCCAGATTTACAGCTACGGCGAGGAAAACGGCCAGCCGTACATCGTGATGGAGCTGGTGGATGGCGGGCGGCTCGACCACATGCAGGAAAAGAAAAAGCAGCTCGATGAAACCTTCGTGTTGCGCATGGCCACGCAGATCATCCGCGGCCTGCAGGCGGCCAACGCCGCCGGCATGACCCACGGCGACATCAAGCCGGCCAACATCCTTTTTGACCGCGCGGGGAACGCCAAGGTGGCGGACTTCGGCCTCGCCCGCTTCAAGGGCCAAAAACCGCAACCCGGCGAAGTGTGGGGCACGCCGTACTATGTGGCGCCGGAAGTGGTGAAGGGGCAGGCGCCCAACGCGGGCTCCGACATCTACTCGCTGGGCGGCACGCTCTATCACGTGCTCACCGGCGAACCGCCTTTCAATTGCGAAACCGTCACCGATACCGTGCTGCTGCGCTTCAAGGAGCCCGCGCCCGATCCGCGCGTGTTCAAAAACAACATCAGCGCGCGCACGGCGGCCATTCTGCTGCGCATGCTGGAAATGGATTCCTTCGCACGCTATCCAACGTATGAGTCGCTGCTCAAGGACATCAACGACGCGCTCGAACCGCTGACGGCGGCGCAGTCCGGCAAAAAGCCCGAAGCCGCGCGGCGCAATCTGGTCGTGCCCGTGGTCCTGGGCATTGTGGGGGTGGCGCTGATTGCCGGGCTGACGGTGGTGGGCAAGTCCATTTATAAAGACAAGCGCAAGCAGGCGCAGGAAGAAGCCCAGCGACAGGCGGACATCGCCGCCGGGCGGCTCAAACAGGTCATGCGCGGCGGCCAACTGGTGTGGGTGCGGGTGGACACCGCCGCTCCCGCCGCCGCCGGCGTGGCCGCGCCCGCCGCGCCGGTCAACGATTGGACCATCCCCGCCAGCATGGATGTTTCCATCAGCGGCGACAACGCATCCAGTGATTTCAAGGCCCAGAACATTCTGCCGTTGCGCGGCGGCACCGGCGATCTGGCCGAAGCCAGCAAAATATATCTGCGCTTTCCGCTCACCGGCGTGGACAAGGCGCGGCTGGACCAGGCCGTCCTGCGCCTGACGTTCAGCAAAACCACGCCGGTGAAACCCAAAACCAAATCCTATACGCTCCAAGTATGGGGCCTGAAGACCGCGGCCGCGTGGGATGAATCCATCACGTGGCAAACGGCCCCTGGCAACGATCCCGCCTCCACCGGCAATCTGGCGCCCGCCCAAGCCGCGCTGCTGGTCAACTACCCGCTGCAAGCCAATCCCGAAACCGGCGATATCCTGACCGTGGAAGACCGCGCGCTCACCAAGTTCCTGCGCGAGTTTCCTGACGATGAAGTGACGCTGGTGCTGACTGCCGGCTCTGATGGCGACCACAAGAAGGGCTGGTGGATCACTGCCACCGAGGATAGCCAGCGCTTCCGCCCGCCCACGTTGATCCTCAAGGCCAAGTAGCCCCCCCCCCCGCCCCCGCGCCCACGTTTCAGGCGCGCGGGCGGTTCATCAGCCGGTAGCACAGCACGATGCCGTGCCGCACGAACCAATGCACCAGCGCCTGCGGCGAGAACCGCCCGGCATCCGCCACTGCCGCACGCCATTCCTCGGCGAATTGCTGCTCGTAGTGCGTGCCGCTGATCGAACCCGGATGCCACTGGAACGCCGCCAACGGCGGCCCGGGAATCCGCCTCCCCCCGCCCTGCCGCCAGAGGCGCAGCGTGAGGTCATAATCCCACGCCGCCTTGAAATCCAGCCGCAAGCCCCCCGCCGCCGCCAGCGCCGCG
>JAKPKV010000072.1 GCA_029553475.1 Armatimonadota bacterium
GGCGGCGCGCCGCCGCAGGCCGCGGGCCAGGCGCGCGAAGAGCGAACGGAACGGCAGGCGTGTCACCCGGGACGCCTCCTCAGGCGGCGCCCGCCGCGGCGCGGCCGGCGTCGAAGGCCTTGAGGTTGACGGCGAGCAGTCTGGCGGGGATGCGGCTGCGCATCGCCTCGCGCCACTGGTCGGGCGTGAAGGGCGTCAGCGCCGAGAGGGCGCCGGCGATCACCAGGTTGGCGGTGCGGAGGTTGCCCGCCGCCGCCGCCAGCGCCGCCGCGTCGACGGTCAGCAGGTCCGCGCCGTACAGCCCGCGCAGGCGGGCGTCGGGGTCGGCCACACCCGGCTGCTGGCCGCTGCTGACCGTCACCGGGAGGATCTCCTGCGCGTTGACCAGCGCCTTTCCGCCCGCCTTGAGCAGTGGCCGCCAGCGCAGCGCCTCCGTCTTTTCGAAGGCGACCAGGATGTCGCTTGCGCCGTCGGCGATGATCGGCGAGAACACCTTGTCGCCGAAGCGGACCTGGCTGATGACGCTGCCGCCGCGCTGCGCCATGCCGTGGATTTCGCTCTTCTTGACATCCAGCCCCGCCAGCGTCGCGGTCTTGGCTACGATGTCGCTTGTCAGCAAAATCCCCTGCCCGCCCACGCCGACCAAAGAAATGTTTGTGATTTTATCATTCATGCTCTTCTCCTCTATCAATCCTCTTTTTAACACAATTTCGAATACAGCAAAAGCGTAACCGAGTCAGGATATAGCCCGTTTTCTCATCGTGATGTCATCTTCGTTTTCTGTCGCTATATCTTTGATTCGCTCACGCGCGACCCCCACATAATCAACTTGAACCTTTTTGAACAGATGCACATCCTGATTGCGCTCAATACCAACATAACTCCGCCCTTCCAACGCAGCAGCAACAAGAAAACTCCCGCTCCCAAAAGCGTTGTCAAGCACCAGTGCTCTAGGCTCGGTAAAGGTCCGGATTAAATACCGCCCGAGTTCAACCGGTTTCTGCGTTGGATGCCACACCGGCCCCTCGCTCTCGGCGGTTTTGAAATAGACGACATCTGTAGGATAGCGCGCACCACTACTCT
>JAKPKV010000076.1 GCA_029553475.1 Armatimonadota bacterium
GCGGTGCGGTGCTCCACCGAGAAGAAGAAGTAGGCCATGGTGCAGAGCAGCACCACGATGAAGACCAGCGCGAAGGGGTGAAACCACACCGGGCCGAGCTGGATGTTGTTCATCTGCTGGTGGATGTGCTCCGCCGCCCCCCCCTGCATCAGGTCGTAGCCGGTCACCGGCGGCTTGAAGGAGGTGCGGAGCTGCGGCGCCACCACGCTGACGAAGCCCTGGAAAGCGAAGCCGGCGCTCCACCCCATCAAGACGCCGATGAGGAAGCGGTTCATCCAGGAGAGTTTGGGGAAGTAGACGGTGTAAAACATCAGCGCCAGCAGCAGCGCGAAGATCAGCCACCACTGCCCGTGCGGCTCGTTCGCTTTCGCCGCCGCGTTCGGCATCATCGCCAGGTACCAGTTCGGCTCCAGATAATTGAACCAGATGAAGAGCACGCCAAAGCCGGTCGCCAGCCCCACCAGGATGTGCTCGAGGAAGCGGAAGACGGGATTTTCTTTGTAGAGCACGCTGAAGATGCCCAGCGTCATCAGCACGCCCAGCAGCGGCACCCACTGCGCCTTCGCGTCCTCGTGATAATGCATGAGGATGCCGATGCCGATGAGCAGCGCCAGCGCCCCCAGCAGGATGACGGGCCAGTACCGGGCTTCATTTTCGAGCGCGGCGCCCGGCGTCGGGTCGCGCGGTGCATTCTCAGTCATGCGAAGCCTCCTTCGCGGGGCCACGGCGCCGGCGGGAGAGGAAGTACCCCGCGTTGCCGAGCACGATGAACGCGATGATGATGATATGCGCCACGCCCTGGGTGAACATCAGCCGGCGGGCCGAGTTCTTCATCAGCGGCATGGTGGAGGGGTCATACGGCGCCTGCTTCTCGCCGGTGCGTAGCGCCTCCGCTTCCAGTTCGTCCACCAGCTTTTCGTAGTCCGCCGCCCCTTTCATGCCGGGGAGCATGCCCACGAGCTGGCCGGAATCGAGGAAGGGGATCGCCTCCGCCACCATCACCCCCGTGCAGGTGTAGCCGAGTTTTACGCGATATTTGCCCTGCACGTAGGTGATCCAGGAGAGGATGCTGGCGGTGGACGTATCCTCGATCACCAGCGAGATGTCCTTGATGGTGCGGATGCCCGCCATGATGGGATAGCCGGTGATCGCCTCGCCCCGCAGGCCGTCCTTCGGCACGTTGCCGGGGATATTGTTCACGAAGGCGGTGAAGAAGGCCAGCGTGCCGGGCTTGTAGCCGAGACTGATCCAGTCTCTCCCGTATTCGTAGCCATACTCCGCGGCCAACTTCCCGGCGATATCCGCGCCGAACTGCGCGCCCTGCGGCTCGGCGATGGCGATGATGGCGAAGCGCTTGCCGCGCAGCATCAGGTGGCGCAGCAGCGCGCGCAGCTGGTTGCCGTTTTCCGGCATGGTGCTGGCGGAGAAGGTGCAGCCGACGAGGATGAGTTTCCGGTCCTGCTCGGCGGCCGGCGCGGCCTCCACCGCGTCGTACAGATTCTGCACGTAGGGGATCACCTCGGGCTTGACGGGCCAGCCGACGTACAGCGTCGTCACCAGCCCGATCAGCAGCACCAGGTAAATCCAGCGCCGGTCAATATGCTGCAGCGTGCGAAAGAATTTGTGCATGCGTTATTTCTCCTGCGAGAAGAAGGCGCCGCGCTCCAGGCTCAGCCAGATGCGCATCGCCATCGCCAGCGCGCCCACCTCCACGCCCAGCGTCACCGCGCGGTAGGCGGGCATGTTCAGCCAGCCCAGCGTCCAGAAGGAGAGGTTCTCCAGGCGGAAGAAGGCCCACCAGGAATCCTTCGGGATGCCCGCGGTGATCGCCACCCCGAAGTTGACGAAGCCGAGCATCACCACGAAGGCGGCGAGCATCAGCACCGCCGCCTCCGCCGTGCGCACGCGAAACGCCCGGTAGGCGGCCGACGCGATGTAGAAGGCGAGCAGCGCGAACATCGTCGCTTCCAGGTTGATCATCACCCCGCGGAAGAGGGTGGTGTAGACCGCGTGCGCGGCGGCGCCGGCGGTTTCCGAGCCTCCCGCTTTCGTCCAGAAGCCGAACACGAGCATGGCGATGAGCGCGAGGAAGAAGGCCAGGCTGTGATGCCAGCCCGACGCGCGCCGGATGAGCCGCTTGCCGTGCACCATCGCCAGGCTGATAATGCCCAACCCGATGGTCCACGCGCTCATGATGGCGATGAAATTGGTCACCGGCTCCAGCGTGGGGGTGATGAAGTTCACCCGCTTATCGAGCGCGGCATCGTAGGTCGTCGGCCAAAAAAACTCCAGCGCGAAGTACAGCCCCGCCAGGAAGGTGCAGACGATCGTCATCCACTTTTTGGCCGCCGGCGACAACTGGTGCAGCGCCAGCATCACCCCGACAAAGAGCAGCGTGGCGATGCCAATCGCCAGCCAGAACCAGCCGGGCTGATCGTGCGGCGAAAACAGGGCGGCGAGCCAGGAGAACGTTCCCGCCAAAGGGAGATCAGGCATTGTCGAGCCTCACAGCGTACAGATTCGGGTCGCGCGCGGCCATGCGGGGGATGCGGGCATATCACGCAGCCGGCCGGGGGCGGCAGCCCCGCGCGATACGGCATTATACCCGCTTCCCGGCGGGCTATCCCTGCCGGCGTGGGTTACTTAGTATTTTCCAGGCGGTACAGGCAATAGGCCGTCACCACCAGAATGACCCCCCACGCGGCCACCATCATCACTAATGCTTCGGGTTTCATGGGCTGTATCCTGTCTCACAGCGCCCGTCAGGCGCGAAAAACGTCGCCGTGCGCTCCCAGAGCAAGTCGGCGATTCAGGCCCTATCCGGCCTACCGGCATCGAACAACGCCGGCGTGATCTCCTCCATGATATGCCCCGGCGCGTCCACCGCGGCCTCCGCCGCCGCGATGTGCGGCGCCATCGCCGGCTGGTCGAGTTTGCGCCGCCAGGCGCGGCGCAGCAGCAGCAGCAGCGCCAGCAGCGTCACGCCCATGAGCACCCGGCAGAAGATCAGGTAGGGTTTGTTCGCCTCCGCCACGCCGTCCAGCATCATCATCTTCGCCGCGGCGCTCAGCGCGCCCGTCTTCGGGTCGTCGGGCACGAAGAGCCAACTGCCCAGCAGCGCCAGCAACAAGAGCGGCGCCACGTATTGCAGGACGTATTTGACGACGACGGGCACGCGCAGGCGCGCGCCGGCGGTAATCGCCTCCCACCCGTGCTTCATGCCGAGCAGCCAGGCGAAGATGATGATCTCGATGAGCGCGCCCACCGGCAGGAAGATCTGCACCGCCCAAAAATCCATGTCGTCGAGGACGCCCTTCCCGGTGAGCAGCACCAGCGGCACCAGATAGGCGGCGACCAGCGCGCCCAGGACGCTAGCGGCCTTCCCGCGCGTCCAGCCCAGCTCATCCTGGAAAAAGGCGAGGATGGGCCGCAGCAGCGACACCGACGCCGTGAGGCCGGCGAAGAAGAGGAGCAGGAACCAGAGCGCGCCGACCAGCGCGCCGCTCGCCATCTCGTTGAAGACCAGCGGCAGCGCGAAAAAGCCCAGCGAGAAGCTGCCGCCCTCGGCATAGCGCATCGTCGCCGCCGCGCCGAAGAAGACCACGGCGGCGGGAATGGCGATGGTGGCGCCCATAATCACCCCGGCCATGGTGTTGAGCGAGGCGGAGGTGAGGCCGGAGAGCGCCACGTCGTCATCCTTGCGCAGGTAGCTGGCGTAGGTGATGATGGCGCCCAGGCCGATGCTAAGGGTGAAGAACACCTGCCCGACGGCGGCCAGCCAGACCGTGGGGTTCGTGAGCGCGCTGATATCGGGCGTCCAGAGGAAGTCCAACCCCTCGAACGGAGTCGCGACCGCGCGCGGCAGCGTCAGCACGCGCACCATGAGGATGATGGCGAGGAGAAAAAGCAGCGGCATGGCAATACGGCTGAATTTTTCGATGCCCGCGGCGGCGCCCCGGCAGATCACCCAAAAGTTGATGGCCAGCGTGAGGAGCAGGAAGATGACCCCCGCCAGCGACCAGGAGAGGGCGCTGCCGTCGCGCACGCCGAGATACTGGGTATGCAGCCCGTTGACCGTCGCGGTGTTCTGGTTGGCGAATTCGCCGGTGGCGGCGAGGAAGGCGTAGCCCAGCGTCCATGACTCGACGTAGAGATAATAGACGACGATGATGAAGGGGATGAAGAGGCCGAGCACCCCCAGGTATTTGCCCCAGCGCGCGCGGGTGACGGCGTCGAAGATGCCGGGCAGCGTGTGATGCCCCCACACCCCGCCCATGCGCCCCAGCGCCCACTCCATCCACATCAGCGGCAGGCCGAGCAGCAGCAGGGCCACGAAATACGGGATGAGAAACGCGCCGCCGCCGTGCTGCGCCGCCTGCGTGGGGAAGCGGAGGAAGGCGCCCAGCCCGATGGCGCTGCCGGCCACCGCCAGCATCACGCCCATGCGGGTTGCCCAACGTTCCGATTTGCGCCCTGCCATGCGGAGACTCCATCCAGCGACCGCGCGGGGCACCGCCCGGCGGCCGTCGCGGTGAGGCTGTGTTGACGATTCACACTACCAAAGTCATCCGCGCCTGTCAACTTACCGGTCGGTGAGGACGGCTGTGACGCCGCGATGGCACATGGGGGCAGCAAGGCAGGGCTAGGCAACACACTTCTACCCGCTGCCTTTGCCGGCGCGAGCAGCTTTCCCGGTCGGGCCCTCGGCCCTCGGCCTCGGCATCCTGTGCACCGTACCTCCCGCGAACATCGCCACCACTGGGACCGCGGAGTTGCACTCCGCATAACTGGGGCATAACTGGGGCCGCGGATTTTTAATCCGCACGAGTGTGCACGCTCTGTGTTCAACGAAAGGGTGAGGGAACTCGTGCGGAGTACAACTCCGCGGCTACCGGGCCTGCCTGCGGCCCGGACGCGACGATGCTCCGGGCGATCCCGAGACCATCGTTACCCAGCGCCGGCGCGGCAGCGATACGCGCTCGGCGTGCAGCCGAGGTGTGCTTTGAAACGCCGTGAAAAATAATTGGCATCGGGGAAACCGGTGAGCGCCGCGATGTCGTGAATGGGGATCGCCGTCTCGCGCAGCAGTGTTTGCGCGTGTTCCAGCCGCACGCGGACGATGTGGTCCGTGATGCCGGCGCCGAAGCGCGCGGTGAACAGCCGGGTCAGGTAGGCGGGGTGCACGCACACGTGCGCCGCCACCTCGCGCGCGCTGATGGGCTGCCGGTAGGCGCCTTCGATGTACCGCACGGCGCGGACGACGTGATCATCCGCCCGCGCGGCGTCGCGAAAATAGGCGTCCAGCGCCGCGCGCCGCGTCACGGCGATGACATGGTGCAGCGCGTCGCCCAGCAGCGCGCCGATGGCCAGCAGCCGCGCGCGCGCCACCACCGGTAATCCCCGGATCAGCGCATCCACGGTAGTCCCGTCGGCGCCATACCGGCGCACGCGCTGGCGGATGCCCACCGTGGCGATGTCCCCTCTCACCCGGCACTGCCCGCAAAAGAGCGTGGCGAGGTGCTCGCCGTGGTGATACAGCGGGATGACCAGCTCCGTCAACCCAGCATGGCAGGTATGGAAATACGGCGCGCCGTGCGCGCCCGCGAGCGCCACCGCCTCCTCCACATCGCTGGCAATACAGGCCGCGCGCCCGCCCGGCAGCCCCAGCACGTAGCGGCACAAGGGATTCGTGTGCCGGTTCAGCCCCCACCCCTCGCCTTCCTGGCGCGCATGCCCCAGGAAATGCCGGGTGTCATACAGGCAGATGCCGATGCCGGCCAATCCGCTTGCCGCGGTCAGCAGCTCCGCCACGCGGCCTCCGGCGCCACCACCCGGCTGCTCGTCTGTTCCACGCTGGCACTGCGCGCGCATGATGCGATGCCCCCGCGCCCATGATACCGCCGGAGCGCGACACCGGCAACCGTCCCGTCGTTCACTGTCGCTGGAGATGCTGCCCAATGCTCGTATACTCGGCGGCGGGCGCCCCCGCCGGCATCGCCGCCAGCGCCGGGATGGCATGTTTGTCCTGGCCCAGATACATGCCCTGCGCCACCAGCGTGCGCTGGAGGTCACCGACCGGCAGCCGGCGCGGCGTCACCTGCTGGCGCAGCGAGAGCGCGGCGGCGGTCCCGGCGGCCTGCCCCATATCTAGGCAGGCCATAATAAGGCGGCAGCCGGATTGCGCCAGGAAATCCGCGGACAGGCAGCGCCCGGCCACCAGCAGGTTCTCCACGTCGCGCGGCACCAGGCAGCGATACGGGATGTCATAAAAGCCGCCGGCGTCAAACTGCGCCTCGCCCTGCCCGCGTCCCCGGTAATCCGTGAGGGGGGCGCCGTTGGGCGGCATGAGCGTGGTGCCCCACCCTCCCCCGTTGCAGATCACGTAGCGCGTCTCGCCATCCACCTCCATCTCCGCCCACTTGATGTTGCCCACGCCGTCAGGATTATGCACGTCGTAGCCGTGGTGCGAGACGGTGATGACGTCATCCTGCTTGCGCAGCGCGGCGATGTCCCGCGCGGTGATGACGTAGTCGCCGAGGATGCGGCGGCTGTCACGCACGCCCAACAGCGGCCCGGTGTCAATGAGCCAGCAGCGCTCAAAACCGGGGATATACTTTTTGATGAACTTCCAGAGGAAATCCACCTGCTCGCGCCCTTCCAACGCGATGCGGGTGAGGTCGCGCGCGGATAGCGTGTCGCACCGCCGCGAGTGCGCCAGGCAGATGGAGACTTCATCCATCCCCTCGCCCTGCGGGCGGCCGGGGATGCGCGTCAGCCAGTTCAGATGATTATCCACTTCATAGGGCAAGTCGCCGCGCTGCAGCGCGAGCTGGATGGTCCGCAGCCATTTCGGATCGCTGCCGACCCAGGCCTTGTAGGCGGCGAAATTGACGCCGCCCAGGCGGAATTCGGTGGACACGCCCTGGTTCATCCCGTCGCCGTCGCGCCCCCTGGCGAACGCGCAGCCGGCGAAGGCGGCGACCGCGCCGTCGCCGGAGCAGTCCACCACGCGGTCGGCGAGGATGGCCTGGCGCCCGCCGATGTTCTCGATGACGACGCCGCGCAGCGCCCCGGCGGCGACGATGGCCTCGCACACCGTGGTATGCAAGAGGATTTCGACGCCCGCCCCGCGCACCATGCGGTCCAGCACCAGCTTATGCTTTTCCGGGTCGCTATTGCGCCACTGGAGCGCATCCAGGGCTTCCAGGGCATCGAACATCTCTTTGCCGACGCCGCTGACGAAGTCGAGCGGGATGGCGACCAGTCCCAGCGTGGTCAACCCGCCCAGGCAGGACCACTGCTCGACGAGCAGCGTCCTGGCCCCCTGACGCGCGGCGGTGATGGCCGCCCCCACGCCGGCCGGCCCGCCGCCCACCACGGCCACGTCATAGGCACTTTCCACCGGCAACAGGCGCGCCGGCTCGCGCAACTGGCCGGTATCGAGACGATCATACGGAATCATGGGACGCTCCCTTCAGCAGCATCGGCGGCCAACGCGTCAATGGCCTGTGAGGCGCAGTTGCGATAACAATTGCCGCAGCCGACGCAGCGTCCCTGATCAATGACCGCCCCCCGGGCGCTCATCCCCATCGCCGCGACCGGGCATTCCACCTGGCATTGGCCGCAGAAGGTGCAGCGGGTCGTGACGGTATAACGCTCGCCCATACGGCTCACCTCACGCCTGGCAGTATACGCGCCGACCGCGCCGGCAGACGAGCGAAGAAGATGACGCATTGCTAGCACGATTTTGACGCGGCGGCGCGAGCACCCGCGGCCGCGCCCACGCGGCAACGTCGTCATCGTCGTCGTCCCCGCCCCCGGATACGCGCCCACGTGAAAACGCCCCCGCGGGGCGGGGGCGTTCGCGTTGCTGTGGATCCTGGCTGCCTTTAGAAACTGTCCGAACAGTCTCGGCGCGTGCCTGCTGGTGGCTCCCGGCCTGGCTCGGCGTTGGCCGTCCTCACCCTCTCTCTCGATAGCGCCGCGGACGTCCGCCGTGATCCAGGCCGGCATCCCCTGGAGCAGCCCCACACCGAGACTTTCCGGACAGTTTCTTACAGCGCCCGCGGGCGGGACACTTTGAATTCCAGCGTGGCGACGGCGGGCTCTTTATTGCCGTTCATATCGCGCACGGTGCAGGTTACCGTGTAGGTGCCTTCCGTGTCGTAGACGTGCGTGACCCGTTCGCCCACGGCGTCCACGCTCGCGCCCGCCTTGGCGTCGAAATCCCACTGGACTTCATACCGGGACAGCCCCGCCTCCACGCGCGCGGCAAAATAGATGCGCTGGCCGGCTTCCAGGAAGTTCGGGTAAATGAAGGTGTTGACGGTGATGGGGGTGACGTCTTTCACCACCGCGATGCGGCCGATATACATCTCCACCGGCTCGTCGGCGGTGATGAGCAGGCGCGAGAGTTTGGTCCCCATAGGCAGCGCCGTGTTGATGAGGGAGAGCGGAATCTCCACCCGCTCCCACCTGCCGTCATCCACCGGGGTGAGGTGCTCCGGCTTGATATCGAGGATCGCCGGCCCTTTTTCCGTGATGAAGGTGAAACGCAGGTTCTTGAAGGCGGGCATGGGAATGAGATTCGGCTTCACCTTCGGCTCCTGATGCACCTCCGGCAGCTCGCCGACCGGGCCGACCGGCCCCACTGGCGGGGCGCCGTCGGGTCCGACCCCCGGCGGACGCGGGAGCTCGCCGCCGGGGGCGACGGGGTTGGTGATGGCGGCGGACGCATACGACTCGCTCCCCGCGCCTTCGCCGCCGACCTGCTTCTCATCCAGCGCGCGCAGGCGCAGTTGCAGGTAGGTATTCTTCACGCCCGCGAAGGCCGTGGTATCCACCGGCACCTGGAAATCGAAGCGCGCGCCCTGGTAGCGCCCCAGGGTGGTGATCTTCAGCGCGTACCAGTTGCGCCCCAGCCGGAGCGGCTGGTGCGGATTGGCGGCGGGGTCCGGCGTCGGCGGGCGCGGCAAAAAGCCCCAGTCGCCCATGACGACTTTCGCCGGCAGCGAGGCCGAGCCGTCATAAATCTCCACCAGCGTCTCCACCGCCAGCGCGCCGCACAGCGCGCCCAGCAGCACTCCCATGAGCAGCAGGTTTCGCCGGATCATGTCGTGTCCCCCTCTCCGCCTCACGCGGCCTCCGCCATCAGGCGCGCCATCACCAGGTTCGCCAGGGGGAAGCCCGCCGGCGTCAGCCGCAGCGTCTCCCCATCGCGTTCCAGCAGCCCCGCGGCTTCCGCCCGCGCCAGCGCCGCCCCCGCCACGTCGGCGAGGCGAGCGCCGCACGCGCGCTCCGTGTCGGCCAGACTGAACCCGCCGCGCAAGCGCAGCCCCAGCATCACCCGCTCCAGCAGGTGGTCGCGCGCGCGCAGCCGTTCACTATAGCATACCACAGGCTGCCCCCGGGCGGCGCGCCGCGCGTAGCCCGCGGCGTCCGGCGTATTGCGCCAGCGCAGCGTCCCGACCGCCGAGACGGCGGATGGCCCAAACCCCAGGTACTCGCGGCCGAGCCAATAGCCCAGGTTATGGCGGCAATGCCTGCCGGGCCGCGCGGCATTGGATACCTCGTAATACGCGTAGCCGGCCTCCGCCAGTCGCGCCGCGGCGATGGCCTCCATCGCCGCCTCGTCCTCTTCGCCGGGCAGCGCCACATCTCCTGCCGCCACCCCGGCGGCCAGCGGCGTGCCCTCCTCGACGATGAGCGCGTAGAGCGACAGGTGTTCGGGCATGAGCGCCAGCGCGTCCCGCAGCGTCGCCGCCCACGTCGCCGGCGTCTGGCCGGGCAGTCCATACATCAGGTCAAGGCTCACCTGCGCGCCCAGCCCGCGCGCGGCGGCGGCCGCCGCCGCCACCTCCTCCGGCGCGTGGATGCGCCCCAGCGCCACCAGCTCCGCGGCGTGCAGGCTTTGCGCGCCCACGCTCACGCGGGTGAGCGGCATCGCCGCCAGCGCGTCCATCACGTCCGCGTTCAGTGTGCCCGGATTCGCCTCGATTGACACCTCGGCGTTCGCCTGCCGGGGGAGCGCCTCGATCGCCCGCCACAGCCGGCGCAGCTGCGCGCCGGAGAGGGCCGTGGGCGTGCCGCCGCCGAGGTAGATGCTCCGCGCGGGCCGCGTGACCTCCGCCCGGCGGCGCGCGATTTCCACTTCCAGGGCGTCCAGGTAGCGGTCCGCCAGCGCGGGGTCAGCGCCGAGCGGTCCCGAGGCGAAGTCGCAATATGCGCATTTCCGCACGCAGAACGGCACGTGAAGGTAGAGGCCGAGATGGTCATCCGGGAGTGTCAGGCGGTCGGGAGCCGTCATGGAGCTATTGTACCCGAACCGGCGCGGGACGGGTAGCGCTACTCGGTGTCCTCCGGCACGGCCAGGCGCCACTGGTAGCGGCGGGCGCCGATGGCGAAATCCCAGGCGCGGGGGGTGGCGGGCGCCGCGGACAGCGCAGGCCACATCCACCAGCGCGACGCGAGGGGCCGGCCGCATGGCGCCAGCGCGACGCCCGCCAGCAGCACCAGGTGCAGCAGGGCGACGAACGCGCCGCTTTCCGGGCCGAGCGGGCCGCCAACGAGCTGGGGATCGCCGATCAACGTCGCGCGCAGCGGCGTGGGCGCCAGCGGCGCCTCGGTGCCCAGCGGCAGATAAAAGAGCGCCAGGCCGAAATTCCACCCCGCGTTCACCCCGATGGGCAGCCACAGCGAGCCGCTGCGCAGGTACAGCAGGCCGAGCAGCAGGCAGTTGAGCAGCAGCGTGACGTAGAGCAGCGGGTGGGCCAGCACGTGCTGCAGCGGCGCGCTGCCGGGGGTCTGCATCGCCATCAGCAGCGTATACGCCAGCGCACAGACGCCCAGCGCGACCGGCACGCCCGCGCCGCGCAGCAGCGTTTGAAAGCCGTATCCGAGCAGCAGCAGCACGGCGCCGGCGGAGGCGACCAGCAGACAGCACGCCAGCAACCCGAGCGCCGCCCACTCCTGCGACGAGGGCAGGCGGACGGTGAGCGTGGCGAAGCCGGCGGCGCGCAGCGCACACAGGAAGAGGGCGACCAGCGCCGCGCCGCCGAGGAAGCCGCCCGCGAGCCGCGCTGGCCAGGCGGCGTGCGGCGAAAGACCCAGCGTGGCCAGGGGCAGCCGCTCGAAACGGGACGCCGTCCACGCGCCCGCCGCCAGCACCGCCGGCGTCGCCGCCAGCCCGAACAGCAGCAACTCCAGTACTGGCGAGGTCTGCGGCTTCACGCCGGCCAGCAGCAGCGGAATGCTGACGACCACCCCGAGCAGGTTGAGCAGCAGCAGCGCGACGAAGAGGAAGATGAGCGCCCGCCAGCCGCTGCGCACGCGGCCCGTGGATGCGAAAAAGAGATCGCGCCAGGTCATGCCATGCCTCCGATTGTTACCTTCGGCGCGCGCGCGAAAAAATCCTTTCCCGAATGCCGCGCGGCCGTGGCACGGCCGGGCGGGCGGGCGGCGTCCCGTGAAACAGGGAGTGGGCGGAGAGCCCCGGCGCCGCGAACCGCTAAAAGCGTGTCACATACTCCAGCGCCACCGTGGTGCCGTTGAAGGGATCGCCGGCGCCGCGGCCGAAGTCGTGGCTGAGCTGCAGCAGGTAGCCGTCGCCCAGCGACTGGCGCAGCGAGAGCGCGGGACGGATGCGCGCGCCGTTGTCGCCCAGCGCGCTGACCGGGGAAATAACGGCGTCGAGCATCGCCACCAGCAGCCCCATCATCAGCGTGCGGCCGAAGGAGTCGAGCATCGCATCGCCCTCGCGGTCCTCGCCGGCGGATTCGATGAGGCCGTCGAACATGGCGTGGTGCCGCGGCTCCCAGAACCAGGAGGCGGAGGCGCCGGCCCCCAGCATCCCGCCCCGCCAGCGCGCCAGCGGCACGCCGGCTTCCACGCGCAGTAATCCCCGCCACTCTGCGTCGGTGAGCGCGCGCACGCCGCAATCCAGCAGCAGGTAGTTGTGCGGATGTACCCGCGTGTAGCGCAGCGAGGCGCCAAAGGCGTCGCCGGGCGGATTCCAGCAGGCGATGCCGAATGCCCGCATCTCCTCGCCGGCCACGCCGGCCAGCGCCAGCGCCAGTAGCACCGCCACCATCACCGTGAAACGCGTCCGCACCATCACGCCCCCCTGTGCAACGGGTTGTTAGACCGCGAGGGGGCGAAAACGTTTCACCGGCGCGCCAGCGACCGCCCTGCGGCAATGGTGGGGGGCATGCGGATGCAGACCAGGTGACCAAACCATCCCGTTCGTCGTGAGGCACGCAGCGGCGCGGAGTGCCGTCACCAGGGGGACAGTCTCCATTTCACGACGAATAGGCGCGGTCTATCTCCACCGTGCCGAAGAGATGGCGCAGGATCCGCAGGGCGTTTTCGGGGAGCGCGTAGCGCACGCACACCGGCATCGGTTTATAGCGCTATCGCCGCCGGTCGTCGCCGCCGAGGAACATGTTGAGCACCGCGCTGAAGAGGGCCATCACCGCGGCCAGCGCCAGCGCCCAGCCAAAACTCTCCACGGTGAGGATGCCGCGCGTGTATTGCTGCAGCAGGTAGATGGCCGCCGCGTAGAGGAGGAACGAGGCCACGAAGCCGAAACAGCCGAGGGTGAGGAGGTTCAGCGGGAAGCCGAAGAAGCCGATGAGCCCGCCGACGATGGCGTTGATGAGCCCGAGCGCCGGCGCGAGCCAGATGACGTGCCACCAGGGGGTGATGGCGACGCCCCCCCGCAACGCCGCCGCCGCCAGCAGCAGCGCCAGCGCCGAGATCACCCAGTTGATGAAGGTGCGTCGCATGTCATCACCTCCGCGCAATCAGATGCCGAGCGCGATCCCTTCGTGCGCCAGCAGCGCGCGCTTCCACGCCAGCCCACCCAGGAAGCCGGTCAGCGCGCCGTTGGCCCCCATCACCCGGTGGCAGGGAATGACCACCGGTACCGGATTGCGCGCCAGCGCCTGCCCCACCGCGCGCGACCCGCGCGGACAACCGAGGCGCTCCGCCAGCTCGCGGTAGGTGCGGACCGTCCCGAAGGGGATGGCGCGGCACGCCGTCAGCACGCGCCGGGTGAAGGGCGGCACGCCGGCCAGATCCACCGGCAGCGCCGCGGGGAAATCCTCCCCGCGTAGGTAGGCGTCGAACGCGGCCGCCCAGGCGCCGGTCAGCGCCGGCGCCTCCGGGCCGTCAAAGATCACTCGCCGCACCCCGGCATCGCCGACCTCCACCGTCAGCCGTCCCCAGGGTGTCAGTACCGCGCCGCATGTGTCCATGGGGCGATTATTCGCCTGAAGGTGTGGAATTCCTCCCGGCGGAATCCCACACCGCGGACCGATCTCTCACCCGAGACCCCACCCGCGCGGGAATTCCGTGCGCGGGAAGATGGCGCGGGCTTCGTCCAGCAGCTCGGGCCACGTCTCCGGGGGATAGCGGTCGGAGAGGTGGATGAGGAGCAGGCGGCTCACCCCCGCCCGCCGCGCCAGCTCGGCAGCCCCTATCGTGGTGACATGGCCGTTCTGCCGGGCGAGGTCGGCGTCGGCGGCGCGGTAGGCGCTCTCGCAGACGAGGACGCGGCACCCCCGTAGCCAGGGCACCAGACGCGCCATCGCCGCGTCGTCGAGCAGGAAGTCGGTGAGGTACGCGATGCCATCGCCCGGCGCCTCGCTGAGCAGCGCCGCCTGCAGCGCCGCGACGGAAAAGCGCGTGCCGTTCACGGCGATCTCCGTCTGTCCCGGCGCCGGGTGCTTCACCTGCTTCAGCCACGGGCCGGGCGGCAGCTTCAGCGCCTCCAGCTTCCCACGGTCCACGTTCCGGCGCACCGGCTCGCGCACGAGGAAGCCCAGCGACGGCCCCCGGTGCTCCAAGTGGATCGCCTCGACGGTATACGCCTCCTCTTCGATGAGCGTGCCGGTGAAGGGCCGCGCGCCGTCGGGATAGGCCGCCGCGAACGCCTCCCGCAACGCGAAGCGCGTGCGGGTCACCGCCTCGGCGCCCACCTCGCACACCCGCCAGACGACGTCCGTCTCGCCGTGCAGGTTCCACCTGAACCCCTGGAAGCGGTGGTGCAGGATGCGCGCGCTTTCCGGCGGCCCCCAGATGACGTTCGGCTTGCTCTCGCGGTTATAGGTGCAGCGGAAGAAGGAGTCAAAACCGCCGACGTGGTCCATGTGCAGGTGCGAAAAGAGCAGGTGGTCAATCCGCTGGATCTCGGCGAACGGCAGCCCCGCCAGCACCCCGTCGCCACAGTCAAACAGCAGGCGGTCCACCGACTGCCCGGTGTTGATATGCAGCAGCAGCGCGTTATCCCGCCCCGCCGCGCCGAGGATTTGATGCTGGATGCTCATACGTAGCTGGTATGATAACATGAAATAGAGGAATCACATCTATAAAAAGTTGAGAGTGGGGCATGCTCGGCATATCCGCCATTTTCTGACACGCGGTTGGCCGGAGAGGCCTGATCCGAACCTGTTGGGGGAAGAGCCTGCTGCGCCCGTGACGCGTGGCTGATGTACGCCATCCTTTTGCACAAATCCCCGCCGCGCGGTACAATTAGCGCACCATCACGGCCTGCCTCGCGGCAGGCCGCGGTGGCGAGGAGGCGCATGCATGGGGTACGAATTCGATGTGGCGATCCTGGGCGGCGGGCCGGGGGGCTACGTGGCGGCGATCAAGGCGGCGCAGCGGGGATTGAAGACCGCGCTGATCGAGAAGGGATCGCTGGGCGGCACCTGTTTGAACGTCGGCTGCATCCCCACCAAGGCGCTGCTGGCGTCGGCCGCGGCGTATACCAGCGCGAAGGCGGCTCGCGACTTCGGCGTGACGGTGGAGGGCGTTGCCTTCGATTTCGCGAAGATCATGGCCCGCAAGGCGCGCATCGTGAAGCAGCTTCGCGGCGGCGTGGAATACCTGATGAAGAAAAACGCGGTGACCGTCCTCGCCGGCGCGGGGACGCTCACCGGCGCGCACAGCCTGGGGGTCGCCGGCGAGGCGGAGCGCGACATCACCGCCGGCGCCATCATTCTCGCCAGCGGCTCGGTGCCGGCGCGCCCGCCCATCCCCGGCATCGCCGGCGCCAACGTGGTGACCAGCGACGAGATCCTGTTCTGGGACGCGGTGCCGCCCACGCTGGCGGTCATCGGCGCCGGGGCCATCGGGCTGGAATTCGCCTATTTCTTCAACGCGTTGGGCAGCACGGTGACCGTGCTGGAGGCGCTGCCGCAGGTCCTGCCGGCCGAAGACGCGCAGCTCGCCGCCGAGCTGGCCACGTCGCTGACACGCCAGGGCATCGCCGTGCAGACCGGGGCGACGGTGCTGGAGATCGGCGACGCTGACGGGAAGAAATCTGTCCGCTTCCAGCCGGCGGGCGCGGAGGAGGCGCAGCGCGTGAGCGCCGACGTGGTGCTGGTGGCGACGGGCCGCTGGCCGTATACGCACGGGTGCGGCTACGAAGCGCAGGGCATCCCCATCGCGCACCGGGCGGTGACCGTGGACGCATACCTGCACACCGGCGTCGCGCAGATTTACGCCATCGGCGACCTCATCGGCGGCATGCTGCTGGCGCACAAGGCATCCGCGGAGGCGGCGGTGGCGGTGGACAACATCACCGGCGCGCGCCGCGCCATGCACTATCACGCCATCCCCACCGCCCTCTACTGCTGCCCGGAAGTGGCGTCCGTGGGCCTCAGCGAAGCGGCGGCGGCGGAGCAGGGCATCGAGGTGGCCACCGGCAGCTTCCCCTTCCGCCCGCTGGGCAAGGCGCTGGCCATCGGCGAGCGCGAGGGGTTTGTCAAAGTCGTCTCCCGCAAGACGGACGGCGTGATGCTCGGCGTGCAGGCCATCGGCCCCCACGTCACGGATATGATCGCGGCCGCCACCATGGCCGTCCAGCATGGCCTCACCGCCGAGCAGTACGCCCGCACCATCCACCCGCACCCGACGCTCTCCGAATGCTTCCACGAAGCCATTGAAGCGGCGCTGGGACATCCAGTGCATATGTAGGGGTTAGGGGTTGGGGATTAGGGGTTGGGGGTAGCGGGTCGTAGCTTGCCAGGCAAACCGTCGCGCGCGCCCGCCTGCTTGCCCCGATGGAATCACGGGTGGCGCGCGCGGGGTGGAAATTTTGCTCCCGTGCGCGACACGAACGGGGAGGGCACCAGGATCAGGTGATCCTGCGCCCGGCGGCGTGAACATCGGGCACGGCGCGGATCCTTCCACCCCCGCGCGCCAGCGGACCCCGTGGACAGCGCCCGGTCGCCCCCCACCCCCCTGTCCCGCAGGGACCGAAGCCGTTTGCCACGGGTGGAGCGATAGCGGAACCCGTGGGACCCGGCCGCAAAACATCACAGCCCCGCAGGGGCGGCAGCAGGAGGAGATCCTGGCCGATTCATTCGCCGCCCCGACCGGAGATGGCCCCGCGCCTCCTCGAGCAGCGTGAGCGGATGGGACGCGGTGAAGCGGTAGCGCGAGCAGAGGATTCCGGATGCTCCGCGGTAGCGATGGG
>JAKPKV010000094.1 GCA_029553475.1 Armatimonadota bacterium
CATCTCGTTACAACGAGGGGGGAATGCCGACAGGCATTGAAACGCGTCAATCCGGCCCTGGATGTAGGGGTGGGCTTCTTGTTACAACGAGGGGGGAATGCCGACAGGCATTGAAACTTCCATTGCTATCCTCCTTCTGGATATGCGGTCGGTGAGTTACAACGAGGGGGGGAATGCCGACAGGCATTGAAATGTCAAGCGTATTGTTACCGAGTTACCGAACATGGTAACTCGCCTTAACCTCCGCAAGATAGTTACCGCTGTGCGAAACCTTCTCTGAGTATCCATCACCCCTGACGAGACCAGCCACCCCCTCGTCAGAAGGGGTGGCCGATGCCAACGGGCACGAGGATAGACGCGCCTACATGGCCGTCACGTCTTTGATTTCGAACTTGGTGGCGCTCTCCTCCAGCACCGGGGCTTTGAATTTCCAGGTGGCGCCCGCCGCCAGGTTATTGATGTTGGCCAGGGTACTGCCGACCGTGGCGCCGCTCGCATCCAGCAGGTTGATTTCGATTTGGGCATAGGTCAATTCCGCCCTGGAGACATTTTGTGCGATCCCGACGATCTCACAGACGCCATACTCACCGGTGACCCATTTCGTCTCCACGATGGTGATTTTTCCGTGAAAGGTATTGGCAGCGGCCGTCGGCAGGGCCGCTGCCGGCTGGGAGGTAGGCGCGGTGGCGTCGGTGCCCGTCACCACGGGCGGTTTCGCCGGGTCTTTGCCGGCATTGATCACCGCTATGACGATGACAATGGCGATGAGCCAGATCCAGACGGCGCCTTTCTTCTTTTTAGGCGCCGGTCCCACCGGATCGAGTTGCTGAGGGGTCTCGATGTGTTCCTCCTTTTGCACGGTAGGCGCTGCCTGCCGCGAAGTTCATCTTCTCGGAACCTAGCCCCTGTCGTTTGGTCATTTGTCGGCCACCTCCACGGTAAAAGATGGCCTTAGTATGCGAAAAAACCCGTCAATCTTGCCGAATTCGGTGCCAGCGCTTGACTTGTGAGGCGCAGACACGCTAGTCTAGGGTGTAAGAAGATGAACTTCATGGAAGTTATGACGTCTGGTGATCTTTAGGATGGCGATGGTAGCCGACTGACGGTCTCCACCCCAAGGGCGGTGGGACTGCAGCCCGATTCCTTTGACATTAACGACTTGTTGCGGCAAGCACGTGCCTTTGCCGCCCAGGGGCAGGCAGCCAGCACTCGCAAAGCGTATGCGGCGGACTGGGGGCATTTCGAGAACTGGTGTCATGCCGGGAACTGGCCTGCGTTGCCGGCGGCCTATGAAGTCGTCGCGCTGTATCTCACAGCGCTGACGCGTGAGGGGAAGAAACTCAATACCCTTACCCGGCGTTTAGCGGCCATCGCGTATACCCACCGTCAGGCTGCGCTGCCCTCTCCCACCAATACCCCGGTCGTCGAGGCGGTCCTCACCGGTATCCGTCGCACCTATGGATCACGCCCCCACGGCGTGGCAGCCCTCCTCACCGACGATATCCGTGCGATGGTGCGCACGTTGCCGGATTCGCTGCTCGGTATACGTGACCGCGCCGTGATTCTCTTGGGATATGCCGTGGCATTTCGGCGGAGCGAGTTGGTCCAACTGGACGTGACCGATTTGGCACCGCGCGTGGAAGGCTTGGCCGTGACGCTCCGGCGCAGTAAAACCGACCAGGAAGGCCACGGGCGGTTGGTCGGCATCCCGTTTGGCACCTACCCTGACACCTGTCCGGTACAGGCGGTGCTGTTCTGGTTGGAGGCAGCACAGATTACTGCAGGGGCGGTCTTCCGTGGGATGAACCGGCATGGGCCGTGCATTTCCACCCGGCTCTCCGGACGGGCGGTCGCCACCATCATCAAGCGGGCGGCGGCCGCAGCGGGGCTCGATAGTACGCAGTATACCCCCCACTCACTACGCGCCGGCTATTGCACCACTGCGGCGCGGGCCGGGGTGGAAGAGCGCGTGCTCATGCAGCAGACCGGGCACACCTGTGTGGCCACCCTGCGCCGGTATGTGCGCGCCGGGTCGTTGTTTTTAGAAAACTCGGCGGTGGCGTTGGGGTTATACCGTTTGGTACTGTAAACAATCCGGGTCACGATGCACCAGGTTGAACTGTCCGTATTGAAACACGCGTTGTGCTGGGCAACCGCCGTGGCAGGTGTCCTCATACGCACAGTCGCGGCACTCACTTGGTAGCTTTCGCGCATACTCCCTCGCCTCCCTGAAGAATGCCGACCGCGTCCACACGGTTTCCAACCCGACGGCGAATACGTTCGCAAACGCGTCATCCGGGAAGACGAATCCTTTGTAGGCATCGCACGGGTAGGCGGTGCCGTCAGGGGCGATCAGCATCCGGTCGATCCCGGCACGGCAAGCTGGCACATCAACTCTCTGCAGTATACTGTAGGGACTGCCAAGGCGAATGCTGACCTGGTTGTCCGACGCCAAGCTCGTCACCATTGCACGCAGAGCCAGGTGTTGCTGACGGTTGAGTGCCAGGGAATGGCCGATACCCCGGCCATGCGGAACAAATCGCAGCAGGGAAACCCTCCGCACCCTCAGCGTCCGCATCATGTCGATCAAGGCAGGGAGCGACTCGAAATTAATTTGTGTTGGGACACAGTGGAGGGTGACATCAATGCCGACGAATTGGCATGCCTGGATAGCCGCAATCGTCGCTTCGAAGCTCCCTGGTACCTCCGTGAACGCATCATGGATGGCGGCCTCTCCAGCCTGCAGGCTGAACACCAGTGATCGCGTTCGGTGCCGAAGTTCCTCCGCGAAAGCGAAATCGAGTGGTGAAATACTTCTGTCACGAGTTACACGTGTCCCAGTGGTGTATATCGTCGTGGCGAGGTTCTCGGCGCGGATCACGTCAAGAATCGCTAACAACTCAGGGTGCTCCAGCGGTTCTCCCCCCGATATTTCGACCTGCTTGCCATCCAGGAGCACGAACTCACGCATCACCTCCGCCACCTGCGAGGGCGACACGAAGAGTGTTCGGTCGCGTGAGGACTCCGATGAGCAGTGCACGCATCGCATGGGACACCGATCGAGGATCTCAAGTTTGAGATCGGTCAGCTGATTTGTCACAGCCATATCGCCAACCTCCCCGGATAGAGGCCACCGGCATGCCGCCGATATGATCTGAAAAACCGTATTGTACCGAAATGATGAGTGCGCTCATTCGTCATACTGCTCACACTCTTCGCTCACAGTGGCACCACCGTGTGCGCCTTACCGAAGACACCCAGACCATGGCATACAACCCTACCGGATTGTTTTTGTCCCCTTCGCTGGATTCTGTCGCTTCACCCTCACCCTTCAGCCACGCGGACATTAAGGTTCCACTTCGGTGGAAACCAATACACAACCGGATCAAGGCAAGGACGAAAATGCTGTTTTATCCGTTTGCGATCGCCAACACCCTCCGCTTCTGGGTGTGCGACGCGCGCATACTTATCCACCTCACAAAACAGGTTTTGGCAATCAATCAACTGCAGGGGACGTCCCCAAAGCGAGCGAAACTCCAAGCCGAGTCGCGCAAATTCCACATCCTGCCGTTCGGCCATCATGAGGATGATGTCTGCCTCGCTCATCCCACCTGTAGTGCGGAAGCACTTGCGGATTCCACTTCGGGCACCTGGTCCGGGAACCGTGAACTCCATTTCACTGAAGTCGGTCACCTCACTGTAGTTGAGGTCTGTGACGTACTGGTAAGCGAGAAAATCGCCGATCATCGGGTACGAACGGAGGAGGTCAAAGGCCTGGCGCATCCGCGGCACCTCCGCCAGGCGCTGGGGCACCTCGTCTGCGAGCATCGTCTCAATCAGCCGCAAGTAGTTGCGGTGCTTGACCGGGTCGCCGAACGTATGCCCTCCTGTTGGCATCATGTAGGCGGCGGAAAAGATCGACCGGCCAGCGCTCATCGCTCCCTCTAATATCGTGGCATATCGCTCGAACGAATAACCGGCATAGGATATTTCGCCGACAGCCTGTTTCAGCAACTCCCAGGTTTCGACACGGTTGAAGACCTTGAATACGAGTACCCGAAAGAACACCTCGTCTGGCGACTGATCGCCTTGATAGATCACTTCGCGAATAAGGTATTGGCTCACGCGGTCCGCAGCCCGGTAGGCGTTGGTGAATTTGAATGTTGCCAGGATCGGATCGGTCGTCCATGGCTGGGGTGCTCCCTCACAACGTCGAAAAAATATCTGCTGACGTTCTGCAGCGAAGCGCCAATATGTGTCGAACACTTCGGTCGGAACTGCCGGTGCGATACTGAAGAAGGTGAGTTGTTTTTCGTGGGCGGACAGCACGGCTGCCTGCTGACTTCTATGGCCGTCATGGGTATGAGTGCGCCTATTGCGATGCCCGGAATGACCGGCACCTCGAGAAGGTGTCTCGCCATCGCGGAGAAATGGCTCCAGCTTAGCGATAATCTCGCCAATCTTTTCTTCTAACGTCCCGCAGTTATGGATCGTGTAAACCTGAGAGCGTTTGGCTTCGCATTCGGCGACCGCATCATACAGGCGGCGCAGTGCGAGAAAGCGCTCGGGCACCTCGTTCGGTCGCCATGGTTTATCGGCGCGTATCAGAAAGACCGCCGCTGGATGAATATCAGCCCAGCACACGTCTTCGAGCTCGACCAGAGCGTCTAGAATGTCAGTGGGGATACCCGCGTATGCCCCATACACCCACGTCGACCACCAAAACCGATCCAGTACGACATGATGACCAGCTGCCAGTGCCGGGCGGATGCACCGCGCGATGGCGTCGATATGCGCTGCGACATGAAGGGTTTGCAAGCTGGCAGGATCAATTGAAGCGATCTGATACTGGTCATGATAGTGATGGTGCAGCGTGTAGATGTGCTCGCCCAGCGTCCCGGGCTCACGACCAGGGAAGGAAAACACCCCACATGGAATTCCACGATGACGCAGACGTGTGACCACACCAGACACGAGCGTGGTCTTCCCGACTCCGTCAGGCCCTTCGAAAACAATCAGTTTTCCGTTCTCCGACATGACGATACCCTTTCACCAGTTATCCGCATGGTTATTCAGTGCCACGCTCCACAAGCGTTGACAGCTGGGCCGATAACTGGCTAAGATCGCCTTTCCCAATAGCGCCGAGTTGAGCCACGCTGGCGACGCAGTTCATCCGCACTAAGTCCATATCCATCGCCTGCGCCATGAACTTCCCAAGGCGGCAGAGGCCGACATAGTTGCCATACGCGCGCTGGAAGAAGTGCTGGATTGCGTAAAAGCCCGTGACAACCAGCCCGGCCCCCGGCACGACCTGGAACGCCACCTGCTGCAGGCAAGGGAATCCCCGCTGGCGTTGGGCTGTGATGTCCTTTGCGGGATCGAGAATCGATGCCTGTAGTGCACTATGCCGATGGATGCCCTGCGCGTAAATATCGAGGATGTGCTCAAGCTGGTTCAGCCGGTTCTCACCGTAGGCGATCAGACGTTTGAAGTACAGGCCGTACCGATTCGCTGGACACACCTTCTTCATATACGGGAGCACCTGCGCATATCGTCGGTATAGCGTTTCACGGCTCTTGTCAGGATTCCATAAAGATAGTGGGAAGATGGTGTTGGCCACGGTGCGATGCAGCGGCTTCCCGCACAGCGTAAGTGCCTGATCCAAGGCGTGCTGGATATGGAGATCCTCATACTCGGTAAGCGTACGTCCCGACAAACCGCACACCGAAACCGCGAGCGGCGATATGCAGGTGACGCCAGGTGCATGCACAGCCAGGAGCGCGCGCCCACGCCCGCGACAGGTTCGTATCCTCAATGTAATGGGGGCTACTCGTCGTCATCATCATCCTCCCAATGCCGGTCGGCCGACAAATCCACGTTTCGCAATTCGCACCACCGCAGACCAGGAGCCGTCACGTGCCATCAGGCGTTCAGAGCCGGCGCGCACCCCACGCAGAACCAGCCGATGCTCATCCTCCCGGTCAAGCATGAGACATGTGCCTTCATATGCCACCGTCGGCGGCAGGAGAATGCGGTCTCCCGTCTGCACATCAATCGCGCGACCAGCCCACAGGTGGTCAACGACAAAGAGATCATCATCACAATCGTCACGCAGGAGCGCTGACCGAATCTGCTTCGGCTTGTGGCGCAGCAATACCTTGGCTACGTGCTCCGGGAGCACCCCCAACGCATAACACATATGACTGATGATCGTGGTATATCCCACCCCAAACCACCCCGCCACGATGAAGGCCTGTTCCGGCCTGCACGCTTTCGGCTCCCACCCGCGGGAACGAAAGGCATGCGTGAGAGCGGTTGGCGGCATGAGCACCATCCCCGCGAAGCAATCGGCCTGAAATTCTTCAGGGTCGAAGGGGGCATTCGGCATACGGTCAGGCAGCAGTTCATCCACACAATGGCCATGTCCAAAGACATGGTGCCCGAGTTCGTGCGCGCACGTGTATGCTTGCCGTCCTGCCGGCCGTAATGACGACAGCAGGATATGCGGCGCCTCGGTACGGATGTAGACACCCTCGAGTTTGGGAAGTTCGACCATTCGCACCTCGACACCAAGGTACTCGGCCACGTCATAGATGCAGACCGCCTGTGCGCCACCCACGCGAGCGCGCACACGGACGTGCAAGGCTTTCTGTGTGCTGATCCGCGCCAGTTCAGCCCTACGCATATTCATCAGCGTTCCCCATCCGTTTTGAGCGTCGCCAGCAGCGATAACAGGCGCTCTAGATCGTCTGGCGAGAGTTTTGCCAATTCACGCGCGGCCAGTTCAATACGAGGGTCCTGTGGCGCATCGCCCGCTGCTGCCTCGCCAGCGAGCCATGAGACGCTGACGCCGTAAATCCTCGCCAGTTCAGTCAACTCCTCGGCACTCACCTTGCGTCGTCCGGCTTCCATCTCGGAGACCGATGGCCGGTGCAGATGCAGCAATCGAGCGACCTGTCCTTGCGAAAGCCCTGCCTGCTCGCGAGCCACACGAAGGCGTTCGGCAATCTGTGCGTGGCTTTGATTCGAAGAACCCATCGGCTACATCCCCTCCGTTTCTACCACGCCACATAGCCGACCGACAATTTCGTGCACAGATAACCGTCGTCCGCTATCAGTGAACAAGTGGCCGAGTTGCTCAGCGTTGATGCCGCACATATCGGTGATGCGCACCGTCACTTCCATAGCATTCAGGCTATCGAACTCGTACAAGTCGTCGAGCGGCACGGTTTCGTCGTCAATGTCCTGGTCAGGACGGCCACTCAAGGTTTGGATCTCTTGGATGCCTTCGATCAAGGCATCGCGAATCTGTGCTGCAGTCATATCAACCCCTATCTTACGCTCGGTAAGAATATATTACCACGGCATCTGTATCGTGTCAATATGGCAAAGCGCCTCCTTCTTCCTTTCCATGTCTTTATCCCGCACCCGAGGAAGGTGCATGCCGACTACTACCGTTCAGCTTCTGCCATACCACCGGATCCGGACAACCGCCACAATTCGCGCGTGGCACCCGATCAAAGATCATCGGCCGCAAGTTCGCAGATTTGAATGACAGGATTGTTGTGTTGGCATTCGGCGGGTCGCCAGGAATTACGAGCTTCACTAAATCGGCGAGTGCCAGCACACCTGCCGCTAACGACAAAAACGGCAACGCCCCTGTCAATGGCGCCGCTCCCGCGCTCTCCTGCTCTTTCAGCACACCCTGGGCACAACGCGGTGCCGCCGCCGGTTGAGGGAATCGGCATACCAGGCAGTCGTCCACCAATGGGATGTGCCGTCCGGCATACGCATCCCATTGCGAGCCTGTCGAGCCGTGGATCATAACCGGCGGGTAGTTTGCCTGCACGGCTGCACGTACCCCATGCTCATTTGCCACCGGAATCACGACGTCAAAGTTCTGCAGACTCAATTCAGGGCCGATGACATCGTTGAACCACTTGCCGATATAGCGGGACGGGACGCTGGCAGCACACAGGTAGTTATGGACCACCTCGGACTTGGGCACGCCGATGTGCTCGATGAAAAAGAGCGGCACACGGTTCAGATTACTATAATCCACTTGATCAGGATTGATGATGCACAGGTCGGAGAAGTTGAGATTCAGGAGCGGAAGCAGGTAGGCTATCGATGCGCCGACTGCGCCTGCGCCAATCAGCAGAACACGGCCGATGTCACTTTTTTGCAGATCCGGTCCATCTATGACCGCGCCTCCGTGGTGCAAATTCCACAGTGACAGTATCGCTGTCTCACACACGTCATCGTGGCGTAATGCATGTCGTAACATATAACTGGCGCCCATACATGCTGCCAGCGCTGGTCCAAGCGGATTTATCGAGTCATCGTCTTTGAGCTTCATGTCATCTGAGTGCCTAAGCTCGGACAGCCATCCACGGCCGCGAATACAGGAGATTGGCAGTGTTGGATGTCTGCCGAGATGAATGCGGACAGATGCGGCTACCGGCTCACATTGATCCTGGAAGATGCCATACGGATCAGCTCGTTGCGCTAGCGCGAGAGCGTTATCGACAAGCTGGTTTGTTCCCCAGCAATACAACGCTGTATGCAACGGCACATCGGGCGCTACTAGAGTTATCCGCTGACACCAGCGCGCGCTCATATTGACCAATAGGAGGAATGCAAGCTGGCCAGCAAAAGTCTGAGCCTCAACCTCATCAATACTGATCCCCAGGGACACTGCATGGAGACCGGTCGGATCCAGCCATTCGGCCGTACGGGCATCACGCTTTGTGTAGAACTCCTCTGCACTAATCATCGTTCATCTCCTCGCATGTCGATCCAGTCGGGAATTATCGAGACTCGTGTGGCAATTGCACGCCCATCCAACCTGCGGAATTCACCTTGGGTATAGCAGTGAATGCCGCATTGTGTGAGTGGTAATATGCCGTGAAGACCATAATGCGGCACAACGACCGACCAATGGCCATCCGCACGGACAATGGCCTCTTCGTCATCGATCTCTGAATGTGAGACTCCACGCCCAGGATGGCAATGGACTTGTGCCACGATGTGTAGACGGCACGCCATCAATGCCGCCATGACATCGGCATGATCGTCAGCATCGGTGCGGTAGAATCCAGGCCCTGTGACGCATTGCGGCGCAATCACCGTGACGCCAACCCGTACGGTCGGCAGGATGAATCCGGCAATATACAGCACATTCTCACGCAGGACACCACCACTGCAGAGCGGGATACGTCGCTCCACGGTGTTAACAACCGATGATGTGAGCACCAGTCGGGGGCCATCAACGTCCCTATCCCAGTGCAGTGGCTTTGAACGTGATCGCATCAGGCATTTTTCCTTCCTTTATATTCAGAATCCTCGAGAAGGTCGGCAATCAGCGCTAGCACCAACCCCAGTTCACGCCGCATCGGGTCGCCTTGTTTCCAGTCACCGAGCTGCCAGTCACCATGTGGCCCACCAAGATCACGATACGCACGCCGGCTCCAGCGCGCACAGATGAAGTTGCCGGAGTGGAAGTAGTTTTTCCCTCCTGTTGGGAAGCAGCGGCTCGTATTCCGTTCTCCAGACTCGGGATGCACCGCGTCTATCAGGGGAGGTAACTCGGGATAATGGTCGAAACGGAATTCAAAGACGTAGATTTCCTGGTCCGGGGCTTGAGATGGCTGCCCGAAGACACAAGGCATCACGATCCCACTGGAGATCCCAGCCGCGCCGCCGTGCTGATGGCGCGGCCCGCAGGAGCTCCTGGTCGACCGTAATGCGGCTAACCTCCGGATGCACCGCCATGTTAGACCCCCCCACCCTGCTGGGGGATGAGCATCAGGACGACGCCATCCTCCAGATGGTACGACACCAGGGGCCGGTCCGGCTGCAGGATCTCACGGGTCACCGCGTTGCGCAATTCGTAGTCAACTGCCGCGAGGCCGAAGTGGTTCAGGACGGCCGTGATCACGTCAGCGACCTTGGCTGTCTTCTCGAAGTCGTTCGCCCTATAGATGAGCAAGAAAGGCTTCGTGAAGCATTTGCAGGATTGGGGCTTGTCATGGAGTACCACTGTACTGCCATCGATGACGCCTTCATCGATGAAACGCGTGCAAAAATTCGAGCTGTCAAAAGGAAAAGAGAGCTGAAATCAGCCTGGCAGACGCAGTTGGCCAGTTTAATTACTATCCCTTCAACGAACACGGTAGATTATCTATCACAGGTATTTGGCATCTCATTATCGCCCTCGCCCACTAGGTTGGCGGTAAGCGGTGTTGGGCCGATGTCTCTCAGACTTCGGGGATCGGCTGCGAGCTCTTCGCGTAATAGTCTGGCTGCCGACAAGGCCGTAGAAATTGCAGTAGAAATAGCAATTGCTTGGGAAAACAGAGAGCCTACTACTTCGCGCTGGAATCACCCAAGCACCAGTGGATTTGGGTATCATTGCGGATGAGCTTTACCTTTACGTACAAGAAGTTCCCCTCGATGGCATTGATGGATGCATTGTTCATAACGAGGACGTGGGCGTCATTCTCATTAACAGCTTGGTTGAACATGAATACCGGAGACGCTTCACATTAGCGCATGAAATTGGGCATTTCATGCTGCCAGCACACATATGCTGATAGCGATGAGAACATGGGGGATTACCGAACAATCGAAGAGAAGCAAGCCAACGTCTTCGCATCGATGTTGTTGATGCCACAGTCATTATTGCCGCAAAAGTTCGGACACGTCCAGTCCTCCTTCGAACAGGCTGAAATGCTGAAGCAGGGATTCAAGGTGTCGTTGGCCGCTGCATTGAGACGGATGGTTCGTCTCTCTAACTGGGCGTGCGCTGTCGTCGTGACGAAAGACGGGCATCTCCAGTGGAGCGCCAGGTCAGATGAATTTGACGGATGGATCGCTGCACAGCCACATCCATTAAGCGGCGCTTCACGATTGCTGGAATCACCTGAAGGTAGCAGTCTTATCGACGAAGTTCCCGAAGACATGTGGCTCGACTCATCTTATCAGCGTGGAGCTTCTTCAGAGTGCGTGCTCCGAGAGCATAGCAGGCGTATGAGGAACGGTTATGTCTACACCCTTCTAACGCAACCTTGTGAGGATGCCTGAGGGATTGCCGATGTGGCCTTCCCGGTGAACGCTGACCTGCAGGTACCCTTCCCGCCATCACCCAGATCCGGTCGGCCCGCCCATAGGTCTTCACGATCAGCCGCCTCGGGGGGATTTGAGCGTGCAATGACGGGCAAGACGTCTGTCAGGCCCTGCCCAATGCCCCCTTATCGGGACCATCTGGGCGGCCCTCACCGGCACGGCCTGCGCCAGCGTCCCCGTCCCCAGCAGCGCCTGAAGGCACTCGGCGCGCTGGGCATACAGGAGCGCCTGCGCGTCCTCGGTCCCATCCTGCAGCACATCGAAGGCGGCACAGCACAGGCGGTCGACCGGTGCCGCCGCGCCGCCGCCCAGCGCGGCGTGCAGGCTGTAGATGGTCGGACGCCCCGCGTCCGTCACGGCAGAGAGTTCCCCGGCGAGCAGGCCGTGCCAGTCACCGAACTGCTGATCCGCCTCCCGCGTCAGCGGGAGATCGGCCAGCACCTGCCCCGTCGGGGTGATGACAACGGTGACGCCGTCCTGCCGATGCAGGACGGCGGTCATGCCGTCACATTTCGGGCTGACCCAGCACGGGCCAGCGTGGAGCACGGTGTCCAGCGCATCGAGCGCCAGGCTGCGGTAGGCACCGGCCACCTCGCGCTTATAGGCAGCGAGCCGGGCGGCAAGCCGGGCATCGCGCAGGGCGCCCGGCGCCGATTGGCGTCCGCTCCCCAGCGGCTGCCAGCGCGTCGCAAGGGCGGTCGGCAGGGGCACACCTCCGGGAACGTCAGATCACCGGCAGCCAGATATCCGCATCGTCCTCGACCAGCAACAGCATGCGCCTGTCATCGTTTCGCATCGGTGGTTCTCCTATTCACGGGTCTTCGGTCGTCGACGGCCAGTCGGCACACCGCCCCCATGGGGAACGGGGTCGGGCAAGATCGTCGGTCTGCACGGTCAGCAGGGTCCCCGACGGCAGCGGCACCGGCTCCCACCCAGGGTCATCGCCAAGCGCACGGTCGAGGATCGCCGCCTCGGAGGCGTAGGCCAGGACGTCCCGGCGCGGGTGGTAGCGCACCTCCAGCGGCATGTTGCCTTTCAGCAGATGCACCTCACCTGGAGCATTGGGCGTCATCAGCACGGCGCTCATCGTGCCCTGGAGTTCGCCCATCGCTTGCAGCAAGGGCGTCATGGCGTATCCGCTCGGGGTCAGATGCCGGTGGGCGAGCTGCACGAGCAGTTCACTGTCCGCTTCGGCAATACGAGGGAGATGCCAACGCTGGAAATACGGTTCCACCTCCCTGAGGTGTCCATTATGGGTGAGCAGACTGGCCCTCGTCCGTCGTCTCCCCTGCGGCCCGCTACCCGGCGTCCCGTCGCCCATGGGCGTGACTACCAGCAATGGATGATTATTGCGATCATCCCGTGCCGATCCTCGGGTTGGCCAGCACGTGTGCCCCATCAGCACGGTCACCCGATGATCGATGCCGTCCAGCCAGTGGAGATACCGATCCGTCTGCACGAAGGCCCGCGCGGGCAATGGGCGCTTTTCCACCCGGTAGGCACCATCCTGTTTCACCCAGGCGACGCCGATGGCATGGGGGCCGCGGCGTTCAGCGAGTACGAGCAGTCTGGTGAAGGTGTCGGTCAGGACGTCGATGTCTCGCACACGACACTGCTCGCGGCACCCGGCAATAACCCCAACTAAACCGCACATCATCGGTCTCCTTCCTCAATCATCACGCCGTTGAAGAGCACGCGCGCATAGTCGCCCCGGTGTTCGCGCACCCACGCGGCGGTCTCATAAAAGCCCATCATCTCGGCCAACTCGATCACCCACAGGCGGTCGAACATGTTCGTTTTCCCGCTCCGGCGGACCGCTTCCAATCCCGCATACACGGCGGCGGACACACGACTCTTAGGCATGGTCGTTCTCCTCCTCGGTCACGCCCATCGGCGCCGCCGGTTTTGCGGGAGCGCCGGTGGGCGTCCGCGCACCCGTCCGGTCCGGACGATAGCCGCATTTCCAAGCCGCATCCCCCGGCAAATTTTCAATCAGATGCCGCCGCGCCGTGCGGTACAGCTCCCCTACCAGGCCTAACCCGGACACGAGGAATACCCGGAAATCAAAGCGCGCCGAGGTGGGGTCCCCCCCGTTTGCTCGACGCCACCGCCCGCGCTGTAATGGCCCGCGCGGTGAGCGCCAGGCTCAGGATGATGGCGGCTTTGATTTTACCGGCATGCATGACGGTGGACGGATAGGCGCGAAATTCCACCGTGCGCCGCAGCAAACAGGCACTGGCAAAATTCACCACGTGGTAGCGCTCCGGGCAATAGCGCTGGGGCTGCGGCTGGTAGGTCCCGAACACGCAGGCGTTGAACGCCTCCATCGTCGTGGGGCAGCGGCGCCGGAGCCGATCCAGGAAGGCCGGGTCGAGCGGCTTGCAGTAGCGCGCCATCCGCACCGCCGTCACGCCGAAGGCGGCGTAAATCAAGTCTTCATACCGCCACACCAGTTTCGCCAGCCGGGTGAGCGCCTGCGGCGTCAACGCGGGATGACTCACATGGACGTGCAACCCTGCTGACGGGCTCTGGCGCCCGCCCGCCGCCCGCCCGGCCCGGACCACGGACTGGAAGATCGGAAGATCATCCCAGCCCAACACCGGCGTCACCACCTCCGCCCTGAGCGCCGGCCCTACCTCGGTGAGCGAATTATCCGCCACCACCGGCCACACTCGCCCATCGTCCGCCTGAATGGTGAACGGATCGTAGCAGGTGGGATCCCCCACATGCGTCACCGTGCCGCCCACCACCGACTGCACTGCCCACGCGACGCGCTCCCGCGTCGCGCCCACGCACCCGAAGGCGAGCTCTTGCAGCGTAACCATGACCGCTCCTTTCTGCTCGCAATACCAATCATGCGTTCGCCACCCCATTCATGCAATGAATTCGCGAACCAGTCAAGCGGAAGGGGCGGCATTCCAGAGAGAAAACGCAGACACGTCCCTGCCGTTGGCAGCACCATGCCGCACGGCGGTGTGTCGCGCTGCGGGTGGAGACCCACCATCCCGATCAGGGCGCTTCCAGGCCTGTGCTCGTCACGTTGGCATGGCTGTAGGTCGCAGTGCCGTCATCGCGCAGGCCATCGGTCTTCCCGGCCTCGAAGAGGTGATTGCCGGTGATGACGTTCTGCTGGCCGGCTGTGATATGGATGCCGTATTGTACTTGATCGAGATATGCGCCCATCATGTAGCGGCGGATGAGCTTGCCGGTCACCAGACACCGGTCAGCCAGGCTGAGCTTCACGTTGGCATAGATGTTGTCGGCACTGGTGCCGTTATGCGAGATGATGTTGCCGGTCACGGTGATGCGGGCACAGCCGCCATCCAGGAGCAGGCCATGCTGGGCGTTATACATAGATGCGGTTATTGCCGATGACCATCTCCCCTATCGCTGAACAGCGCATCCCGCCTCCCCTTCATTCCGCAGGATGAGCTGATCGGTGCCGTCCAGGAGGAGCACCTGCCCGCCGGCGCCGACATGTCCGAGGGACGCATCGGCGGCATCATGCGTATGGCCGGCATCCGCCGTGGCCGCGAGCCTGGCATCGGTCTCGCTTTCGGTGACGTACGGTCAGACCGTGTCGGAGAGGAGGGATCACCAGAGCCATGGCTCCGATTACTGCTGCTCATTGAACCATTGGTGAGACAACCATTAAGTATCTTCATGATAGACATCATGATCGTCCTTCTCCCCCCTGACACTCTGCGCATCCCACTGCCGCGAGTTGCGCGTCCCAAGCCAATGGCAAGGGCTGATGCAACCGCTCGAGCGTCAGGGTCGCCGGAATACGCCCGGCGACTATGGCCTCAATGAGCGGGGGGGCCAACGTCGCCAGCCGCAGGAGCCGGCAGACGTAGGACGCCTCCAGCCCCACCGCCGCCGCCAAGGCACCCATCGTGGCGTAGCGCCCCTCCAGCAGCCCCTGGTCCCATTGCACCGCGCGCGCAATTGCGACGAGCAGGGGTGGATATGCCGGTGCGGCGCGTTGGGTGCGGGCACGCGGCGCGTCGACGGTGCGCTCGCGCACGTCCAGGGAAATGGTGATCGTCACGGGCGACTGTGTCCGCTTAGTCTCCCGCGAGCCACGATGCCTGCAACACCGTCGGCAACGCGTCGACATTCATCTCCAACTCCAGGTGATCCGGATAGACGATGACCGCCGAGAGCAGATACGGCATCAGTTTGCTGCACCGCCGGATAGAGCCCCATATCCGATCGAGGTGTTGGAGGGCGCAGAGCACCGCGTAGCGCTGGGCAGGCGCCGTGGTGTCATCCAACTGGGCGAGCAACTGATCGGGCTGCTGCATCAGCGCGCGGAGTTGCGTCAGCACTGCTGCCTCAACGGTCCGGGCCGGAATGGTTCGGACTGCACACGTCTGATCCCCATGCCGCTGGGCGGTGGAGCAGACATAATACCGATAGGCACGGTGGTCTTTGCGACTGCTGGAGGGGCTCATCGCACAGCCACACCGGCCGCAGCGCAGCACCCCGCGCAGGAGCGCCACCTGCCGGTGCCCCACCGACTGGGAGCGGGCATCGGTCCGCGTGGCGTCTGGCAACAGCGCTTGTGCCGCCTCCCACACCGCGTCCTCGATAATGGCCGCATGCTGACCGGGATAGGTCTGGCCCCCCGTCACCACCACTCCTCGGTACAGCGCATTCGTGAGCACCCGCCGGACATACGCCTTACACCAGGGACGGGCGGGATGTGCTCTCCCTCGCCGTGAGGTAAACGCCTTCGTCTGGTAGCCCTGGGCGTTCACGGCGTGCATGACGGCGGTCACCGAGCGCAGGCGGAGGAATGTTGAAAAAATCTCGCGCACCACCGCCGCTTCCGTGGGATTCACCACCAGGCGGTGGGTGCCGGGGTCAATATCATAGCCATACGGCGGATACCCCCCACAAACAAGCCCTTTTTCCGCGAGGCGGTCATCTTATCGCGGGTGCGCTCGCTGATCATCTCCCGCTCGAACTGGGCGAAACTCAAGAGGATATGGAGCGTCAACCGTCCCATAGGACTCGAGGGGTCGAAGTCCTGGGTGGTGGCAATAAAGCTCACATGGTGCCGCTCAAACAGACTGATCAGGCGGGCAAAGTCCAGGAGGGAGCGGGAGATGCGATCCACCTTATAGACGAGCACGCAATCAATCGCGCCGCGGGTGATCTCCGCCACCAGCCGCTGCAGCGCAGGCCGCTCGAGCGAACTGCCCGAAAAGCCCCCATCCTCATAGGTCTCTGACACGGCGTGCCAGCCGAGATGCCGGCGCTGGGCAATGTAGGCGAGGGCGGCTTCGCGCTGGGCATCGAGCGAGGTAAAGGCCGCGTCCAAGCCCTCATCAGTCGATTTGCGGCAGTAGATCGCACAGCGCACGCTGGGTAGCGGCGCAGGATGGGCGTGTGTCATTGCGCCTCCTCCTGGTCCACGGTCGCCACCCGAAAGAACGCCGGCCCACTGCAGTGACTGCCGGTAATGGCGCGCGCCACGGCGGTCAACGAGGGATACAGCCATCCAGCGTAGACAAACCCCGTCGGGCTCACCTCGACCCGGTACATCTGTCCGTGCCAGCGGCGGAGGAGCTGCGTGCCCACCACCGGCAGGCGCGTGCGCTCCGCCGTAGGGCGACTCGCGGGATGGGGGCACTGCTGGGCGATGGTCGCCAGCGTCGCGCGGGTGGCAGCCGACAGGCCGCCAGAGACGAGTTCCTGCACGCGGTAGGCTAATCGGCGAATCAGATAGCGTTTGTTGTAGTGGGAACAGGCGTGCCTATGAGCAGCTGCCACCGCTCCGAAAGCTCAGCCATGGACAGGGTCGGCAGTTCGGCCAGTTGGTGGAGAAGCCGGGAGCGGGCGGTTGGCATGCCCGCATCCAGCAGCTTGGACGGATCCATGTGTCGTAACTCCTTTCACCGAAATCGGTCAACACATGAACGCTCGTTCTCCCCGATAAGTCAAGTCGCCGTCCAGAGGGTTATGTCTGCTCCTCCTCATCGCTCGTGGGCAGTAATCCCTTCCCCCTGCGTACGACGATCACATCAGCGGAGGGCTTCTCCGCAGATCGAGCACGGTCGCAACCTGATCGACGGGGAGTGGTGGCCCATAGGCGGGAATTTGCCGCGCCCGGGGGAACACTTGCGCATCCGGTGGTGACGCAGGCGTTGTGGGAGCCGACGGTGAAGCCGGGCGCGCGGGTGAGGGGCGAGACGCTCCACGATGGGACACTGGCGGTCGTGTGGGCGCTACCGCTGGCGGGGGGGGGGGGTGATGCCGAGTTGTGCCGCAATCGTCGTGGCGCTGTGCCCGGCCTCCGTGAGGTCAGCGACGGCCCGGAGGTGGGAGGACACAGGCCGATCGGGCGGGGGAAGATACAGGAGCGTGCGCTGTCCACGAAAGGCATGCTGCAGGAGGTGGAGCAGATGCGGATCAAGGATCTGCGCGGCATTCACCATGCGGGTGGGTGGCTGATGGCGTTTCGGCATGGGCTTAGCCTTCCCACGGGTGCTGAGCGCGCGTTGCGCTCAGCCGCGAGCACCATCCGCACATAGCGAGGGGTGCATGGCACCAGTGCGGCAATTTCCTTCATCGATCGACCATAGGCATGCAAAACGAGGATTTTGTAGCGTCGTCCCTATGGTGTCGTCCGGTCCGCGAGCGGAATATAGAGCCAGACCCCTTGCACATAGTGCTAGATCTGCTGCACCATCGCGCGGGGGAGCTTATCGACTGCCCGAAAATGCCGGCGTGGACGTGAGGCCATCGCACGCTCCTTTCTGCTGCCATCCGGTCTAACGCACCTCTGACATTCTAGCATACGCCAAATGCCAGGTCAATGTGACGAAACACGCCGGAAAATGGAAATCTCTGGCATCCCACTTTCCTCTACAATTCCCAGCAATTTCGCTAGAAGCGCCAATCGTCTCCCGTCCTGATCAATCAGAGAGAAACGGGGCGATCAGAGAGGAAATGAACTCAAAATAGTCGGGCGCCGTCCAGAGGGTGGGCAAAACTGATTCGGGATTTTTACGCGGAAAGTGCCAAAAACTCGAGGCGAGTTTTATGCAGAGAGAGAAGTTCATGGTAAATAGTGGCTGCCCGGGGAGGATTCGAACCTCCAACCTTAGGATCCAAAGTCCTCTGCGCTGCCAGTTGCGCCACCGGGCAGGGTCAGGTGCGGAGTAAGTATAGCTGAGTCGGCCATGCCGGTCAATGCGCGCGCTTTTGCAACTGCGCGTGGATTACCCGCGAAAGCTGTCGCAGCATGCCTTACGCAGCCTGCGCTTCGTTGCGAACGCGCGAACTCGCCTGTATTCCCTAGCCCCGCATCGCCACGTGCCCCCGGTCCAGCGTCCGATACTGGATCGCCTCCACCACGTGCGGCACGCCGATCTGCTCCGTGGCGTCGATATCGGCGATGGTGCGGGCGAGTTTGAGAATGCGGTCGTAGGCGCGGGCGGAGAGGTGGAGTTGGTCAATGGCGGATATCCCGCGGGCGCATCTGCGCGTTGCTGGTGACGGGGGCGCCGGTAAAGCGGGCGAGCTGGCGCTCGCGCGCGCGCACCGACGCGGATGCCTCTCCCTGGCGGGTGGACAGCAGCTCGTCGTGGCGCAGACGCGGCACCTCGATGTGAATATCCAGCCGGTTGAGGATGGGGCCGCTGATGCGCGCCTGGTACTTGGGATACCTGCTGGTGGCTGCAGGCGCAGGCGCGGGCGTTATCACCTCAAACGCCGCATCGCTAGTAGCGGCGTTGCCCTTTTGTCGTCTTGCCTGGGGGGGGAGGGCGTCCTCCATTGTCGCCTGGGAGCCCAGCACGGCCGAGCCGGCATGACGCTCTATCCCCCAGAGCCTTGACTTCCTCGGAGCTCTTCCGTTGAGCCGCACTCTCCTGGAGCAGCCGCTCGGTGAGAAGAGCGTGCGCGTTTCGCCACGCTATGGGATGGGTCCGCAAGCCTTGGCGCGGAAGTTGGGGGTTGACCCCTGTACGGTCGCGCGGTGGGGAAAAGGAAAAGGATGGCCGAAAGTCGACATGATCGCCAGCAGGCTCACCGCCTGCATCGTTAGAGGGGAAAGCCCGCAGGATAGGAGTAGATGGGGAGGGGCGTCGTGCTGGCAGGAGGGATACGCGCTCGCGGTGCCGAACGTTCTGTCTCATGCTTGCTCAGGTTGATTCCGCCGCTGTGCTCGGCATCGATGCCTATGTGGTGAACGTGGAGGTGGCCGCGGCGCCCGGGGTCGCGAGTTTCGCCATCGTCGGGCTACCGGATACCGCCGTGCGCGAAGCAGCGGAGCGCGTGCGGACGGCGCTGCGCAGTTCCCAATATAAATTCCCGACGAATGCACGGCTCGTCGTCAATCTGGCACCGGCTGATGTGCGTAAAGAAGGGCCGGGCTTCGATCTTCCCATCGCGTTAGGCCTCCTCATGGCTTCAGGACAAATTGAGCGAGGGGATATCGCCCAATGCATTGTAGTCGGAGAACTCTCGCTGGACGGTTCCGTGCGCACGGTGTCCGGGGTGCTTCCCATTGCCCTGGCGGCGAAAGCTCAGGGAAAAACGGCGGTGATTGTGCCAGAGGCCAATGCGGCCGAGGCGGCGGTCGTTGAGGGATTAACCGTCTATCCGGTTTGTTCCCTCGCGGAAACGGTGAACTTGTTTCTTCGACCGCATGAGCGCACGGCGTATCCGAGTCGAACAGACGCCTGGTCACCGGATCACGTGGTGTTTGATGTCGATTTATCGGAAGTGAAGGGGCAAATGCATGTCAAACGCGCGCTGGAGGTGGCAGCCGCCGGCGGGCATAACCTGTTGATGATCGGGCCGCCAGGGAGCGGAAAAACACTCCTAGCAAAACGCTGTGCAACCATCCTGCCGCCTCTTACACTGTCGGAAGCGCTGGAAATCACCAAAATCTATTCTATCGCGGGCCTGTTGCCCGGTGATTCCGGCCTGATGCAGCACCGACCGTTTCGTGCACCGCATCACACCATCAGCAGTGCCGGACTGGCCGGCGGCGGGAGTATTCCGCGTCCTGGAGAGATTAGCCTCGCGCATCATGGCGTGCTCTTTCTGGATGAGTTTCCGGAATTTGATCGCCGAGTGTTGGAAGTCTTACGGCAACCGCTGGAAGACGGCATCGTGACCATCTCCCGCGCCGCCGCCAATTTTAGCTACCCGGCTCGGCTTCAGTTGATCGCTGCCGCCAATCCGTGTCACTGCGGATTCCTGGGTGACTCCCTGCGCTCTTGTTCCTGCTCGTCAGCCCAGATTGCGAAATACCGCGCTCGCGTCAGTGGCCCCATTCTGGATCGCCTCGATATTCATATCGAGGTGCCGCGCTTGCGGCACGAAGAATTACTCACAAACCAAACGAGTGAGTCATCGTCCGCGGTTCGGGAACGCGTCTCGCGTGCCCGCACCCTGCAGCTCCAGCGTTTTGCCGGCATCCCTGTACTCAACAATGCCCAGATGCGGCCGAAAGACATGCGTCAGTTCTGCCCCCTCAGCCATGAGGTGCAAGCCTTGCTTCGTAGTGCTATCGATCAACTGCATTTGTCCGCACGGGCCTATGACCGGATTCTGAAGCTGGCCCGCACGATCGCTGATCTGGACCAGAGTGCATCAATCGCTGTGCCGCATATCGCCGAGGCTATCCAATATCGGAGTTTGGATCGAGGAAAATGATCGCGCAGCACTGACGATGGTATGCTGACCCGACGCTGACGGTGCTGATGACGCAAAGGTGTAAGTGATCATCGTGGATATTACGTTCGATAGTCTCGAATCCTTTCCATGTGCAAACCATTCGGCGGTAATTCCATAAACCTGCGCCAGTGGCCGGCTATACGTGATAGCGGTGGGATTTACGTCGAGTGCGAGGATCCGCACCGGCTGCACCTCGTGCACAGCCTCAAAGACGGATTGAGCGGAGCCGCACGCCAATGACAGAATCCGCGCTTCGCCATCCCTTGCGATGGCTTCTTGGACAGCCTTGCGGAGTTGATCAACGACGAAGAGGTGTCGGTTCCGTAGCGCCTGGGCTGACTGGACATTCATCCAAAATGCTTCGAGGAGACCGAATATCCCTCGCCGGCTGCCGGGTTGCCACTCATCCACCGCTTTCAGGGCCGGCCACCGCGCGGCGCCGAGCCAGGCCGGAAGCCATCACCGAGACGGCTCGGACAATTTCTCAGAGTGTGTTTACAACGTTGCACGCATTGTCTTCTGGACTTTGATCTGCTCCCGGCATGGCACGGATGCCCTACCCTGGTGATCTCTCAGATGCCGCGTGGGCCGTCCTCGCTCCGCTCCTTCCACCGGCCAAACCGGGGGGGGGCAGACGCTCCATCAGGCACTCTACCGGCCCGTCCGTCGGCACGCCGGACGGGCGCCGCCCCCGCGTGCGGCGGGCCTCGAGCACCCAGCGGTGAAGGCCACCGCAAAAGGGGGCCGCACGAGGCGTTGCGGGCGCACCACGCGACTCGCACCTCGCGGGCGGGCTGGAGTGATGAGTTCCGGATCGGTTTGCTGGGCACCGTGTGCGGGAGCCTCACGCCGCGCGGGATGCAGGTGCGCCACCTGCTGGAATTGTCACGGGACTGGTATGGGGTAGCGGTCGCCGTGGTGCCGAAAAGCGGCGTCCTAGCAGCCCAGTGGATGGGCGGATTAAGCGGGGAGGCGTTTCTGCCGGTGCTCCGGGATTGGCACGCAGCCGAGAGGGATGTCCTGGTCTGGGATGGCTTGCTAGGCCATCGAGGGCTGCAAGCCCTCAAGACGCCGCTGCCGACCATCCTGCAACCAGCCGCCTCGCCGGAGTGAAATCCGACCGCGCGTCCGGATTGCCTACCAGTGCCCGTGGCACACCGGCATCAGGCCCACCCATTTCTTCACGTCGGCGGCGTTGCCTTTAGTTGGTGTCGTTGCCGGCCATGGACAGGCCGATGGTCACTTCCTTGTCGGTGGGGAGATTGGTGAAGGTACCGGCGAACCAGTTGTGGGCCGGCGAGGCGAGTTTCACGATGACGTAGTGCGGATGGATCTGGTCCACGACGTCCAGGTTAAAACCGTCCTGGGGGGTGAGGGCGATGGGCGGGGGGTCCGGGGGGCGTGGCGGCACTGCCTCCTGGGCGGATGCATACAACATCCCCGCCAGCAGCACGCCCAGGAGCAGGATGAATACCGCTCCCATCGCCGGTGCCGCATTCCGTGCCCCTCTGATGGTTTCAAGTAAAAGTGCTTGTTTCGCAATTAACGGTATCATGCCACTCGCCAATCCGTCTAGCCGTGCTCCGTCACATGTTCACCACCCTGTCACGGCGACATGCTCAGCGCCATAGCTGATCCGCCCGATTACGATAACGCCCCGACGTTGCCGCCGGGGCGTTCGTTCTTGCGCGAGAACCGCGGTTTTACTTCAGCATTGCCTCGCAATCCTGGAGCAGTTTTTTCGTGAAGCCGGGGTTATGCACGCCCAGGCTGTGGTCGCCGTAGATGTACTTGAAATTCCACATGGCGCCGGTGTAATTGTTGAGCATCGCCACGTCCGCGGGCGTGCGGTCGCCCGCGGCTTTGGCGTAGATGGCCGCGAGGTTTTTGTTCACGAAATACTGCTGCAGCAGGCCGTCCGCAGCTTTCCCATTCGTGTCGAAGGTAGCCGGATCCGCGGCATCGGTGCCGCCGATCTGTTTCATCTTCTCCACGACCCCCGCCTGCATGAAGGCCGCGGAGCGGCCGCCGTGGCAGGACGCGCAGTTCGTACGACTGGTGTCGAGATTCGGCTTGCTCCACGCGGTGGTGTTGGCATCGTAGCGGCCATGGAACACCTTATTCGTCGCCGGATTCTTCTCGGGCGTGTGGCAGTCCAGGCAGCCGTTGGGCAGCGTGGCGTGCGGGCCAGGCATCGCCTTCGGGATGTTGTAGCCGTTGCGGCCATACACGAACGCCGCACCGGTGTGGTGCGGGCCGCGGATGGTCGTGTTGGCGCCGGCATTCTTCAACTCAGGATAGTCCGCGGTGATCAGCTCTTCCGGACCCGCCAGGTTGTTATACGGGCGACCGCCGTGGCAGGCGGCGCAGGTCTGCGCCGACGGCGGTTTGCGCGTGATGTCGGCGGCTTTCAGCGATTTGACGTGCAGGCCGCCGGGACCGTGGCAGCTCTCGCAGCCGATGCCGTTCAGATGGGCCGGCACGGCGGCGGGATCAATACTCCCGTCCGCGTTGAACGGCAGCCGCTCCGGGCCGGTGACGTGGCAATTGGCGCAGTTCGCGGCCAGCGTATGGCGCGTCGCGGGATTATTGCCCTTCGTCGTCTGCATGTATTCCGCATACGTGCCGGCGTGACAATCCTGGCATTTCGCCATGCCGACGTATGCGGCCGTGCTGGCCTGCGCCCAGGCGCTGGCGCCCGGCGCGAGTGCGGTGGCGCCTCCGCCGCCGCCGCAGCCGGCAAGGGAGAGCGCCGCCACGGCGACGATTCCCAGGGCCACGGCGTACAGCAGCACGCCGTTCGCCACGTGCGAGGTGGCTGTGCGAAGACGAGACATGATGTGTGTTCCCCCTTGGCAGGTGTGGTCGTGATCGGCAGGCGCCCGCCGTACTCTCTTCCGTCACAACTCGCGCGTATAGCGGATTTCCGCGTAATCCGCGTCGTAGGCCTCCGTCGGCGCGCCGGCATCATCGTAATTGTCCCGCGCGAGCCGCAGCGCCAGCGTGCCGTTCCCCTTGAGTGCGACGTGCGCGCCGAATCCGAGTATGCGCTGATCGCTGGCCAGCCGCCCCCCGGTATCTACATTGGTGAACGATGCGTCCAGCGAGACGCTCGGCGACACCTGCAGGCTCATCCCCGTCACCAAGCTGCGGTCGTTCATCGCGGCGGGGCCGTCAGAGGCGCCCGCGCCGTGATACGCGTAGGATTGCGACAGGTAGGTGGCAGACAGCGTCAGGGCCTCGCGCGGGACCCACCAGATATTCACGCTGCGGTCAATGAGCGTGCTCTCCGTGGTGAACTCCGCGTTTTCCCACCCGTACCGCTGCCAGCCGGCGGAGATGCCCCACCGCCAGCCGGGCGTACAGGCGATCTCGACGCGCTGGCGGCTGCGCCGCGTCCACAGCACCGCAGTGCCGACAGGTTGATCGAGCGCGTCGAATTCCATCGGCAGGTCGGACGCATCCCGATACTCCACCCCGGCTTTCAGGCGCAGCGCGCGCGCGGGGCGCGTCGTCACGGAGAGGAAGTAGTCCCGGAGGCGGCTGTGATAGCGCAGCGTCTGCGGATCATTGATATACGCCACCGCGCGCGCGCCATATCCCGCCGTCACCCGCGTGCGGGCGAGGCCGGTGTAGTGCGCGCGGAGCTGCCCATGCAGGTCGCGCTCCGCGAAACCGTTGCGGGTGATGGCGCCGTCCAGATTATCATACCCAACCAGGCCATCCAGCGACAGTGACGGCGTCAGCGCGCGCGTGGCATGCACGCTGGCCTGGGTGCGCTTCGGCGTGCCGGGATTGCCGTCCAGCGTCATACGCGTCAGGGTGGCGGTGGCGTCAATGGCCGTCCGCTCACGCGTGATCGGCGCGAAGCGGAACTGCAGCACCTGATTATCGCCGCCGAAGGCGAGCCCATCGCGGAATACCAGGCTCTCGTGCGCGTATCCCGCGCCCACCAGCAGGCCGCCAACCGGCAGAATATAGTCAATGCCCGGACGGGAGTAGGTCCAGTCGTCCACCGTGTCGCGGCCCGGCGTGGATAGCCGCAGCTCCCGATTGGCGAGCAGCAGCGTGCCGCTGCCCAGGCGCAGCATCGCCTCGCCCGCCGTATCTTTTCGCAAAATGGGCGCGCCGGCGGCGGTGAAGTCGTTGAAGTAGCGCGACAGCACCTGGTCCGCGTCCACCGACAGCGTTGCCGGGCTGCCCAGCAGCCACAGGCGGTTGCGCTGATAATCCTCATCGAGATAGGGAAAGTCGAGGTGCAGCGCCTGGCCGGAAGACCACAGCGCCGAGAGCGTCGCCCCCGGCACCAGCCCGTCCGGCGCTTCCGCATAGTGATCGGCACGCCGGATATTGCCCTCAACACGCACGCTGATGCCGGATATGCTCAGCGACGTGCCGTCAACCGACACCGCCGGCGCGTCCGGCGCGTCCTGCGCGCACGCGCATGCCGCCAGCAGCATGAGCGCGAGCAGGATACGGGATCGTAACGCAGGCATCTTTCCTCCGACACGACGGTTCGGCATAGATTACTCCGTCAGCAGCAGCGCGTTGGTATTCGAGCCATGGACGGCGCGATGGCAGCTCTGGCAGACGCGGCCCGGGAAATGCGCGGCCTTGTTGCCGTGGCACTGTAGGCATAACCCGCGCCCCGTCAGCTTCAAGAGCGCGCGATGCGGCGAGCCATGCGGCCGGTGGCAATCCAGGCAGCCGTCACTCAGCCCCTTCACCTCCGCGTGTGCATAGAGATGCGGGCGGGCCTGGCGGGCATGGCACTTGGCGCAGGTATCGCGGGTGAGCTTGTCATCTCTGGGCGCGTGCGGATCGTGACAGTCGGCGCAGGACACGACGCCCTCGCGCAGCGGGTGGTGGCTGGGCAGCGAGAATTCGCCGCGCAGCGTCCGGTGGCAGGACAGGCACGTTTCGGCGGAGGGCGCGCGCTGCAGCGTCGCGTGCGGTTGCGGCCGCGCTTTCTGCTGCGCCATCGGCGCGGCGCCCGGCGTTTTCGCCCGCGTCGGCGCCGTGAGCTCCGGCGTCATGTGGCACTGCCGGCAGCCCACGCCGTGCGTCCGATGCTCGCTCATGCGCCACTTCGCGGCGGAGATTTTGGCCTGGTGGCAGCTCAGGCAGCCGTCGCCGGTCGCCGCCGCCAGCTTGAGCGGCGCCGCGCTTTCGGCGGAAGGATTTTCCGCGTGCAGCGAGCCGGGGCCGTGGCATCCCTCGCACAGGTGCCCCTTGCCCACCGCCTCCAGCTTCGCCAGCGCCAGACCGTGGAAATTCGTCCGCAACTGCGCAGTGATCTCCGCGTCATGGCAGGCCTGGCACATCTCGCTGCCCACGGCCGCCGCTTTCGCCGGCGCCGCCGCCGGCGGGGTCGCCGGCTCCTGTGAATGCACCGCGTTGGCGCGCCCGTCGAGCACGATTACGGCGCCCGCGATCGCGAAGATCAGCACGCCCAGGGTGAGTCGCTGTATGAGCGCATGTCGTTGCCGCATTGACGCGATCTCCTTTGCGTCACGCTTCCAGTTCGAGCAATCGGCGTATCATCGCCATCTGCTGCGGCGCGTCACCGCCGCCGCCGCACGTCTGCATGGCGTCCAGCGATGCCCGCAAAATCCCCCGCGCCAGCTCGCGCGTCCGCGCGTCCACCATTTCCCGGGCGGCGCCATCCGCCGCCCCCAGCTCGGCGGCCAGGGTGGCCGCGATCTCCGCCCGCAACGTTTCTATCTGCCGCTGCAAATCCGCGACGACGGCGATGGCGCGCCGGCAGGAGAGCCACTTGCCGAACGCTCGCGCTTCGGCGGCAATGATTTCGTCAGCGGCGATGAGCTTGGCCTGGCGCTGCTCCTGGGTGGCCCGCGCCGCGCCGCACAGCGCGTCAATATTCAGCAATTGTACGGTGGGCACCTCCGCCACCGCGGTCTCGACATCGCGCGGCACGGCGATATCCACGACCAGCAGCGGGCGCCCGCCGCGCGCGGTCATGGCGTCTTCGACCATCGCGCGCGTGAGCACCGGCTCCGGGCTGGCGGTGCAGCAGATGACCAGATCCACCTCCGCGAGACGCGACGGAAACGCGGTCAACGGCAGCGCCGTGCCGCCGGCGACGCGCGTCAACCGCGCGGCCCGCTCCAGCGTGCGGTTCGCCACCATCACCCGCCTGACGCCCTTGCTGACCAGGGAATGCACCGTCAATTCGGCGGTGTCACCCGCGCCCACCACCATGACGGACACGTCCGACAGCTCCGCGAAGGCGCGCTTGCAGGCGGCGACCGCGGTCGAGGCGACGGAGATGCCGCCATCGTAGCGGGCCTGGGTGCGCGCGCGCTTTTGGGCGGCCAGCGCTTTTTCCGTCAGCCGCTGCAGGATCGTCCCCGCCGCGCCGGCGCGGCGCGCCGCCGCGGACGCCTGCTTGAGCTGGTTGACGATCTCCGCCTCGCCCAACACCATGGAATCCAGCCCCGCGGCCACCCGGAACAGGTGCCGGGCGGCATCCTCGCCGGCATGCCAATACAGGCTGTCCGCGTATTCGCCGCCATCCGCGCGGCTCTGCGCGGCGAAGAGCGCCTGCATCAGCCCGCGCCAGTCCTCCGTCGTCGCGATCACCGCGTAGCATTCGGTGCGGTTGCAGGTGGAGAGGATACACGCTTCGTGCACGGCGGGATGCGCGGTCAACGCCCGCAGCGCGGCGGATAGCCCCTCGCCGGCCAGGGCGAACTTTTCCCGCAGCGCCACGGAGGCCGTGCGATAACTCAAGCCTACCATCGCCAGCATCTGGTGTTCACGCAATCCCGCGAGCAGCGTGAGGCTCGGCGAGGTGTCGGACGCTATCTGATCCCATTCCGCAAGTGCGAACATCGTGGCTGACTCATCTGCGCGGCGCATCGGTTGCCGCTTAGCGACTATCGCTTATTCGTGATGGCCGGCGGCCGGCGCGCGTCATGCGGGGTCCCGCCATGACGGGGTGCGGGTGGACGCCGGCACGCCGCCCGCGGCTTGCTGACACGTGGGGTAAATTTACCATTTTATTCAATTATTGGCAACCGTTTCCACCGGGATTTTACGCGGGCGCGCGGGAAAATTTTCGCGCCGCCCGGCGATGTCTTCCGCGCCGGGAAAAATTTCCGCCTCGCCGGGGAATGTCTTCCGCGCGCCGGCAGCCGGGCGCGCATCACCGGCGCGCCAGCCAGGCGGCCACATCCGGCGCGTGATAGGTGAGTATGAGGTCGGCGCCGGCGCGCTTGATCGCCACCAGCACCTCCATGACCGCCCGCTCCAGCTCCAGCCAGCCGCGCTCCGCCGCCGCCATCAGCATGCTGTATTCGCCGCTGACGTGATAGGCGGCAATGGGCACGTCGAACTCGGCGCGCGCGTCGGCGATGATGTCCAGGTAGGCGAGCGCGGGCTTCACCATCAGGATATCCGCGCCCTCGTCGGCATCCGCCGCCAGCTCGCGCAGCGCCTCGCGGCGGTTCGGCGGGTCCAGCTGATACCCGCGCCGGTCGCCGAATTGCGGCGCCGAGCCCGCCGCTTCCCGAAACGGCCCGTAAAACGCCGAGGCGTATTTCGCGGCATAGCTCATGATCGGCGTGTTGAGAAAATCCGCGGCGTCCAGCGCGTCGCGGATGGCGCCGACACGCCCGTCCATCATGTCCGACGGCGCGATGATATCCGCCCCCGCCTGCGCGTGGGACACCGCCACCTCCGCCAGCCGGTGCAGCGTCAGGTCGTTGCACACCTCGCCGTCGGGGGACACGATGCCGCAGTGGCCATGACTGGTATACTCGCACAGGCAGACGTCGGTGATGACGCACAGCTCCGGCAGTGCCCGCTTGAGCGCCGCGCAGGCGCGCTGCACCGCGCCGCCCGCCGCCGACGCCTCCGAGCCGCGCGCGTCTTTCTCCTCCGGGATGCCGAACAGCAGCACCGCCGGAATACCGAGGTCGGCGAGGCGGCGGCATTCTTCAACCAGCACGTCCACCGTCCAGCGGTATTGCCCGGGCAGCGAACCGATCGGTTCTTTCCCCCCGCTGCCCGGCAGCACGAACATCGGGTAGATCAGCGCGTCAACGGACACCCGCGTCTCCCGCACCATGCGGCGAATGGTCGCGCTGCGCCGCAGGCGCCGTCCACGGAAAAAATCACTCATGCTGCTGTCCTCTCTGCAAAATACTGCTCCAACGCCGCCACCAGGGCGGGCACGGCAGCGGAGGCCGCCTCGATATCCACGCGCAGTCCCGCCGCGCGCGCGGCCTGCGCCGTCACCGGCCCGATGCAGGCAATCACCGGCCCGTCCACGGGGCCGGGCACCAGCGCGCGGAAATGCCGCACCGTGGAGGCGCTGGTGAAGGTGATGGCGTCAAGCGCCGAGAGATCGGGCGCCTCGCCGGTTTCCGCGACCGTGCGATACACCGGGACGATCTCGACGTCCGCGCCGCGCGCGCGCAAGGTATCCGGCAGCACGTCGCGCGCGTCCGCCGCGCGGGCGATCACGATCCGCTTCCCCGCGGGCGCGGGAAACCCCTCCGCCAGCGACTCCGCGACGAAACGCTCGGCCTGGTACGCGACGTGCAGATGGTGCCGGCGCACCGATTCCGCGGTGGCCGGCCCGATGGCGGCGATCTGCGCGCCGCCCAGCGCGCGAATATCGCCGCCCCGCGCCGCCACCTGCTCCAGCAGCGCCGGCAGGCCGTTGGCGGACGTGAACACCAGCCAGTCCGCCCCGCGCAGCCGCGCCAGGAGATGCGCCGCGGGCGGCAGCGTCTCCTGGCGAATCACCGGCGTTTCCACCGGCACCGCGCCCGCGGCCGCCAGCAATGCGGAGAGCGCGCTGGCCTGCGCGCGCGCGCGCGTGACCAGGATGCGCTTGCCGAACAACGGGCGGGTGTCGAACCACGCCAGCGCCGCGCGGAGCGTGACCACCTCCCCCACGACGGTGATCACCGGCGAGCGCAGCCCCGCGTCGCTCACGCGGTCGGCAAGATCGGCCAGCGTGCCGGTCACCACGCGCTGGCTCGGCGTGGTGCCGCTCTGGATGGCCGCCGCGGGGGTGGTCGCGGGGCGCCCGTGGGCGACGAGCTGCCGCGCGATGTCCGGCAGGGTGGACAGCCCCATCAGGAAAACCAGCGTATCCGCGCCGTGGGCGATGCCCGCCCAGTCCAGCGCCGCTGCCGACTTCTCCGCGCCCTCGTGGCCGGTAATCACCGCGAAGGAGGACGCGCAGCGGCGGTCCGTCACCGGGATGCCGGCGTAGGCCGGCACGGCGATCGCCGAGGTGATGCCCGGCACCAGCACGAAGGGGATGCCGCGCTCGCGCAGGTAGGCGGCCTCTTCCCCACCCCGCCCAAAGACGAAGGGATCCCCGCCTTTCAACCGGCAGACGCGCTTCCCGCGCCGGGCCTGCGCCGCCAGCGCCGCGTTGATCTCGTCCTGGGTCAGCGTGTGCGCGGACGCCGCTTTGCCGACGTAGATGCGCTCGGCATCCGCCCGCGCCAGCGCCAGCAGCGCCGGGTTCGCCAGTCGGTCGTGCACGATGACGTCGGCCTGCGCGATCGCCTCCGCGCCTGCGCGCGTCAATAACCCCGGGTCGCCCGGCCCGGCGCCGACGAGGTAGACGGTGCCCGGCGCGACGGATGACGATGAATCGGTCATGCTGCATCTCCTATACCACTATAATGACTTCGCCGAACGCTTGTCCAGTGACGGAGCCGGCCTTGACGGAATGTTTGCCATGTTCATCATAAATCCGTCATAATACCGGGGGCATGTGAGCAACGGCCACCCCAGGAGAGCAGTCATGACGCATCAGCGATCCCACGAGGTGTTCACCCGCGCGCGGGCCGTCATTCCCGGCGGGGTGAACAGCCCCGTGCGCGCCTATACCGCCGTCGGCGGCGAGCCGGTCGCCATCGCCAGCGGCCAGGGCAGCCGCGTGCGCGACGTGGACGGCAACGCATACCTGGACTACGTCGGCTCCTGGGGACCGCTCATTCTCGGACACGCGCCGCCGCCGGTGATTGACGCCGTCCGCGACGCCGCGGCCCTCGGCACCAGTTTCGGCGCGCTCACCGCGCGCGAAGCGGACTTTGCCGAAACGCTCTGCCGCCTCGTCCCCTGCCTGGAGATGGTGCGCCTGGTGAATTCCGGCACCGAGGCGGTGATGAGCGCCGTCCGGCTGGCGCGCGCCGCCACCGGCCGCGACCTGGTGATCAAATTCGACGGCGGCTATCACGGCCACAGCGACGGCCTGCTGGCCACCGCCGGCTCCGGCATCGCCACCCAGGGCATCCCCGGCACGCCCGGCGTGCCGGAGGCGTTCGCCGCCTTGACCATCACCATCCCGTTCAATGACCTGGAGGCGCTCCGCGCGGTCCTGCACGCGCGCGGCGGCGCGGTCGCCTGTCTCATCGGCGAGCCGGTGCCGGCGAATATGGGCGTGGTGCCGCCGGATGACGGCTACTGGCCGGCCGCGCTGGCGATGCTGCGCGCGTCCGGCGCGCTGCTCATCTACGATGAAGTCATCACCGGCTTCCGTCTCGGTCTCGCCGGCGCGCAGGGCTGGCTGGGCGTCACCCCCGATCTCTGCACCCTGGGCAAGATCATCGGCGGCGGGCTGCCGGTGGGCGCCTTCGGCGGCCGCGCCGACCTGATGCGCCTGCTGGCGCCCGCCGGCCCGGTCTATCAGGCCGGCACCCTCTCCGGCAATCCGCTGGCGGTTGCCGCCGGCCAGGCGGCGCTGCGGGCGCTCGAAACGACGAATCCCTACCCGCGGATTAATGCCCTGGCCCGCCAATTGGCCGAGGGGATGACGCGCGCCGCCGCGGACGCCGGCGTGCCCGTCGTGGTGAACATCATGGGGTCCATGCTCACCGGTTTCTTCACGGCCGGCCCGGTGAGGGATTTCGCCGACGCGCGGCGCGCCGACACGCGGCGGTACGCCGCCTTTTTCCGCGCCTGTCTGGAGGGCGGCGTGATGCTGGCGCCCAGCCAATTCGAGGCGATGTTCGTCTCCGCCGCGCATACGGAAGCCGATGTCGCGCAGACACTGGAAGTGATGCGCGCGGCGTTCAGAAAGGTAGCCGCATGAGCGACGTGCCGTCCGACATCCCGGCCTACTACCCGCTCTTCCTCGACGTGCGCGGCAAACGCTGCCTGGTGGTGGGCGCCGGCACCGTCGCCCTCCGCAAGGTCGAAGGTCTGCGGGAAGCCGGCGCGGAGGTCCTCGTCGTCGCCCCGGATGGCGTGCCGATGCCGGCGGGGGTCACCTGGCATCGCCGCCCTTTTCGGGAGACGGATGTTGACGGCGCCTGGCTCGTCATCGCCGCCACCGCTGACCGCGCGGTGAACGCCGCCGTCGCCCGCGCTGCCGATGCCCGCCGCATCTGGGTGAATGTGGCGGATATGCCGGACGAGAGCACGGCGATCATGCCCGCGGTGGTGCGGCGCGGCGCGCTCTGCATCGCCCTGTCCACCGCCGGCTCCAGCCCCGCCTTCATCCGGAGGCTGCGCCTCCGCCTTGAGGAAGAATTCGGGCCGGAATACGGCGACCTGCTCGCGCTGTTGCGCGCGCTGCGCCGAAGCTGGGAGCCGCGGGCGAAAGCCGCCGGCCTGCCGGATGCCGCCCGCCGCGAAGCCTGGGAACGCGTGCTGGAGCTGCCCCTCCTCGACTGGATTCGCGCCGGCGACCGTCAGAACGCCGGCGATGCGGCCGCGCGGGTGCTTGAGCGAGCGCTCGCCGAACGCCTCACGTAGGATCGGCATTTTCGGGTATATGTTTCGGGTGATGCCGCAACACCACTGTCGAACAGGTATTTGGCTATGATTGTGCTCGTCGGATTGAACCATACCACGGCGCCGCTGACTATTCGTGAACGGCTCTATGTCAGGCACGCGACCCAGGGGCGGTTGCTGCATGCGTTGTGCGCGCTTCCCGGCGTGGATGAGGCCGTGGTGCTCTCGACCTGCAATCGCACCGAAGTCTACGCGGTCGCCAGTGATCTGACCGCGCTGGTGAATGCGCTGGCCGACTGGGCCGGCATCGGACACGATGCCCTGCTCGCCCACCTCTACCTCTCCCAGGGCACCGAAGTCGCGCGCCACCTCTTCCGCGTCGCCGCCGGTCTGGATTCGCTCGTGGTGGGTGAGACGCAGATCCTCGGGCAAGTGGCCGACGCTTTGGCGATGGCGGCGGAATATCAGGCCGCCGGTCGCCACCTCTCCCCGCTCTTTCAGCACGCCGTCGCCGCCGGCAAGCGCGCACGGGCGGAAACCAGCATCAGTGACGGGACCTTCTCCATCGGCGGTATCGCCGTGGAGTTGGCGCGCTCGCTCTTCACCGACCTTGCCGGGCGCTCCGTGCTCGTGCTGGGCGCCGGGAAGATGTCCGAGCTGTCGGCGAAACACCTCGCCGCCCATGGCGCCGCGCCCATTTACGTGGCGAACCGCACGCCGGACCATGCGCGCGCGATGGCGGAGAATCTCGGCGCCGCGATCATCGCCTTCACCGAATTGACGGCGAAGCTGGGGGAAGTGGATATCGTGCTCAGCTCCACCGGCGCCCCGCACATCGTGCTGCCGTCCGAGACGGTCGAGCGCGCCATGCGGGAGCGTCCCGACCGCCCGCTCTTCCTGATTGATATCGCCGTACCGCGCGATATTGACCCGGCCGTCGCCGACATCCCCAACGTCCACCTCTACAACATTGACGATCTGGACGCGGTGGCGGAGCGCTGCTGCCGGATGCGGCAGGACGAAATGCCCGGCGTCGAGGTGATCGTCAGCGAGGAAGTGGAGCGCTGGCGGCAGCGGCAGGCCGGCCTGGACGCCGCGCCGGTGATCTGCGCGCTGCGTGATGCCTTTGAGGCGACGCGCCAGGCAGAGCTCGCGCGCATGGCCGGCACGCTGGCCACGCTCTCGCCGGAACAGCGCGCCGCCGTGGACCTGCTCACCACCTCACTGGTGAATAAACTCCTCCACACCCCGACGGTGCACCTGAAAGCCCTGCTCTCGCGCGAGCGGCAGGCGCTGCCACTGGTCTGCGAGCTTTTCAATCTCTCCGTCGCCGCTGACGAGGAGGACGACGCATGACTCACCCGATCCGCCTGGGCAGTCGCGGCAGCACGCTGGCGCTCACGCAGAGTAACGGGGTCGCCGACGCGTTGGCGCGCCGGGGCCATCCCTGCGCGATCATCATCATCCGCACCACCGGCGACCGCCTGGCGGAACAGCCGATCGAGGCCCTGCCCGGCAAAGGCGTCTTCGTCAACGAGATCGAGCAGGCGCTCCGTGACCGCGCGGTGGACCTGGCCGTGCACAGCATGAAAGACCTGCCGGGCGATATGCCCGCCGGGCTCACCATCGCCGCCGCCCCGCCGCGCGAAGATACCCGCGATGTCCTCGTCGGCCCGCTGCAGTCGCCGGTGACGCTGGCATCGCTGCCGGCCGGCGCGCGCCTGGGCACCTCCAGCCTCCGCCGCAAAGCGCAGATTCTCGCGCTACGCCCCGACCTCACCGTGCTGGATATGCGCGGCAACGTGGATACCCGCCTGCGCAAGCTGGACGACGGGCACTATGACGCCATCGTGCTGGCCGCCGCCGGCCTTCACCGGTTGGGGCTGGCCGCGCGCATTCACGAGTACCTCCCCTCCCCCGCCGTGCTTCCCGCCGCCGGTCAGGGCGCGCTGGCCCTCCAGACCCGTGCCGACGACGCCGCGCTCATCGCGGCGCTGGCGCCGCTCAATGACGACGCCACCATGCGCGCGGCCCGCGCCGAACGCACCGTGCTGGCGGAGCTGGGCGGCGGCTGCGCGATCCCGTTGGGCGTGCTGGCCACCGTGGAGGGGCCGCGCCTCACCCTCTCCGCCGCGCTCTGCCATCCCGCCGGGGGAGAGATCGTCCGCGAGCAGATGACCGCCGACGAGACGCCCGAAGCCGTCGGGCGCGCAATGGCGGCACGCCTCCGCGCCCGCGCCGCCCACTTCCTGGCGGACCTGCGGTAAAATTCCCGCGCCAGTGATCGTCCGGGGCCTTCTTGTGCACCTCCCCGTGCCCGTGTTCTGCCCCCGGCGTATGCCTCTTCGTTCGTAGTAGCGCCGCAGCCGCAGCAAGGCGCGTCCGCCTCTGCACCCCGGTAACATCAAAACTCGTTCGTAGTCAGGCACGCAGCGCAGCGGAGTGCCGTCACACTGGGGACTGTCCCTCTGAACGCCGTGACCCGTTGATCCACAGGGGCTGCACCGGGACTGTCCCCATTGGGCGTGCAACCGCCAGCAAACTCGCATGGCACTCCCCCCCCTTCACTAAAGCTACAGGGTGTAGTGGGTTGTCACGTTGTAGCTTGTCTCGTCCATCGTAGGGAACGCCCTCCTGCCTGCCCCGATGAAATCGTGGGTGGCGTTCCGGTGTTCATTTTGTCGAGCCGCCCGCGGTCACCAGTTGGCCCTCGCCCGCATCGGCTCAACCCTGCGGCGACCCGGAGCGCCACGGCGGGCGCTCCCTACGATGGAAGAGGCAAGGTACATCGTGACGACCCACTACACTACGGGGGACAAGCCGCGCCGCTGCATGCTTGACTACGAACGGGATGTGCGTGTCTGCAACCGTCAGCACCCCCGCACGCTACTCCGCTCCGCTGCGTCGCTGACTACGAACGGGATGGGTTGATTGCCTTGCCTGAAAGATGGCTTCCCCCGTTTGGCGAAAATGCAGAAAATTGTGGGGTAACCGCCCATCGGCATCATACGCGAACACCCCACCCTCTCCCACATCCTCACGAACGGGGAGGGATCGGCGGTGAGATGACGAAGCTACTTCTGTGCAGGAGGGATCTCCCGTGCAGTGGTTTGATTGTCACGCCGAATTCGGGCGGCGCGTGGTGCCCAATCCCATCCAGTGCCCCACCGCCGGGGCGCTCGCGCAGCTCCTCGGCGCAATCGGCGTGGGTCAGGCGTTAGTCACCCACGCCGCGCACTACGAACAGCACCCGGCCGTCGGCAACGCCCGCGTCATCGCGGAAACGCGGGAATATCCGTCACTGGCGCCGACATGGGCCATCCTGCCCCCACACACCGAAGAGATGGGCACGGTGGATGCCTTCCTGTCCGCGATGGCCGCCGCCGGAGTACGGGCGCTCTGGGCGTATCCGGAAAAACACCGCTATCTGCTGGATATGACCACCCTCGGCCCGCTCATCGACGCGCTCATCCCCCGCCGCGTCCCCCTCTTCGTGAAGGTGGAAGGCGAGCGCTGGCAGCCCATCGCCGATCTGTTGCGCGACGCGCCGGGCTTGCGGCTGGTCTGCGTGACCACGGCACTGTGGGGTGATGATCGCTTCTTCCGCCCGCTGCTGGCGCGTTACCCGGATTTGCTGCTGGCAACGAGCACGCTGTTCGTCGAGGGGCAGCTTCCCCCGCTGGTGGAACGCTATGGCGCACACCGCCTGCTGTATGGCAGCAGCTTCCCCGATCGCCAGCCGGGCGCCAGCCTTTTGCCGCTGCTGCACTGCGGTCTGCCGGAAGCCGCCATCGCCGCCATCGCCGGCGGGAATCTCCGGCTGCTGCTCGCGGAGGCGCGGATATGAGCCGCATGACCCCGCTGGTGGAAGCCTTTCTCGCCCAGGGCAAGCTCGCCGCATGCCCCATCTACGATCTGCACACCCATCCCGACCGCTTCGCCGGCATCTACTTCCCCGCCCCGGACGTGGACGGCATCCTGCGCACCATGGACCGCTGCGGGGTGGCGAAGATCGCCATCGCCCCGCATGCCGCCTTGCTCGCGCCGGTGGAGGGCAACGATCTCACCTTCGCCATGCTGGCGGCGCATCCGGACCGCTTCCTCGGGTACCTGGTCTTCAATCCCCACTATCCGGAGACCCTGGACGCGCTGCTGGCGCGGTCGCTGGAGACGCCCGGCATCGTCGGCTTCAAAATTCACCCCGCCATGCACGATTATCCGCTCACCGGCGCGGCGTATCAGCCGCTCTTCGCCTGGGCGAATACACACCGCCAGCTCGTGCTCGCCCACACCTGGGCCGATCCGCGCTGCGACGCCGTCGCCTGCCGGACGATTGCCGAGCAGTATCCGGCGATGCTCTTCCTCCTCGGCCACTCCTGCTGGGGTGATTTCCCGCGCGCCATCGCGCTGGCCGCCGCACTGCCGAACGTCTACCTGGAGCTCACCGCCGCCGAACACGTCCCCGGCTTCATCGAACAGGCCGTGCGCGGCGCCGGCGCGGAAAAGCTCATCTTCGGCACCGATCTCCCCTGGTTCAACCCGCACTACACCCTGGGCTGCGTCCTCTTCGCCGACATCGAGGACGCCGACCGCCACGCCATCCTCCACGGAAACGCCGAGCGCATCCTGGAGGTGTTGTGACATCTCCGCGCGGTGGTGTAACTACGGATACAGCTTTTCACTCTCCGCGCTCTCCGCGGCGCGCTACAGCAACCCGAGCTCGGCGAACTTCGCGTCGGCAAAGTCGCCCCAGCCGGCGTTGGCCTGCGGGTTGGCGGGACTGGGATGGAGCAGGCGGTCAATAGGGATAGCGAGTCCGGCGAGGGCGGCGAGCAGGCGCGCTTCGGCGAAGCCGCCGATGCCGATGGCGACCCGGGGCCGCATGATCGCGACGATGGCGCGGAGGGCGCGGTCGCAGGCGGCGTACAGGGCGGCGGTTTCCGCCGCCGGCAGTTTATCGGGCGTGCGGTTCTTCCCGCTCTCTTCCATGAAGACCAGCGGGCAGTAATTCGCCACGAAGCAGCGGGCGAAGAACGCCTCCGGCGTGCCCCAGCGGTCGCGCGCCCACCCCCACAGCCGCATGCCGCTCACCTCGCGCCGCGTGCTCGCAAAGCCCTCCACGGGCCGTTTGGGGTGTTCGCGCGCCGGCTTGCCCACCGGCGCCTCGATGCCCATCCACTCGCGCACCATCACCGGGTCGCCGAATGGCACCCCCGTCTGCGCCATGCCAAATGGGCCGGGATTCATCCCCAAGAGCAGCACCTCGCGCGTGCCCTGTCCGAATCGCCGCAGGTATTGCTCGTGCGGCGCCCACGCGTAATCCAGCGGGTTATAGATGTAGGCGGTGGGCGCCGCGAAGGGAAGCGCGTCCACGTCAGCCGCCAGCCGTTTCGTGATGGCGATAATCTCCATGGGTCATCCTATTCCGCGAGATAGACGTCCATCTCGCAGCGATCGCAGGCAAATCGCAGCTCCAGGCGATTGCCTTCCCTATCGGTAAGATAGAGCGGCGAGGCGCATTGCGCCCCGTGCCGCGGACAGCGGCGCAGCTGATGGCGGAGACAGTAGCGCGCCGTCATCACCGCGCGGCCGCGCAGGTCCACCATGCCGGTCTCCGCCGCGGGCTCGATCTCCGTGACGCCGTGACGGCGATAAAACGCCGCCGCCGTGCTGTTCAGCACGTTGCCGGTGAAGGTCAGCGCTGACTCCGGGAAAGGGATAGCATTGCGGAGCGCCCCACCCTGCCGCACCGGACGTCGCTGCTCTCGTTCGGCGGCCAGTGCCGCCAGCGCATCGCGTCGCAGGCCGTTCAACACCGCCACCGGCAAAAAGAGCGGTCGCGTGAGCGCAATGACCCCGGCACAGGCGAACAGCGTGCCGCCGGTCTTGCGAAGCTGCTTTTCGATCTTCGCCAGCGCCGTCTCCGGCTGTTTCGCCGGCACTTTTTCGCACCGCCGCAGCATCTCCGCGCGGTTGCCATCCTCATCCACCGCCGACAACGCCACCCCAGCTTCCGTCTCGCGCAGGAGAAACTGCACGGCGATGGTGCGCGCCGTCCGCGTCTTCGCCAGCCGCGTCAGGAACGCGTGGTCGTGGTTGCGGTACAGCACGATACCCGCGCTCAGGCGATCGAGCGTTGCCAGCAGCAGCAGGTCGCCGACGACGCCGTTCACGGTGGTGCCGCGCAAAACGCCGGCGTCGTCGAAAAAGCACAGGCCATCGCCTGGATGCAGCACAGCCGCGCGCTCCACGCGCGCGCCGCGCGGCGTGATCGCCGTCACCGGCCCGATGCGCTCTCCCACCATCTTCGGGGTATCGAGGGCGGCGGTGGACTCAGTACGTCCCGCAATACCGTAGCTGCAGAAACCGCGGTTGAAGGTCTTCGCCGGGTCCGGCGTGAAATCGTAGACGCTGGTGCCGGATGAGCTGCGCCGCATGCCGAAACGCGGCAGCAGGTCATCCAGCGCCCGCCGGTAATGCGCCACGACATTGGTCACGTAGGCCCGGTCCTTCAAACGCCCCTCGATCTTGAAGGCGCAGATGCCGGCGTCGAGCAGATCGGCGAGATGATCGGTGAGGTTCAGGTCGCGCAGCGAGAGCAGGTGTTTATGGCGGGCAAGGACGGCGCCGTCGGCGTCGGTGAGGGTGTAGGATTTCCGACACGGCTGGGCGCACTGGCCGCGGTTGCCGCTGCGCCCGCCCCGCGCGTAGCTGAGATAGCACTGCCCGCTGTAGCCGACGCACAGCGCGCCATGGACGAACGCCTCCAGCTCGATGCTGGTGCGCGCGCGGATGGCGCGCATCTCCTCCAGCGACAATTCGCGCGCGAGGATGGCGCGCTGGATGCCCACGCCTTCCAAAAAAGCGACGCGCGCCGGCGTGTGGTTATGCATCTGCGTGCTGGCGATGAGCGGGAGGGGCGGGAGATCGAGCGCGAGCAGGCCGGCGTCCTGGATGATAATGCCGTCCACGCCGAGGTGATACAGCCGCGCGATGAGGCGCTGCGCCGCCGGCAGCTCCTCGTCGGTGAGCAGCGTGTTGACGGTGACGTAGACGCGCGCCCAGTAGGCGTGGGCCGCGCGCGTCAGCGCCTCGATATCGGCCAGCGCGTTGCCCGCCGCCTCGCGCGCGCCAAAACGCCCGGCGCCGAGATACACGGCGTCGGCGCCGGCGGCGATGGCCGCCATGCCGCAGGCCAGGTCTCTCGCGGGAGCGAGGAGTTCGATGGCGGTCACGGCTGCCTCCACGGCAGCAGGCCACGTTGGATGAGGTCGGGGAAGATGTGATTGACGAGGATGGGCGAGAGCCGGCTCCCGTCGTCATCCGGCCCGAACCAGACCAGCTCGGCAATTTCCGCTGCGGCCACCGGATCACCGCGCAATTCGCCGCCGTAGAGCTGAATCTCCACCGTCTGCACGATGGCGGGGTCAGCGGAGGCCGCGCGGTCCTCATACGTGCCAAGGTAACGCGCGTTCGCCAGCGTCACGTCGCCCAACTCCTCGCGCAGCTCGCGTCCCAGGCAGGCCATCGCCGATTCGCCGGCTTCGAGACGCCCGCCGGGGAGGATCAACGCCGCCAGTGTCCGCTTCCGACAGAGCAGCACGCGCGCCCCGCGCCGGGTGAACAGCCCGATTTTGTGGATATCCGCCATATGGAAGCTATTATACCGGATGCGGCGGCGCGTGCCGAGAATCTTCCGGCTGCCTGCGTATCCTTGGCCCAATACCAATATACGTAGATCGTCTCCCGCCTTGCTTTGCCAGGATCATCACCAGGATTCAGCTCCAGTTCCAGCGGAAACTGCTTCACCAGCCGCTACGTCTTCGGCCGGCTCTGCGACCATCAGCGACCGATGCCGCCGGCAATGAAACGCCGCATGAGGAGAGGGCAGAAGCGGGGCATGAGGGGAGACAGCCGACTCATGGCAGGGCCGCATCGTGCAGTGGAACAGGCGTGCTGAACCACGACGGTGACGGAACGGTCATGATCGGCACGCGTGGCGTGTCGGGCACGGACGGGTCTCAACGTAACCGTGTACGCAGGGTGTCTTCGGACGGGCGCGCCCCACCCGCGAGCGGGTGGGGCGCGCCCGTCATCAGCTTACCAGCCGCGGGAGCGACCGCCGCCGCCGCCGCCGCCGTAGCCGCGACCGCCGCCGCCGCCACCGCCGAAGCCGCGCTCTTCGCGCGGGCGGGCTTCATTCACGGTGAGCGGGCGCCCGCCGACTTCTTTGCCGTTCAGCGCCGTTGCCGCCGCCTTCGCCTCATCGTCGGAACCCATCTCCACAAAGCCGAAGCCTTTGCTCCGACCGGTGGCACGGTCCATGATCACCTCCGCGCTGGCGACCGTGCCGAACTGGGAGAAGAGCTGCTCCAGATCGCCACTGTCAGTGGAGTAGCTCAGGTTTCCCACATACAACTTCTTGCCCATCGTAACCTTTCTCCTTTACAGACTGCCGATTCGCGGGCGCGTCGTCGCAACCTCGCGTCGGCCTGATGCGGCGGACGGCGGAACCTCTGGGATGACAGGCATCCTCGCTTCTCCCGGCAATCCAACCGACTACACTGTATCATCAAACTCGCGACTGCGCAAGCAACCCGCCGCAACAGCCGGCCTGCGCCCGCGATAGGCATGACGCCACGATGTCTGTACCCGCCCGCACTGGCGCAGTCCGGACGGGAGCGCGATAAACGACGGCACTGTTGGGCGATGCAGACAAACCGCGGGGCACGGCCGCTGCCGTGCCCCGCGGTTGCGTGGTGCTGACGCGGTGCGGACTAGAGGATCTCGTGCTCCGCGCGCGCCTTCAACCGTGCCCAGCGGATATCCACTTCCTCTTGAATCTGCGCGGCGATGTGCGCGCACCGATCGGCCGCCAGATGCGCGAAGGCGCTGCCCATGATGCGCAGGGCATCGGTGACGGGCGCCTTTTCACCGCGCGCGTCGGGATCGTAGCTCAGGCGGGTGACGCCGTTGTCGATCTCGTAGAGCGGATGGATGCACGCCTTCACCACCGTATCCACGATCTCCGTGCCGCGGCTCGGATCCGACCCCCAGTTCAGCGGGCACACCGAAAAGAGCTTGCCGAAGGCGAAGTGCCCGGCGCGTACCGCCGCCTGCGCCTTGCGCGCTTTCGCGATCATGTCGAGGTGGTGGCTCTCGGCCGCGTGGAACAGGTAGCTGGCCCCGGTGCCGCGCAGGATTTCGACGATATCTTTGTGATGCGTCTGCTTCCCGATCTGGCACGCGCCGATATTGGCGTTGGAGTTGCGCTGCCCGAAGATGCCGGTGTAGCACATCTGCCCGCCGGTGTTCATGTAGCCCTTGTTGTCGTATTCCAGGAAGATCATCGGATCGTCACGCAGGGCGGAGCCGATGAGCTGGTCCATGCCGATGTCGTCGCCGCCGTCGCCGGAGACGCAGACGAAGGTGATCTCCTCATCGGGGATGAGGCCCTTCGCGCGGAAGCGATGGTACATCTCGATCACGCCGGATGCCGTGGAGGAGGCGTTATGGAACAGATTGTGGATATACGGCACCTTGAAGGCGGTGAACGGATACCCGGTGGTCACCACCATGCCGCAGCCGGTGTTGAACAGCAGCACCACCTGCCCGTCAATGCCGCGCAGGAACAGGTTCAGGTTCGTGAAGATGCCGCAGCCCGGACAGGCGGAGTGCTTGTCCACGCGGGTGGGCATCTTCGACAGCTCGCGGAGCTGCTTCACGTCCGGGCGGCTGTCGCCGTACTGCGCGTTGAGCGTCGTCTGCTCGGTGGTCAGCACGTCCATCGTCACCGGCGGCTGATAGTCGGCATCACCGGCCCAGGCGCCCCAATAGCGCCCTTCCAGCGTCTTCGCGCTCGCGTCTACCTCCGGCCAGCTCAGCGCCAGCTCGAACAGCGGGCGCGCATCCTCGTCGGGCCGGAAGTTCAGCCCGCCGATGCCGTAGACGCGGCTGATGACCTCGGTGTCTTTCCCCGCGTGATGCAGGGCGGCGGCCACCTCGTTCTCCAGGTAGTTGCCGGCGCCGTACTGCGACACGCGCTCGGCGACGACCAGCCGCTTCAGGCCGCCCACGGCGGCCACGATTTCCTTCGCCGGGTAGGGGCGCAGCACGTACGGCTCGATGAGCTTCACCGCCGTGCCCTCCGCCTTCAGCTCGTCTACCACCACTTTCGCGGCCTCGGCGGCGGAGTTCAGCACCAGCATGCCGGCTTCCGCGTCATCGTCGCCGTAGGTGCCGACGAAATCATAGCGGCGGCCGGCCACCTCGGCGAACTCGGCGAAGATCTGCGGCAGCAGCGCATACGCCTGCGCCATCTTCCGCTCCATGTGCACCTTGGTGTTGATCACGTCATCGTTCATGTACGGGCCGAAGGTCGTCGGCTCGTCCATATCCAGCACGGTGCGGCGCTTCGGCTTCGGGCCGACGAACGCCGCCACGTCCTGCGGGTCCGCGAAGACGCTGATGCGGCGGTTAGCATGGCTGGTATGGAAGCCGTCATACGCCACGATGGCCGGCAGGCCCACCGCCTCCGCCACCTTGATGGCGATGATGTTCATGTCATACACGGCCTGCACGTTCGGCGCCATGAAGATGAGCCAGCCGTAGCCCAGCGCCGCGGCGAGGTCCGAGTGGCCGTTCTTGATGTTGAGCGGCGCGGAGACTTCGCGGCAGGACAGGTTGAGCACCATGGGCAGGCCCATGCCGGAGATGGCGGGCATCTCTTCGGCCTTCAGCAGCAGCCCCTGGGCGGAGGTGACGTCCACCACGCGGCCGCCGGCGAGCGCCATGCCCGCGCAGATGCCGATGGCCGCCAGCTCGCTGGTGCCGATGACGAAGCTCACGTCCGCGCGCCCGTCGGCGTTGGCCCTGTTGATGAGCTCGCCGACTTCCGACGACGGGGTGATCGGGTAGTACCCTTCCCCGTCGAACCCGATATGCATAATCGCCTCGGCGGCCGCATCATTGCCGTTGCCGAGGAACATCGTCTGTTTCGCTTTCGCCATTACGCTCATGCTTCCACCTCTTTAAGGGCAGGGTTCGTCAGCGCCTTGCCTCGCTTGGTCTCCGGGCACACCGCGACGCAGCGCATGCAGCCCTTGCAGTACGTGAGATCAATGCCCACCATCTTGCCGTCTTCCCAGTGGATGGCGCCGGGGTCCGCGCAGACGACGAGGCACTTCGCGCAGTCAATGCAGAGCTCGCGGGCATACGCCGGCGGCTCGTTGAAGCGCACGTGGGCATTGTTCTTGCCGACCGTGCTGTGCGCGGCGGTGTCAATGGCGCCGCCGTCCAGCATGTTGTCGTAGCCCAGCTTGCCGCGCACTTCCGCGGGCGGCGCCAGCGGATAGCGGCCGTCCGCCGCGAAGGTCCGGCTGAAGGAGTGCGCCACCGCCTGCTCGTACGCGGCGAGGTTCGCTTTCACCGCGCGCGGCCAGGTGTCTTCGATCGCGTGCTTGATGGCGTCCTCGGGGAAGCCGAGCACGTGGGCGAGCATCGCCATCATCGGCATGTTCAGGCGCGAGCCGGTCTCCTCCGCGATGCGCATGGCGTCGAGGGTGTAGATCGTGCCGCTGTGCAGCTGCAGCATCGCGCGAATCTCATCGGCGCTCTTCGTGGTGTTCACGATCACCGTCGCGTTCTCCTGCAGGCCGCGGTTCAGTCCCTGGGTGAGGATCAGCTCTTCGCGGAACACCACCAGGATGTGCGGCCGGTTGTTCGGACCGCTTTCCAGCACCGGCGTCCCGAAGTAGCAGAACTTCAGCGACACGTCTGTCGGCGTGCCCTTCTTCTCACTGCCGTAGCGCGCGTCGTAAGCGCCATCGAGGTCCAAATACTTGGCACCCAGCTTGAACAGCAGCTTGGCCGCCATATTGGCCCCGTCGCCCCCGATGGCGCACAGGAGGCAATTGGTGAAGCCCCTGCTGTCCTGGTACGGTAACTGATAGGTGGACATTCGTCACTCTCCGTCGTGGGGATGTGTCCCCGAGTCTCGCACAAACCGAGGAATTGTAACATATTTCACGATTTGTTCCAACCCATGCACACAGAAAGACGGCGATGGCCTTGACGGGCGACCAACACGCCGCCGCCGGCTGCCGGCGGCCTGGCGGCGGCGCGCATCACCGCCCACGATCATACCCGGCGGGAGAAATTGTGCGAGGAAGCGCTAAGAAAGCCGTAAACAGCATGGAATGATAGAGTATGCGCGCTCGCCCGCGCGCGCTGGTGTTCCGCGCGCGGAGTGGTAGGAGCGGCGGGAGACGACGCCGAAGGCCTTCGCTGTTGTCTCGCGCGTGGCGCGCGTGGAGTGGTATGACACAGGACCTGGAGAACGGGGGCGAGCCGGTGTCCGGCGAGATGCCGGCGATACTGGCGGGTTGGCTTCCGGCCTTGGATTCCATCGCGGACGGCGCGGTCGTGCTCCATCCGGACGGTCGCGTGCGCTACCTGTCGTCGCGCGCGGAGCAGCTCCTCGGCTTTGCCCAGCATGAGATACTCGGGCAGACGATTCGCGATTTCCCGGTCACCATGACCACGCGTGACGGCCGGTCGCTGCCGGACGAGGCCTTTCCCTCCCGCCAGATCACCCTGACCGGCCACGCGATCCGCGATTTCGAGCTGAGCCTGACGCGGCGCAATGGCTCCCGCGTGACGCTGGCGATGAGCGCCGCGCCGATCCTGAGCCCGGACGGCGCCGTCGCGTTCATCCTCGTGACCCTCACTGACCGCACCCTCGCCTATCAGGCGGCCCAGAACCTCCAGGCCACTGAGCGCTACATCACCAACATCTTCACGCATATTCAGGACGGCATCTCCATCCTCGACGCGAACCTGACCGTCCTGGTCGCCAATCCGGCCATGGAGCGCTGGAACGCCGCGCGCGCGCCTTTGGTCGGCAAACGGTGTTATCAGGCGTATCACGGCCAGACCCTCCCCTGCGAGCATTGTCCCTCCCTGCGCACGCTGCGGACCGGCGAGTCCGCGCAGGCGATCGTGCCGCTGCGTGACGGCGGCGGGCAGGTGAACGGCTGGGTTGAGCTCTTCACCTTCCCGCTGCGCGACGACGCGTCCGATCAGGTGATCGGGGTGATCGAATACGTGCGCGACATCACCGACCGCGTGCGGGCGGAAGGCGCGCTACGCGACGCCCGCGCGGAAGAACGCCAGCTCATCGCGCGGCTGCGCGCGCTGCATGACGTGCGGAACGCCCTCGTCGAGACCGCGACGCCGGATGACCTCTTCCGCCACGCCGTGGAGCTCGGTCACCACCGCCTCGGCTTCGCGCGCATCGCCATCTGGCTCCTGGACCCGAACGCGCCCGGCTCCGTCATCGGCACCTATGGCCTGGATGAGCGCGGCGCGCTGCGCGACGAGCGCCACCTGCGCGTGCCGCTCTCCCCGGACAGCATGATGGGACGCCGGCATGCCGAGCAGCAGTGCGCCCGCATCAGCGACGATGACGCCGAGCCGGCCGATCACCCGGCGCGCGCCGTCGGTCGCGGTACGCACCTGCTCGCGCCCATCCGGGATGCCGAAGAGATCATCGGCTTCCTGAGCGTGGATGACGCGCGCGCCGCCGGGCCCGTGCGGGACGGCGCGCGCGAGCTGGCGGAGCTGTATGCCTCCGTCCTCGGCTATCGCTATACCCGGATGCGCGCGATCACTGAGCTGCGGCAGAGCGAACGCCGCTATCGCATCCTCGCGGAACACGTCAGCGACCTGATCTGGTCCATCGACATGGAGGGGCGCATCACCTACGTCAGTCCGTCCATCGCGCGGATGACCGGGTTCACCCCGGAGGAGGTCGTCGGCCATACCCTCACCGACGTGCTCGCCCCGGCCTCGCGCGACCGCGCCATGCGCGCGTTAGCGGAAGAGGTCGAAAAAGAGCACGCGGCGGAGGACCCGAATCGGTCGCGCGTGCTGGAGCTCGAGCTCCGCTGCAAAGACGGCGCGATGATCTGGACCGAAGTCACCGCCAACTTCCTGCGCGATGACACGGGCCATCCCACCGGACTGCTCGGCGTCATGCGCGATATCACCGCGCGAAAACAGGCGGAATCGCGCCTCAGTTACCTCGCCTATTACGATGCGCTCACCGGCCTCCCCAACCGCCTGCTGTTGCAGGACCGCCTGAATCGCGCGCTGGCGCGCGTCCAGCGCGAGCAGATTCTCGTCGCCGTCATGCTCATGGACCTCGACCGTTTCAAGGAGGTCAACGATACCTGCGGGCACATCGCGGGTGATGACTTGCTGGTGCAGGTCGCGCGCCGTCTGAACGGCTGCGTCCGTGATAGCGATACGGTGGCGCGCCTCAGCGGCGATGAATTCGTCCTCGTGCTGCCGGCGATCGGCTCGCGCGAGAATGCCATGATGACCGTGCAGCGCGTGCTGACCGCCTTCCAGCAGCCGTTGACGGTCGCCGGCCGCGCCCTCGACATCACCCCGAGCCTGGGCATCTGCTTCGCGCCCGACGACGGCGCGACCGTCGAAGCGCTGCTGCAGCGCGCTGACCTGGCCATGTATGCCGCGAAAGCCCGGGGACGCAACGCCTGCGTCACCTATGCCCCCGAACTCGCCGACCAGGCGACGCAGATGCGCACGCAGCGGCCCTGAAAAACTGTCCGAGCCGTCTCGGCGCGTGCCCGCCGCTCCGACGGGGCATGAGGTCACCTCTCCGCTCGCTCCCCCTCCCCGCTTAGGGGAGGGGGCCGGGGGGAGAGGTGACCCCCGCCGGAAACGCCCCCTACCGTCATGCCGCGGGATGCTGTTCCCCCTCGACGTACAGCCGCGCGACGATGCGCCCCTCCTCGACATCCACGATGATGGTATCGCCGTCGCGAAAAGTCCTGTCCAGCAGTCCGCGCGAAATCTGGTTTTCCACCTGGCGCTGTATCACGCGCCGCAGCGGCCGCGCCCCGTAGGCGGGATCGTAGCCTTCCTCGGCCAGCCGCGTCCGTCCCGCCTCAGTCAGTCGGACGGTGATCCCGCGCTCGGAGAGATTCGCCCGCACGTGCCCGATCATCAGGTCCACGATGCGCCCCATATCCGCCAGCGACAGCGGCAGGAAAACCACCACTTCGTCAATGCGGTTGAGCAGCTCCGGGCGGAAGAGATTCTTCAGCTCGCCCAGCGCGCGGTTCTGCATCGTCTCGTAGCTCTGCTCGGTCACCGCCGGTTCGTTGCTCACCGCAAAACCGATGCGCGTGCCCCGCTCGCCCAGCACGTGCTGGCTGCCCACGTTGCTCGTCATGATGATGATGGTGTTGCGGAAATCCGCCGTACGGCCCATGTTGTCCGTCAGCCGCCCGTCCTCCAGAATCTGCAGCAGGATGTTCAGCACGTCCGGGTGCGCCTTCTCGATCTCGTCGAGGAGGATCACCCGGTACGGCCGCCGCCGCACCGCCTCCGTCAACTGGCCGCCTTCCTCGTAGCCCACGTACCCCGGCGGCGCGCCGATGAGGCGGGAGACGGTGTGCTTCTCCATATATTCCGACATGTCAATGCGCACCATCGCCTCTTCATCTTCGAACAGATACGCGGCCAGCGCGCGCGCCAGCTCCGTTTTCCCCACCCCCGTGGGCCCCATGAAGACGAAGGAGCCGATGGGCCGCTTCGGATCTTTCAGCCCGGCGCGGGCGCGGCGGATCGCCTCGGAGACGGCGTGCACCGCATGCGCCTGGTCAATCAGCCGGCGATGCAGCTCCTCCTCCATATTGAGCAGCCGGTGGGCCTCTTCCTCGAACATGCGCGCCACCGGGATGCCGGTCATGCTGGCGATGAGCGCGGCGATATCCTCCGCTGTCACCACGGACTCCACCTGCGGACGGGCCTCTTCTTTCTCCGCGATCTCCGCGCGCAGCCGGGCGATCTGCTGCTGGAAGCGCGCCGCGCCTTCGTAATCCTGGCGCAGCGCCGCGTCGTTGCGCTGATTTTCCAGCTCCAGCGCCCGCGCTTCCAGCTCGCGCACGTCGCCGGGGATGAGCAGCGCCTCGATGTGCCGCCGCGCCCCCGCCTCGTCCATCAGGTCAATGGCTTTGTCCGGCAGGAAACGGCCGGCGATGTAGCGCGCGGACAGCTTCACCGCGGCCTCCAGCGCCTCATCCGTATAACTCACCGCGTGGTGCTGCTCGTAGCGTTCGCGCAGCCCGCGCAGGATGGCTATCGCCTCCTCGATATTCGGCTCCTCGACGTAGACCGGCTGGAATCGCCGCTCCAGCGCCGGATCCTTCTCGATGTGCTTGCGGTACTCATCCAGCGTGGTGGCGCCCACGCATTGCAGCTCGCCGCGCGCCAGCGCCGGCTTCAGCATGGTGGAGGCGTCAATCGCCCCCTCGGCCGCGCCCGCGCCCACCACGGTGTGCAGCTCGTCAATGAAGAGGATGATCTCGCCCTGCGCGGCGCGGATTTCATCCATCACCGCCTTCAGGCGCTCTTCGAACTCGCCGCGGAATTTCGAGCCCGCCACCATGCTGGAGAGGTCCAGCGAGATGACGCGCTTATTCTTCAAGGTCTGCGGCACGCGCGCCGCGATGATCGCCTGCGCCAGCCCCTCGACAATCGCCGTCTTCCCCACCCCCGGCTCGCCGATGAGCGCCGGGTTGTTCTTCGTGCGGCGGGAGAGGATTTCGATCACCCGGCGCACTTCGTCGTCGCGCCCGATCACCGGGTCGAGTTTCCCCTCGCGGGCGAGCTGCGTCAGGTCGCGGCTGTATTTGGCCAACGCCTGGTACGTGCCCTCCGCGCCCGGCTCGGTGATGCGCTGGCTGCCGCGCACCGCCGCGAGCGCGCGCTCCACCGCCTCCCGGGTGACGCCCAGATCGCGCAGCAGGTGCGCGGCGTCGGACGCCCCCTCCTCGATGATGCCGAGCAGGATGTGCTCGGTCGCCACGTAGTCGTCGCCCATGCGCTGCGCGATGGCCGGGCTGAGCTCGCCCAGCACGATTTGCGTGGCCGGCGTCGGATAGACCTGCGCCTGCCGCCCGCCGCCCTGCACCTTCGGCATGCGCTCCAGCGAGCGTTTCACCGCGTCGGCCAGCCGCGCGGCATCCACCTTCATCTCCGCCAGCAGCTTCGGCGCCGTCCCCTCCGGCTGCTCCAGCAGCGCCAGCAGCAGGTGGTCGGTATCGAGCTGCATATGCTGGAAGCGCTGCATGATCGCTTGCGAGATCATCAAGGCTTCCTGCGCCTTTTCCGTGAATTTATCAAAACCATTCGCCATGATCGGTCCCCTCCACGTTACCACTCCTGCGTAATCCGCTTCAAACGCCGTTTCGCCTGCGCGCGCACGCGCTCCACCTCCCCCTGCAGCTCCTCGATGCGGTCGAGCAGGCGCAGGATCACCTCGATCCCCGCCAGATTCACCCCCAGGTCGTTTTTCAAGCGCTGAATCTGGCGCAACCGTTCAATATCCGCCTCGCAGAACATGCGGATATGCCCGCGCCGCTGCGGGCGAATCAAGCCCATGCGCTCGTATAACCGCAGCGTCTGCGGGTGAATCTCCAGCATCTCCGCGATAATACTGATGGTAAATCGCGGCTCCCAACACGTCGCCCGTCGTTCCTCATCTGCCATACGTCGTCCCTCCTCCCCGGCCTCATGGCTCCGCGCGCGGGTTCTCCGGCCGCAGCCGTCCGAGCTCCTCGATGAGCGCGCGCTCGCGCGGCGTCAGCTCCTTCGGCACCATCACGCGCACCGCCACGTACAGGTCGCCGGCGCCCTCGCCGCGCAGGCGGGGCATCCCCTTGCCGCGCAGGCGCAGCTTCTGCCCGGAGGAGGTGCCCGCCGGCACGCGCGCCGTCAGCCGGCCGCCGTCCAGCGTGGTCACCGGCACCTCGGCGCCCAGTGCCGCTTCGGGGAAGGAGACCGCCACGTCGGTATACAGATCGTCGCCTTTGCGCTCGAAGCGCGGGTGCGGCTGGATGTGCGGGATGAGATACAGGTCGCCCGCCGGCCCGCCGCCGATGCCCGGTCCGCCCTGGCCGGCCACGCGCACCTTCGCGCCGTCGGCCACGCCGCGGGGGATTTTCACCGTCAGCCGCTTCGGCCGTTCCACCGCCCCCGCGCCGCCGCAGGTGGGGCAGACGCGCTGCTGCGTCATCCCCCGCCCGCCGCAGGTGGGGCACGTCTCCTGCGTCACCAGGGCAATCGTCCGCTCGGTGCCGTGGAACGCCTCTTCCAGCGTGATGTCTACCGCGTGCTGCAACTCCTCGCCACGTTCACGCTGCTGGCGCCGCCCGCGGCCGGCACGGCCGCCCAGCAGTCCGCCCAGCAGATCGCCCAGATCGAACTGCCCCGTCTCCTCCGGGTTCACGAAAACCTGCTGCCACTCGCCCCCGCCCGCGCCGCCGCCCGGTCCCGCGCCGGCGCCCGGACCGGGGCCATAGCCGAACGGCCCGTCGCCGGCGTGCCGCCAGCCCTCGCCCAGGTGGCCGAATTTGTCATATTTCTTCCGCATCTCCGGACTCGACAGCACCTCGTAGGCTTCCGCCACGTCCTTGAAGCGCGCCTCCGCCGCCGCGTCCCCCGGGTTCACGTCGGGGTGGTACTTGCGCGCCAGCTTCCGGTAGGCGGACTTGATGTCCTTGTCCGTCGCCGTGCGCGCCACGCCGAGTATGCTGTAATAGTCCTTGGTTGGCATTTGGCGACCACCCCCTTTCGATTTTGGATCTTAGATTTTGGATTTTGGAGCCTGTTGGCGATCACGTTTCTGTTCCGCCTCAAGCTCAAGCCGTTTGCGCAGCGTTTTAATTGATGCAACGAGCATGGCGAGAATTTCATCATACTCCCTGTAAAGCGGCGCGATCTCGCTTTCCTGGATGTAGCCGCCTTCAACGAGCAACTCCATCCAGTAAAGCGTTTCGTCTGCTTCTTCTTCCGCATCGCCGAGTTTGCTGATGACATCAGGCAGCGACTTCCCCCGGCATGATGCCCGATAGTTTTCGCCAACGGATGTCCCACAGCGTGCGAGTTGCCGCGCAATCACCGAAACCGTCATCCGTTTCGTCGGCAGCCGCTCAACGAGCGCCAACACTTCCAGCGCCGCTCGCTTCGTCCGCCGTTTGAACTCCCGCTCATCCATCTCTGCCATCCATTTCCGTCATGCTACACGCCTCATGCCCATGCACAACTCCTCGGCATCCATTTGCTCTTTCGTCCGAAAGCTCCAAAATCCAAAATCTAAAATCCAAAAGAAGCGTGTGGCCGGGAAGCTTCCCGGCCACACGCTTCCGCGTCACTTCGCGTCCAGCTCTCGCTCCGGCTCCGTCTGCACTTCCACTTTCACCTGTTTCGGCTTCACCGATTCGGCTTTCGGGAGGGTGATTTCCAGCACGCCGTGCTGATACGACGCGCGCACCCCGCCCTGCTCCACCGGGATGCCGAGGGTGAAGGAGCGCTGGAAGGCGCCATAGGCCCGTTCGATGCGCACGTAATGCTTCGCGGCGGACCCCTCCTCCTCGCGCGCCAGCGTGCGCGCGCCCTTCACCGTCAGCGTGTCGCCGACGAGCTGGATGTCAATCTCCTCCGGCGTGACGCCCGGCACCTCCATCTCCAGCACGATGGCGGCGTCCGTCTCGTGGATATCCACGGCCGGCGCCCAGGCGCGGGTGGTCATCGGTTCGTTGCCGGCATGCGTCAGGCTCTGCTCGAAGAGCCGGTTCACCTGCTCGCGCAGCTGCGCCATGTCGGCAAAAGGGTCCCAACGGATCAGACTCATAGTGTTCCTCCTTTCACAGACAGGACGTGGTATAGATTCGGGGATTCCGGGAACCCCCGCCGTCCAGCACGGTTACTGCCCCTCTTTATACTCGGCGTCAATCACGTCGTCGCCGCCCGGCGGCGCGCCCGCCGGTCCGGCCTCCGGACCGGCGTCCGGGCCGGGCTGCCCCGCGCCCGCCGCCTCATACATCCGCTGCGAGACGCGCATCATGCGATCCTGCAGCGCCTGCATCGCCGCGCGCGTGGCGGCGATATCCTCGCCGTTCATCGCCGCGCGGACGTCCCGCACTCCATCTTCCAGGCCGCTTTTTTCCTCCGCGGTCAGCTTGTCGCCCAGTTCGGTGATCTGCTTTTCCACCTGGTAGGCGATGGTATCGGCCGCGTTGCGCGTCTCCGCCAGCTCCTTGCGGCGCCGGTCCTCCTCGGCGTGCGCCTGCGCCTCGTCCACCATGCGCTCCACCTCGGCGTGGTCCAGCGTGCCGGAGCCGGTGATGGAGATGCTCTGCTCGCGCCCGGTGGCCTGATCCTTCGCCCGCACGTGCACGATGCCGTTCACGTCAATGTCGAAGGTCACGTCAATTTTGGGCACGCCGCGCGGCGCCGGCGGAATGCCCGTCAGGTCGAACTGGCCGAGCAGCCGGTTCTCGCGGGCGATTTCGCGCTCGCCCTGGAAGACCATGATATGCACTTCCGGCTGGAAGTCGGAGTAGGTGGTGAACGTCTCCGTCTTCGTGGTCGGAATCGTCGTGTTGCGCTGGATGAGGCGGGTGAAAATGCCCCCCGCCGTCTCGATGCCCAGCGACAGCGGGGTCACGTCGAGCAGCACGATGTCGGAGCGCTCGCCGGCGAGCACCGAGGCCTGGATGGCCGCGCCCACCGCCACCACTTCGTCCGGGTTCACCCCGCGGTGCGGCTCCTTGCCCACCAGCGTGCGCGCCAGCTCGATGACCATCGGCATGCGCGTGGAGCCGCCGACCATGATGACTTCGTCCAGATCGCCCGGCTGCAGGCCGGCATCCTTCAGCGCGCTGTGGAACGGCCCCACCATGCGCTCGACCAGATCGCGCGTCAGATCCTCGAATTTCGCGCGGGTGAGCGTCATGTCCAGGTGTTTCGGGCCGTTCTGATCGGCGGTGATGAAGGGGAGGTTGATCGTCGTCTGCACCATGCTGGAGAGCTCGATCTTCGCCTTCTCCGCCGCCTCGCGCAGCCGCTGCAGCGCCTGGCGGTCCTTGCGCAGGTCAATGCCCTGCTCGCGCTGGAACTCGTCCGCCAGCCAGTTCACGATGCGCTCGTCCCAGTCGTCGCCGCCCAGGTGGGTGTCGCCGTTGGTGGACTTCACCTCGAAGACGCCGTCGCCGACCTCCAGCACGGACACGTCGAAGGTGCCGCCGCCCAGGTCCCACACCAGCACGGTCTCGTCCTTCTTCCGGTCGAGGCCGTAGGCCAACGAGGCCGCCGTCGGCTCGTTGATGATGCGCAGCACCTTGAGACCGGCGACCTCGCCGGCGGTCTTCGTCGCGTTGCGCTGGGCGTCGTTGAAGTAGGCGGGCACGGTGATCACCGCCGCCTCCACCGGCTGGCCCAGATACGTCTCCGCGTCCGCTTTCAGTTTTTGCAGCACCATCGCGGAGATCTCCTCCGGCGTATACTGCCGGCCCTGGATATCCACCACCGCCAGGTTGCCGGTGCCCGGCACCACCTGGTAGGGCACGATGGCGCGCTCGGAGGACACCTCTTCATAGCGGCGGCCGACAAAACGCTTGATCGAGAAGACCGTGTTTTCCGGATTGATCGTCGCCTGGCGCTTCGCCGGCTGGCCCACCAGCCGCTCCCCGGCTTTCGTGAAGGCCACCACCGACGGCGTCAACCGGCTGCCCTCCGTATTCGTGATGACCGTCGGCTCCCCCCCCTCCATCACCGCGACGACGGAGTTCGTCGTGCCCAAGTCAATACCGATCACTTTTCCCATCCCTTTTCCCTCCCGGGGCGGCGGTCTCTGCTTCGCCCACCAACCCCATCATGCTGGAGACATCATATAACTTGAGTCATTACTTGTCAAGTACCTTGCGTAAAAAAATCCTACAAAATGTCTTTCCCGCCCCGCCGGGAGGCCAACCACGCGCCCCGCCGACTCCGCTCCCCCACCTTCCGCATCCTGCGCTCTGCCATCGCTTGCGCCCCGCAACCACCGAAAGGACTTTTCCCCGCCCCCTCCGAATAGCTCTGCTAACTCTTCACGCGAGGTGTCCCCATGCACGGCACGCTGTCTCTCAACGGTACCTGGGCGCTGTATCACGCTGAAGGCGATCATCGCCTGCACGTCCGCCATTACGCCGCGGACACGCTGCGCGGCGGGCGCGCGCTCTCCGCCCCCGTCCCCGCGCCCGTGCACCAGGTGCTGCTGGACGCCGGCCTGCTGGAGGAGCTGAATGTCGGGCTGAATTCGCTGAAGGCGCGCTGGGTGGAGGAGCGCTTTTGGATTTATCGTCATACCTAAAACCGCTTACTGTCAACTCCTTTGACAAACCGGTAGCATAACTTTCGGTCTTCCCCGTTACCAGGTCCAATTTTGTAAC
>JAKPKV010000107.1 GCA_029553475.1 Armatimonadota bacterium
AGCGGCCTGGGCTCGTGCGACTACTTCAACTGATTGTACTCAAATTCAAAAATATTTCCCTTGGATTACTAACATAAAAAAATGTTACTATACAAAAGGCTATGTGCGTTATACTGATTTTCCGTATCCATATATTAGCGCTATAGATGGATATCTCTGGTTAAATAATGATGATTTACTAAAGTATACTGATGGAAAATATGCGACCGAAGTTGAAGCGGGGTGGATACCTCCCTTCAAGCCAATGCTGTTGCCAGATGAACCATTATCATGGAAGCTTCTATTTATTCGCCGAAACGCTTATGATCCTTCATATATCGAAACGATATATTATGAAGATAGTATTAGGTTACTATACTTCAGATTAAGATGTGAAGAGGTGTAAATGTGTATGTATGGATTGCTGGGTATAAAAATGTACCTGCAATGATGTGAGTGTTGATGAAGATGCATTAGATTTCCTGGGTATGCACTTGACTGCCCAGCACACTAGATGTAGTATCTCGACAAATAGGGGACAGCCTCTGGTGTCCCCTATTGCTCTAGATAACTATAGGATCAATCCTGATACAGCGTTGCAAGTTACTCTAATTGAGATGGTAAATGACCAATTAGATGTTATTGATCTATGCGTTATGATTGATGACCCAAACTTATTGACATGATGGAATTTTATCGTTACCAAGATTACCTTTGGAGACAAGATCCCGATAAGTTAAAACGGCGTATTGAGGAATTAGCGATAGCACTCAGTATAACATCGATGAAAAATATACTAGAATTTATTGAAATGTCAAAACGTACCATTATTATTGCGCCGTTATATTTTTAATAATGTAAATATACACGAAACAGATAAGCTGAAAGCATATTTCTGTACTTACGGAATGGGGCTCTTCATATTGGGCGATAATGAACAACTGTAATACAGAGGACGATAGATTCCATGACAGAGTTATGGGGTTGCATCCAAAAAGGAGGTTTCAATGCTCACAGCAGAAATGAGGAAGGCAAATCATAACTGGTGGATGGCAGTTGCCGAATCTATTGAAATTATTTGTTCGGATTATACTTATAATATTGAGGAGGATAGAAGGTTATTTACCTCAATGGAAAAACAATCATTTTTTTATTTTTTAGATGGCATTAAATATTTGTTGCTAGAAAAATATGAGACTGCGAGTAGGTTATTATCCCTATCCGCAGAAGCAGCCGAAACAGCAATAGAAAAAAGTGATTTTGATCAACCTAAAGGTATCAATGGGGCAAATAGCATCTCTGAAAAAAAATTAAGACAAGAATATTATCTAGTAGGTCTAGTCGGTTCGTGGACAATGAAGTTGTACTCACAGTGGTTGCTAACTGGTTATTTTGATAGAGCATATTTAGAGCGAACAATGTGTTATCGTACAGAACTGCAAACACATTGCAGCACCAGTAAGGATAAATACCTTATTGCAGAAGATATGATGTTATACATGATTTCGGAGCGATATGAAGATGCGATTGAACGCTATAAGATGAGATACCAACCCGCAAATAGCATCGAAAAATCTTCAAAATCTTCACCTGTTCACGTATTGCACTGTATATGTAAGCATATAATTGGTGACGTGCGATACACAAAGTGTGCGTTATCAGGCCTGGAACATTGGTGTAAAGTAAGCCTGGATTGGGCGGGTATTTATACATCGATATCTTTGCTGGAAACAGAAAGAATTAACTGGCTATATCTATATTATAGGCTAATTCATGGAAATCAAGATATCCGAGAAATGATAATAAATTTGCGAGGCTGGTGACTTGATGATTCTCGCCTTATGGCGTCTCGCTTGGTTGATTAGTGTGGTGGTTTTGATTTGTAAGCACTATGAAGTAATCATGGTTCTGCTTTAAGGAATAAGGCTCTAATTGAAAACACACTGTGGAAATTGGAAAGTTTTCTATATGTCATATTACCGCTTGAGGCCGGCAGCTTTACAGCGTTCATCCCCCTGGCACCATTCAGGGGGCAGAGATTGCATATTAGATAACGCTGATGAACAGGGGAATGTCGTCACCTGTACCTGGGTAAGTCTCGATGTAGATGTGGTCATGTGCCGCAGTGCATGCACGGTTGGACAATTCCAGCGTGTAATTATTCACTAGAAACATTGTGATGGAGGCTTTCTGGAAGACGAAAGGAAGATATCATCAAATGCACAGAATAAGCGATATAATAATAATGATTGCTGCTTTAATATCTTTAAGTACCGCACTTTCAGCAATCCCCCAACCCTCTGCCGCCGAACAGGCCTTCCAGCAGAAAGACTACACGGCCTATCTCACAGCGGCCATTCCTGATTTTGCGTCCAAGCACGCCACCGCGCCTTCCTTTGACCGCCTAATGATGCTCACCATCGCCTTGGACAAAACCAACGGCTGGGAAGCTGATTCGGCAAAACAGCTGCAGGATTTGCTCAAAGCGACCCCGCACGCCCTCCGCACCATCGAGAACCTCCACAAACTCCTCACCGGCGACATGACCGGCCTGCAGGACCTCTACCGCGCGCGCCCAATGGAACCTGACTATTCTGCAGCGTCTAAAAGCATCAAGCTCCTACGCGAACACGGCTACCCCATCGCCGCCAACGCCCTCAACACTCTCTGCGCTACCGGGTTCAAGGAAAGCATCCTCGCCTGGCTCAGCCTGCCTGCCGATGCCAGAAAAACCGTGGATGCGCTGATGGAGACGCGCTACCCCCCGAACACCCCGAACCGGAAACAGTTCCTGCAGACGGCCATCTCCCTCTACAAAAACCCGCCGAAGGACACCGGCCTCGATCCGGAGGCGTATCTGGCGTTCTTCCTCTGGTTCGGCACAGGCTCCTACGAAATGTCCTACGACACCGCCGCCGAATTCCTCGGCGCCAAACAGCGCGCGGGCGCCTATCGGGTGGCGCGGGCGCTGGTTGAACCGGGCGAGACCGCCTACGCCGCGCACCGCGCGCTGGCCGGCTTCTTCTTCTTCCGCGCCGGCGATTACCCCGCCACCGCCGAGGCGTATCAGGCGGGCCTGACGGCCATCCGCGAACCCTACGTCCGCGACATCCGCCTGGACTACGATGAGTTCCTCGTCACCATGGCGCGCCTCAAGCCGAAGGACTATACCCCGCCCATCCTCGCCGACGTTCAGCAGGATCCCGATCCTCTCGTCGCCGGCGACGCCCTGCTCGTCGGCGCCCAGTACCCGGCGGCATCGGCCAAGTACCAGGCCGTGCTGCACGACGCCAATGCCCCATTCATTCGCCGCCTCTCCGCCTGGGCCGGCTTGCTCGACAGCGCCCCCGCCGCCGCCCTCCAGCAGGCCCCGGCGGTGCTGGCCGCCATCGAAAAGCACTCCCCCGCGGAGCGCGCCGAGGAGCTCCGCTGGCTGGGACGCCAACTCGCCCGCGCCGTCGGACGCGAGATCCCCCGCAAGCCGGGCGCCATCCCTTACGCCACCCGCATGCAATACCGCCCGCTCCGCGAGGCGGCAGGCTGGGAGACCGCGCTCGTCACCCTGGTGGACCGCATGCTCGCCATGGATGCCAACGTCCTGCTGCAGCCGGATAAACTCGCCCCACAGCAGACCTTCCGCTACACCGCCAGCCTCATCTACGGGCTGGCCGGACACGATGACCGGGCGAAGGCGATCATCACCCGCGAAATCACCTACACGCTGCCCGCCCCGCCCGGCGGCTGGCCCACCTTCGGCGGCCCGAAGACGCCCGACACCGATACGCCACGCCAATTCACCAGCCCCGCCCGGGGGGAGGCCGAGCGCGTGATGCAAGAGGTGATGGACGCCCTGGCCCGCTACCGCGCCCGCAAGGCCGAGCAACAGGGGGAAGAGGCCCTCCCCGTCGCCACCGCGCCGATGAACACTCCGCTCATCATCGAGCTGGCGGCGAAGATCATCCCCCTGCAGGACCAGCACGAAGTGAAGGCGCAAATGCGCCGGATGGGAGAGCAGGTGGCCCTCGCGGTGACGGCGCTCGACCCGATGCCGAAAGTCACCAGCATGAACCAGCCGCCGCCCCCCATCCGCGCGGTGGATATGGCGCAATTCGCGCCCATCGCGAAAGCCATCACAGACGTGTTGGCCGACCCGGAGGCCGCCCGCGAAGCGCCGCAACTGGTCTTCCTCGGCCTGGAAAAGGGCATGAAGATCGCCAGCAACCCCAAACTCCTGGAGGAGCTCTACACGCTGGCGGTGCACGGCCTCGAACGCTACGTCGCCGTCACCGGCAACACCGAAGTGGGCATTGACCTCGCGCACTCTTTCGCCGCCGCCCTGGAGACGCGCCTGGTCGTGGATGTAAAACCCTACGCCACGCGCATGCGGGCACACTTCCCCAAACCGGAACGGAAACGGTAGGGATGCTGGAGAGGCTTTGGGAGAAAGTCGGCGTGCGCTGTTTCTGTGCGGTGAACAGTGAACCGTAAAGGGGCAGGCGCATTGCCTCCGGCTTGCGTGCCACCATCTTTGTGGCTAACGTGTAGCATCTTGCCGAACGTGGGTAAAACCTTTTCATACGAAAGGAGGCGCTTGATGGCGATACGAGACGGATGGCTTGTGGAGTGGGATGTCGAGGGGGAAACTACCCGGCGTATCCTGGCACGCGTGCCGGGCGACGCGTTGGCCTACACGCCGCACGCGAAATCGCCCACTATGGGCTGGCTGGCGAATCACCTGGCGCTGCTGCCGAGGTGGGGCATCATGACGCTCACCACCACCGAGTTGGACCTGGCGCTGCCGGAGATGCAGCAGCATCCCGTCGTCCCCGACGCGCTGGAGGAAATCCTCGCGACATTCGATGAGCACGCCGCCGCGTTCCGCGCGGTGCTGGCGCAACAGGAAGACGAGGCGTTCATGGTGCCGTGGACGATGCGGATGGGACCGGAGGTCATCTTCACCCAGCCGCGTTCCGGCGTGCTGCGCGGCATGATCTTCAACCACCTGGTGCATCACCGCGCGCAGCTCGGCGTCTACCTGCGGCTGAACAATGTGCCGGTGCCATTCACCTACGGCCCCACGGCGGACGAGAGCCCGATGTAGCCGCGCGCGCTTCCGCGCCGTAACAGTTCAGTCCTGTCAGCATGTCGCCGATTGATGTCAAACCTAACCCCCCAACCCCCTTCCCTGGCAGGGAAGGGGGAGTGATTAGTGTGCAGAGCCGGTGCTCCCCTCCCCGCTCAGGGGAGGGGCGGGGGGAGAGGTGGGCGGGCAGACGCCACATCATGCTGATAAGACTGAACGGTGACGCCGCGCCCGCTGACTCGACAGTCACCGGCATCATCGGGTATGATGAGGCTGTCATGGAGACCCAAACGAGCCGTGCCTGGTGGTTGTGTTGTCTGGTCATACTCGCCTGCGCCGTCGGCGGCGTCGCTGATGCCCCGCCGGCGCCGACGCCGGCGTGGGCGCACGCGCCTTCGACCGAATTGCTGCCGCACCAGCAGAGCGCGCGCCGGGAAGTCTGCCGCCTGCGCATCGTCAACGACACCGGCGGCCTGATCACCGGCTCTCTGGATGCCGGCCAGTCCTGGGAGATGCTGGGCAGCGTGGTGATCCCCGCCCTCCACGTGACGGACCACGGGTATACCGCCGCGCAGTGGGCGCCGGACGGCGCCGTCGCCGCCACCGCCGTGAACAGCATCCACCTCTGTTCCGGCCACGACGGCCAGAAGGCGTTCCTCTTCTCGCTCTGCCCGAAAGAGCTGATCTCGGAAGAGGGGAAGAAGCTGCAATCGTTCGCGGCGAAAAGCGCCGGCATCTACACCGACATCCCCGGCGGCACCGCCATCTTCGGCGGGGCGTGGTCGCCGGCGGTGGGCAGCCCGCTCGGTCTGGAACGCCACGGCGAGGTGACGCCGCTGCCCGCCAACTATATCCCGAAGAAGGGCGATATCTACATCATCCGCGTGATGATGCCGTTGGATACGCCGCGGGCGATCGTCTTTGAGAATCGTTTCAGCGGCATCATCACCGAAGAGACGTGGGACGGCACCAGCCGTCCCGTGGGCCAGGTGTTGAAACCGGTGGTCGGCATCGGGCGCTTCTACGGCGGCCAGTATGCCGAAGCGGGGGCCTTGCGCGCGAACCACAGCGGCGTGATCTGCATCTCGGTCTCGCCGCGCGGCCAGCTCGGCGGCTTCCAGATCCTGCCCAAGGCGCATGCGATGTCGGCGGAGATGATCAGCGCGCGGTCGCTCACCCAGTGGATGGTCATCGGGCCGCTGGATGCCCGCGCCCCCTCCTGGGAAGGCGTGGCGCCCTTCTACCGCGACTACCTGCGCCCCTGCTGGACGCCGGGCAGCGAGCACTATTACGTGGATATCCGCGTGAAAGACGGCCCCTGGCAGCCGATTCCGCCCATGGGCCTGTTGGCGGACCAGACGAAACCCCTGCCGGACTGGGCGTGGAACGCGCTGGCGCACGTGACGCATATCCGCATCAACTTCCCCAACCCCACCCCCCGCTCCACCGCGCCGCAGGTGCCCACGGTGGCCGCTACATCGTCTCCGGCGCAAAGCCCCGGCGCAGCGTCTGTTCAGTGATCGTGCGCGGGTCCATGAAGTGGAGCAGGTAATCCGGTCCGCCCGCCTTGGTGCCCGTGCCTGAGAGGCGGAACCCGCCAAACGGCTGCCGCGCCACGATGGCGCCGGTGATCTTGCGGTTGATGTAGAGGTTGCCCACCGCGAAATCGCGCTTCACCCGCGCGATATGGCCCGGGTGGCGCGAATAGAGGCCGCCGGTGAGGGCGTACTCCCCATCGTTGGCCAGCGCCAACGCGTCGTCCAGGTCGCGCGCGCGCAGCACCGCCAGCACCGGCCCGAAAATCTCTTCGCGGGCGATGGCGGCCGCCGGCGGCACGTCGGTGAAGATCGCCGGCCCGACGTAGTACCCCTCGGCGAGGTGCGCCACCTCCGCCTGATAGGCGAGCGTCGCCTCGCGCGTGCCGAGCGCAATATAGCGCAACGCCTTCGCCCGCGCCCGCTCGTCAATGAGCGGGCCGAGCGCGTAGCCGGGCTCCTGCGGCGGGCCGATACGCAGACTGCGCGCCGCGGCCACCAGGCGCTCGACGAAGCGGTCGTGCAGGGGATCGAGCACGATGACGCGTGAGCAGGCGGAGCACTTCTGCCCGCCGTAGCCGAACGCCGACTGCACCGTGCCGAGCACCGCCTCGTCGAGGTCGGCATCGCGATCCACGATGATGGCGTTCTTGCCGCCCATCTCGGCGATGACCTTCTTCAGATGGCGCTGTCCCGGCGCCACTTCCGCCGCCAGCCGCACGATGTGGCAGCCCACCTGGCGCGAGCCGGTGAACACGATGAGGTGGACGCCGGGATGGCCGACCAGAAAATCGCCGATCTCCTCCGCCGGCCCGGGCAGGAAATTCAGCGCGCCGTCCGGGATGCCCGCGCGGCGCAGGTGCTCCGCCACCACTGCCCCGCAGATGGGCGCCTGCGGCGCGGGCTTGACGATGACGGTATTGCCGGTGACCAGCGCCGCCGCCGTCATGCCGGCGAGGATGGCCATCGGAAAATTCCACGGGGCCAGCACCAGCGCCACGCCCTTCGGCGCGTAGCCGTAGCTGTTCGCCTCGCCGGGCAGCGGCGCCAGCGGGTGGAGCCCGGCCAGCCGCTCCATCTCCCCGGCGTAATAGCGCAGGTAGTCCACCGTCTCACAGACGTCGGCATCCGCTTCGCGCCACCCCTTCCCCACTTCGTAGACCTGCAGCGCCGCCAGGTCATCGCGCGCGCGCGTCATGGCGTCGGCGGCGGCCCGCAGCAGCGCCGCGCGCTCGACGGCGGGGCGCGCGCGCCAGGCGGGCAGCGCCGCCGTCGCCGCCTCCACCGCCTGCTGCGCTTCCGCCTGCCCCGCGGACGCTACCCGGCCGATGACCTCCGACGGGCGGGCGGGATTCACCGAGACGATCTCCCGCCCCGTCTCCAGCTCTCGCCCGCCGATGACCAGCGGGTAGGATTGCCCCAGCCCCGCGGCGGCCCGCGCCAGCGCCGCGCGCATCGCCCGCTGGTCCGCCGCCAGGGCGAAGTTGCGCTCCGGCAGGTTCTGAAAGCCCGCTGTCGGGGTGGGCGCCGTCACGGATACCACCTCCGCCGGGTTGGCGAGGAGCGCCGCCGGCGCCACCTTCTCGGTGAACCCCTGCCGCAGGAACGAGGTGTTGGCGGTGTTCTCCAGCAGGCGGCGCACCAGATACGCCATGCCCGGCAGCAGGGCCCCGCAGGGCGTGTAGACGCGCAGGCGGTGATGCCGCGTCGTCACGGCGTGCTTCAACTGGTCGCCCATGCCGTAGAGCATCTGGAACTCGAGGGCATCGGGCGGCAGACCGCGCTCCTCCGCGGCCACGATGGCGGCGGCGATGCTGCGCACGTTATGCGAGGCAATGGCGAGACGCACGAGCGGCGCGTGGTCCAGCAGCAGCGCGGTCAGCCGCTCGAAGGCGGCATCCGTCTCGTGTTTGCGCGTGTAGACCGGCGACGGCCAGCCGCGCTGGCGGGCGAGAATCGTCTCGGAATCCCAGTAAGCCCCCTTCACCAGGCGGATGGTGATGGGCGTGCCGCGTGCGACCGCCACCGCCAGCAGGTCGCGCGCATCCTGTTCGGCGTCACGCACGTAGGCCTGCAGCACCAGGCCCAGATGCGGCCAGTCGCGGTAGGCGTCCTCCAGCAGCAGGTCGCGCGCCACCCGCAGGGTGGTCGCTTTCACCGCCGAATGCTCCATGTCAATGTTGATGAACGCGCCGGCGGCTTTCGCGCGGTCAAGGATGGGGCGCAGGCGTTCGCGCAGCACCGCGGCCGTGCCCTCGGGATCGGCGGGCTCGAACTGCGAATACAGCGCGGAGAGCTTGAGCGAGAGGTTGAGGCGCGGGACGTCCTCGCCGGCGGCGCTATCGAGCGCGGGCATGGCCGGCCAGCGGTGTGCGGCCGTCGCCAGCGCGTCGAGCAGCTCCAGGTACTGCCGCTGGTAGGCGAGCGCTTCCGCCTCGCTGACCGTCACTTCGCCGAGGATATCGAGGGTGAAGGTCATGCCGCGGGCGCGCAGGCGGCGGATGACGGCCAACGCCTCGGCGGCATTGGCGCCGGCGATGAAGCTTCGCGCCATGCCGGCAACCTGCGCCCGCGTCATCGTCGCCAGCGCCGGCCCGGCGATGCGGTTGGCGGCCGCCGCGCGGAGCCCCCGCGCGCCGACGGACTCCAGCAGCGGGAACGACACGCCATCGGCGCCAAGATATTCAACCAGGTGGTCGAGCAGGTCCTCATGTCCCGACAGCATGGGCAGCGCGTCCACGAAGTGGAAGAGCTGTACCTTGAAGCGCTCGTCGCGCATCGCCCACTCCAGCAGGCGCATCGCCACAGCGTGCCGGGACACCCCGCGCGGGGCGCGCGCCGCGGCGGTGAACAGCGCCAGCCCCACTTCGCGAATCCGCTCTTCGCGCGCGGCAGCCACCATGTCGTTGTACTCCTCCCGTAGCGACAGTGTAGCGCCATTTCGGCATCTCGGCGGCAGACTTTCGCGCCATGCCCGCACCAAATGCGACCGCGCGCCGGGGAAGCCCGGCGCGCGGCGGCGCGGCATCGCTCACGCGGTCAGCTCACCGTCCGCAGCAGCACGTCCCCGCGCCTTTTTCCAGCGCGAGCGTCTTCGTCGGGGCGTCGCAGACGGCGGTCGGCCCGTAGTACTGGATGGGGCCGGGGAAGAGATAGGCGTCGGTGATCGCCCACGCGTCGCGGTGCGCGGCGAAGTAGCGGAACGGTTCACCATCGAGATCAACCAGGGCCTTTTTAATCACCGGCACCGATTTCCCCTTGCGCGTCTCCATGTTCAGCATCATGGTCACCGGCGTGCCGCCGGCGGCCCATTCGTCGCTGCACGCGACGAGCCGCTGCACGTTCACCGTATAGCCCGTCAACCCGGCGCGTACGAGCATGGCCGCGGCATACCCGAGGGAGTAGCAGTAATCCGCGTCGAAATTGCTCGGATACGCGCAGCGCCCTTCATACCCGAAGAAATGTCCCAGCGGGGAGAATTTGACGCTTTTCGCCTGGCCATGCGCCTGCAACAGGCGGATTTTATCCGACACGAGATCAATGAGCAGGCGCTCGGTCTCCACCTGGGAGAGGGGCACGTTCCCATGCGTGTCGCGGCGCAGCAGCACGGCCTGGATATCCACCGGCAGCGAGCTGTAGACGCGAGAGCTGGTCGGGGTGAGCCGGCCGCTGACATACTGGAAGCGCTCCGCGTGGCTGCCCAGATCTTTGACATATTCTTCATCGCGGCCCAGGATGGCGCTCAGCTCCTCAATGAGCGCCTTGATGTCGGAGATGAACTCCGGCAGGCCTTCCGGCACCAGCAGGATGCCGTAATTCTTCCCGGCGTCCGCCCGGCGGACGATGACCTCCACGATGCCGTCTACGATCGCTTCCAGCGTGGTCCCCTTCTCCTGAATCTCCTCCGAGATGAGGCAGATATTCGGCTGGGTCTGCAGCGCGCACTCCAGCGCGACGTGGCTGGCGGCGCGGCCCATCAGGCGGATGAAGTGCCAGTATTTCACCGCGGATTGCGCGTCGCGGCAGATATTGCCAATCAGCTCGGCGTAGGTCTTGGCGGCGGTATCGAACCCGAACGAGGCTTCGATCTGCCCGTTTTTCATGTCACCGTCAATCGTCTTCGGCACGCCGATGACGCGGGTCTTGCTCCCCTGGGCGCTCAGGTATTCGGCGAGGACGGCGGCATTCGTATTAGAGTCATCGCCGCCCACGACCACCAGGCCGTCCAGGTCCATCTCTTCAAAATTCCGCAAACAGGCCGACAGGTGCTCGGGCTTTTCGATCTTGTCGCGGCCGCTCATGATCATGTCAAAGCCGCCGGTGTTGCGGTACGCGTCAATGAGCGCGGCCGTCAATTCCTGATACTTTCCTTCGATAACGCCGATCGGACCCTTCAGGAAGCCATACAACACGGAAGCGGGATTCGCCGCTTTCAAGGCATCGAAGAGACCGGCGATCACGTTGTGGCCGCCGGGGGCTTGCCCGCCGGAGAGCACCACGCCCACCCGCAGCGGGGCGGTCGTCAACGTGCTGTCGCCCTCGACCAGCTTGACCTCGGGCTGCCCGTAGGTGTGCGGAAAAAGCGCGCGGATCGCCTCCTGATCGGTCGCCGGCGCGGATGGCGCGCCCAATTCCACCCTGACCGCTCCGGTCCGGAGCGCCTTCGGCAATTTCGGCGCATATACGGCGCGCGCCTGCTGCAACGCGGAACTCCCAGAACTCATCGTCGTACCCTTTCGTTGTGCGTGCATCGTGTCGTCATCGGACGCGTCCCACCGCGGAACGCGCGAGTGGGACCGCTGTATTATACGGGATTTCACACGGGCGGGTAAAGGAACGGGGAGCAACGGCCGGCATATCCGCATGACTCATCAGCCCCCCTCCCCCGGAAAAAATTTTCGCACAATCGGGACAGGCGCCCGCCGAGGGACCGATTCTGTCCCTCGCCGTCGCTATACTACTTCCAGTGCCTGCCGGGAGAGCCGACGCGGGCAGCTTCGCCAGGCACCCAGGAGGTCTGTCATGCCGTGGCACACGCGCGGACTGGTCCTCATCGCGCTCCTCACGCTCGGGGGCGCGGCGGTCCTGGGGGCGGCGGCGCCCGCCGTCACGCTGACGGTCTCCGCGACTGGGGTCACGGTCGGCGCGCCGGCGGCGGTGCGCTGGGCGGTGGACGTGTCGGGGGTGACAGACTGCGACGGCCGCGTCGCCCTCGTGCGCCCCGCCCTCGCCGTGCCGGCCGGCGAGGAGCCCCCGTCGGCGGACGACCCGCCATGTGACCGCAGCTTTTTCCCGCTGCTGGATCCCGCCGGCCATACGGAGCAGGGCACGCGGGAGCCCGGCAATCGGTTGCCACTCACGCCCGGCACGTATACCTTTCGCGCGCGCGTCATCACCGCGGCGGGGGAGGCGCTGGACTCCGCGCCGGTGACGGTCACCGTGCGGGCGGCCGACGCCGCGGACGACGACGGTCTCCTCATGCTGTTGGAGACCGAACCGCTCTCCGCGGTGGCGCTCACCGCCACGCCGGCGTCCCCGCAGACGATGCTCACCCCCGTCGGCCTCACCGCTACCCCTGCCGGTGGCACGGTGGTCGAGTTCCTCTTCCAGGCCAAGCGCGGCCAGGAGAGCACCTGGACCACGCTACAGGACTACAACACCGACGACACCGTGGAGTGGACCCCCGCGGCCGGCGACTACTATCGCCTGCGGGTGACGGCGCGCGAGCAGGGCACGGCGGCGCCGACCTACACCAGCGAGCTTGGCTACTACAACGGCGCGACGGCGCTCACCGCCCTCGCGCTGGCCGTCTCGCCCCCCTCGCCGCAGACCGGGACGCTGCCTCCTGACCCCGCCTACACGCTGACCGCCATCCCCACCGGCGGCGCGCATCTCCAGTACCAGTTCTGGGTGCGCCGCGCCGGGGAGGCGAGTTTTACGCAACTGCGCGACTATGCCGCCGGCCCGACCTGCACCTGGGCGCCCACCCAGGATGGGTACTACAACCTGCGCGTCTTCTGCCGCGAGGAGGGCAGCCCCGGCGGCTACGATAAACAGACCACCATCCGCGACTACGTGAACGCCACCCCGCTCACCGCGCTGGCCTTGAGCGCCAACCCCGCCTCGCCGATGCTGACCGTGCCGCCTGACGATCCCATCACCCTCACCGCGGCCCCGACCGGCGGCCTCAACCTGGAGTACCGCTTCTACGTGAAGCGCGGACGGGACGCCAGCTACACCCTGGTGCAGGACTACAGCGCCGCCGACACCTACGCCTGGACGCCGACGGTGGCCGACTGCTACCTGCTGATGGCCTACGCCCGCGAGGTGGGCAGCGCCCTCACCTACGACGCGACGACGGCGACCGCCTACTACGTGGGCTACCAGCCCCTCACCGGCGTGGCGCTGAGCGCCCAGGAGAGCTCGCCCCAGCCGCTCCAGACCCCCATTCACCTCACCGCCACGCCCACCGGCGGGGCGAACCTGGAGTACGAGTTCGCGGTGAAGCGCGGCGCGGACAGCGCCTGGACGATCCTGCGCGCATACGGCGCGGGCACCACCCTGACGTGGACGCCGGCCGAGGCGACCTACTACCGGCTGCGGGTCTCCGCGCGCGAGGTGGGGCGCACCGGCGGCATACAGACGGCATCGCTGGACTACTATATCGGCACGACGCCGCTCACCGCGGTGGCGACGAGTGCCGACCCGGCCTCGCCGCAGGCCCCGCAGACCCCCATCACCCTCACCGCGGCCCCTACGGGCGGCGTGGCGCCGGAATACCGCTTCTGGATCAAGCGCGGGCAGGAGGCGGACTGGACGGACGCCCGCGACTACGCGACGACCGCCACCCACGTCTGGACGCCGATGGTGGCCGATTTTTACCTCATCCGCGTATGGGCGCGGGAGACGGGCAACCCGGCGAGCTACCAGGTCATCGCCCCGCGCGTGCCCTATTATATCGGCACGACGCCGCTCAGCGCGGTCGCGCTCGCCGCCAACCCCAGCAGTCCGCAGCCGGTGCACGGCCCCATCACCCTCACCGCGACCCCGACCGGCGGCGCGGTGCCTGAATACAAGTTCCAGGTGAAGCGCGCCGGCGCCCCCACCTGGGTGACGCTGCAGGACTACAGCCCGACCGCCACCTGCCCGTGGACCCCCACCGTCCCCGATACCTATACCCTCCGCGTCCACGGGCGCGAGATCGGCAATGACCTGGTGAGCTATAGCGTGGCGGCGACGGTGACGTATGTCATTGGCACGCCGCCGACCGTCTCGCTGACCGCGCCGCCGCATGAAGCCGTGTACCATGCTCCGACATCCGTGACGCTGACCGCTGATGCGGCCGATGATGGTGCCGTGGCCCGCGTAGAGTTTTACCAGGGGGCCACGAAACTCGGAGAAGACACGACGGCGCCGTATAGTTACACTTGGGATGCTGTCCCCGCCGGGACCTACAGCCTCACCGCGGTGGCGATTGATGATATCGGCCTGGCCACGACCTCCACGCCAGTAGAGATCACGGTCAATACGCGCCCGACGATCGTGCTTACCGCGCCGGCACCTGGTGAGAGCTTTTCCGCGCCCGCCAGCATCGAAGCCATCGCAACAGCGGAAGACGAAGACGGGACGGTCACACAGGTTGACTTCTACCACGGGACCACCTTGCTCGCGACGGATACAGCGGCGCCTTTCATCGTCTCGCTGCCGCAGGTGGACGAAGGCGTCTATACCCTTCACGCGGTAGCGACGGATGACCGGGGAGGGACGGCGGAGTCCGCCCCCATTACCTATCACATCAGACCGCTCAATGCGCCGGTCGTTCTCCTGACTGCGCCGGAAGCCGGACATGTTTTCGCGCCCGGTACAGATATTACCGTGACGGCCAACGCCTACGATCGCCTGGGCACCGTCACGAAAGTTGAGTTCTATCACGGCGCAACGAAACTGGGCGAGGACACCGAGACTCCATATTCCTGCCTCTGGACAGCGGTGCCGATGGGCGCCTACCTCCTCACCGCGGTCGCAAGGAATGATGCGGAGCAGACGTCGGTGTCAGCAGCAGTCGCGATCATCGTTGACACGGCGCCCACTGCCGCAGCCGATGCCGCGGTGACTGACGAAGATGTTGCCGTCACGGTTTCCGTGTTGGCGAATGATGCTGGTTTGAACGGACAGGCGCTGACCGTGACCGCCTGCACCGCCGGCTCGCATGGAACGACGCAGGTGAATCCCAATAACACGGTGACATATACACCAAACCCGGATTGGTCCGGCACGGATTCCTTCACCTATACCGTTCGCGATGAGTTGGGACTGGAATCAATCGGACAGGTGACGATTACCGTGACCGCGGTCACCGATGTCCCACGTGTGACGTTGGCAACCCCGGCGGATGGCGCGCGCCTCGAACGACCGGCAGCCATCCAACTGGGCGCCACCGTGGACTGTCCCGATGGCACGGTGACGAAAGTCGAGTTCTACCAGGGTTCGACGAAACTCGGTGAAGATACCACCGCGCCATACAGCTATACCTGGCGCGATGTCGCGCTCGGTGAGTATACCCTCACCGCCGTGGTGATCGGCTCCACTGGACAAGCGACGTCGAATGCCGTGACGATCACGGTTGGCGAGAGCCTCCCCGCACCACTGATCACCCTGAATGCTCCGAAAACCGGCTCCGTTTTAGCCGCACATTCGGCAATCACCCTGACGGCAATACCTGATACGACTATTGGTATTGTGCAGAAAGTCGAATTCTTCGCAAACAATGTCAAAGTCGGCGAAGATACCAATGGGACGGACGGCTGGTCAGTCGCCTGGACCGGTGGCGCCGCGGGTTTCTACGAACTCACCAGCGCTGTCACCTATCTGGAAGAGGAACGCCTGCTGGGGGAGAGCAGCTTTGCGAAATTGCTGTTCCCGAATCAGCAACTATTTACGGCAAACGAAACGACAGGAAGTCAGACTTCACCTTCGACTTCGGTGCAGCTTCAGGATCAAATAAATTGCCTGCCAACTGTCACAATCACGCAACCGACCGATGGTGCGAGCATCGCCACAAATATGTCGGTCATCATCTCCGGAACCGTCACCGATGACGACGGCGTCGTCACTGCCGTTGCCATCCAGGATACCGTTGGCGGGCGAACCACGGAATATGCCGCAGCGTTGGCAAAGAATGGGCAGACGTGGGTGAAAGAGCTGACCTTCACCACACCAGGCACGCATACCCTCACCGTCAGGGCGACGGATAACACATCCGGCATCGGCACCAGTTCCCCGCTCACTCTGTATGTCGCCAACCCGGCACCGTCAGTCCGGATCGTCTCGCCGGGGGTGAAGCAGGCGGACGGCAGCTACTGGACGGCGATGAACAGACCGACGAAAGTTCCGCTCGTCGCTGAAGCCTATGATACCAATGGCTCGATTGACGCGGTGACCTTCTATGTGGAGCGTGTCGCCACCGGCGCGCGCATCGCGGCGGTGCCGGGACACCTTGTCGAACATTCGCATCACTGGACGGGGGAATGGAATTGTAGTGCGTTGGTCACTGGCCCGTTCGGAGATTATCGCATCTATGCCGTCGCTGAAGATAATGAATCCACTTCCGTCCAGTCCCAAACGGTGACGGTGTTGTATAGCAGTCTTCCGGCTCTCAATATCCAGGCGATTGAGCCGTGGGTGCATGGCAGCGGCACCATGACCCTGTATGAATGGCTCGAAATGGGCACGACCTATCAGATCACCGCCAACGCATTCGATGTCATCACGCCAAACCCTGAACTCAAACTCTATGTTGATTACACGTTGGCAGGCCCATTGACCGGTACCTATCAAGTTCCCTGGAGCGGCACGCTGCGCGGCATCCCGTATTCGTTTTCCGTGCGTGGCACCGGGTCGGGGGGTGAGACACTCGGCGCCGAGTTCGCGTTGAGCCTGACGAATCCCGCGCCGGTGGGGTATATAACGCAACCGGTGGGAACCGGCGCCTATCCGCCCGGTCAGCTCGCGCTCAAGGGGTATTTCTACGATGTCAATAATCCCGTCACCACTGTGACCGCGTGCCTGTATGATGATTTCAATGGCAACCTGCTCCAGCAGCAACCGCTGACGACGGATGGCACCCCCTTCGGGTGGACCGGCGCCATGACGATCAATGATCCCGGCACCTATTACCTCGAGTTCTACACGCAAGACCCGCATGGCGACATCGGCGCGCCGGCGACGTACCTGACGATTACCGCGGATGCCACGCCCCCCGCGCCGGGCACCCCACCGCAAGGGCCGCACGTCACCGTCCTGTCGCCAACGCATGATCCCCAAGTAAATCCGCACAAGGCGTTCCTCATCAACCCCAATACCATCGTCTTCACCGGGCGCGCCTTTGATTTGACAAGACCACTGACCACCATGACGTTCACCGTCAACGGCCCCGGCGGGACAACCTGGACGAAATCCCTCCAGTGCGGCGCCGGCATCAATACGAAAACTGTCGTATTCCCGGATGCCACCTGGACGCCGGCGCCGCCGACATACCTGCCGCTGGGCGACTATACCGTCACCGTTCACGCGACGAACGACCAGGCAGTCAGCGGGCAGGCATCCGCGCCATTTGAAGTGAAGAACCTGAATCCGATGATCGAGATCACCGCGCCGGGAGCGGACGCGGAAATCACCACCCCGGCGGTGGTCAAGATCGGACTGACCGCGTCTGAATATAACGGCTTCCTGACGGAAGTCGAATTCACGGTACGAAACGCAAGCGGGCAGGTGGTCTGGAACCGCCCGCATTGGACGGGAAGCTCGATCACCGGACGGCACGGCTCCTACACCGCGACGCGCTCCTTCTCACCGGGAGATGACTTGCTCACGAAAGCACTGGCGCCCGGTACCTATACCATCACCGCGACCGCTACCGATAACGAGGGCGGCACGGCGACGGCGACGCGCATCTTCACGGTCGTCAACCCGAAACCGGCGGTCACCATCACGTATCCCGCCAACAATATGAATTTCCCGCAGTCACCGCTCATGCTCGTCGCGCATGCGATCGCCACCGACATCAACGGCCTGGCGGCGCCGACGGTGACGTTCGTCCTGCGCAAGGGCGGTTCCGGTGATGCCATCTTCAAATCCGTCACGGATGTGCAGGCGCCGTATGTCGGGACAATTCCCAACCTGCCGCCGGGCAGCTACACGCTCGTCGCGGAAGCCGAAGATGACGATGGATCGGTCACGGTATCGCCAACCATCCCGTTCACCGTCGGGCCCGTTCCGCCGCCACAGCGGAAATCGGAGCCGACGGACGGCGATCCGGTGAACCTGCTGCGCGGTGAAGAGCAATACAGCGCGCCGGACCTGGCCGTCTATAACCCGAAAGGCATTCACGTCGCCTTCACCCGCTTCTATTCGACCGCGCTGGCCAAGCGCTGGCAGCCGGCGCCACTGGCCAAAGACGAAGAGGACGATCCCCTGTTGATCGCGGGATTGACGATGACGGGATCAACGGGACAGCCGGAGTATGCGCCGGTGGCGCATACGATTGCCGAACCGGGTTGGCTGACGCAGATTTTCGTGCTGAATGGCGAACCCGCCTTCAGCAAGGCACGGTCCTGCTCTGGCGGCCTGACACCCGGCTGGACGCATAATTATGATGTCTCCTACGTGATTGACCCGGACACGGGGGACGTAGTCGTTCGCTTCCCCAACGGCGGGGAAGAGCGGCTGACGCCGCCCGCCGGCGGTGACGGCACGGTCAGCCTGACGCCAGCGGCCGGCGCCGCCTTCAGCGCGAAAGGCCAGCGCGTCGGCGGCGACTTCTCGTCCATCACCTTCACCTGGGCGGACGGGACGCAATGGGTGCTCACCGCGGCGGAATGCCGGCATCTCGCCACGATTCGCAATGCGGTCGGGCAGTCTATCAAACTTGACTGGGCGCAGCTCCCCGATGGTCTGCCGGGTTTGCAGAGCATCAGCGACTCGGCGGATGACCCGCTGCTGACGCTGACGTATGCCGGCAGCACGCTCGCGTCCATCACCGATGAACGACAAGAGCGCACGGTGGCGTATACGTATGGCGATGTGTCCCGGCCGTGGCTCGAGACGGCGTCGCACTTCAACAGCACCGACCCGGCGCTGGAATATACCTATCACCCGTCTAGCGACATCCCGCTGCTGACCTCCGTCAGCGCGCCGAGTCCGGTGGATGGGGCGCTGCAGGTTGAGACGCGGCTCACCTACAGTGACGGCGGCACGGCGGCCAGCACCGCGGACTGGAAAATCACCGGACAGACGAACGTCAGTGGGACCTGGCGCCAGTACCTGTATCGGGACGGCGAGACGGAGGTGCGCGTCTTTGACAGCGGCGATAACCTCCTCACCCGCTGGGTCAAACATTTTGATGCGGAGGGGCGGGAGACCGGCACCACCGACGCGGCCGGCGCCAGCTCGGCAACGACCTACGGCGACGCGCGTTTCCCGAACAAGCCGACGGCCTTCACCGCGAAAGACGGCAAAACGGTGAGCATGGCCTACGATGCGCTGGGCAATATCCAGAGCGTCACCACGCCGCTCGGCACCACGGTCACGGTCTACACCTACAGCGCGCCCGGTACGAATGCGCCGCTCGGACGGCTGCTACAGGCGCAGCACGGCGCCAAGCCGCCGATGGTCTTCACCTATGATCCCGATGGCCTGCTGCACACCGCCACCGCGCCCGCGCCGGGGACGCTCGAAGGCCAGCAGACGTATGACACGGTCACCACCACCTATACCTATGACAACCTGGGCAATATTCTCACCATCACCGGCCCGGGCAACGATCCGAACGACCCGGACGCCACCGTCACCGTGAGCTATGACTATACGGATGACACCTTCGCCGCCGACCCGGTGATCGGGCAAACCGCGCGCGCGGGACAACCGCTCAAGGTGTCGCAGATCGTGAGCGGCGTCGAGCGCGCCACCCACTTCCGCTACAACTTCCAGGGGCAGCTCACCCCCTACCTGCAGCGCGTCTATGACGGCGAGGGGCACCGGACCAGCTACGCCTACAACATCGCCGGCCAGGTGACGGACGTCGTCCTCCCCGCCACCGGACAAACGGGACCGGGGCAGAGCCGGCTGGCTACGGAATATCGCTACCCCGGCGGGCCGGTCACCAGCAGCACGCTCTACGACGAGCAGGCGCCGCCGCAGGCCGTGCGGTCAGTGGCCTATCAGTACGACAGCGCAGGGCATATCGTCACCCGCACCGGCAACGTCGAGCAATCGTCCACGCAGTACGATGCGTTGGGGCGGATGACGGCGCTCGTGCACCCGAACAACATTCCCACCGTATACTACTACGACGGCCTCGGTCGGCTGGCGACGACGGTCTATCCCGATGGGCGGGAGGTGCGCTTCACCAGCTATGACGCGGCGGGCCGCCTGCTGCAGCGGGTGGTGGAGAACGGCGCCGCCGATATCGTCACCGAGCTGACGTATCACGGCGCCACCGGGCTGCTGGCGAGTCTCAGCGTCCCCAACGGCACCGCGCCCGACGTCAGCTTCACCTACAATACCGACGGCACGCTGGCGAGCACTGCCACCGCCGGCGTGGGCACGAAGAGTTTCACCTACGACGCCCTCGGGCACGTCCTCACCGCCACCACGACCTATGATGGCGTCGCGCCGCTCACCCTTAGCTATGACTATTACCGCAACGGCCTGCGCAGCGCGATGCAAACCCCGGCGACGGCTACGCCGAATGCCGGGCTCTTCCGCTACTTCTACAATGAGGCGGGCCAGGCCACCCAGCAGGTGGACGCGCTGGACCTGTCGGCGGCATGGGCCTATCGGCTGAACGGCTGGCTGCAGACACAGACGCTGTCGAACGGGCAGACGCCGGTGGCGGCCACCGCCTATACGCAGAACGCCGCCGGGCAGCTCACCGCGCTGCTCAACACCGGGCCGGGGCTGACCGTCCTCTCGAGTTTCACCGGCCTCGGCTACGACGGCGCCGGCAATCGCATCAGCCTCACGGCGTCGTTCCCGGATCAACCGACGCGTTTCAGCGGCGAGACCGCCTACACCTACGACGCGCTGGATCAGCTCTTCCAGGAGGTGAGCGCGCGCGACGGCGGCTACGGCCACGATTTCGTCTACGATCCCGCCGGCAACCTCCTCCAGCACCGCACCGGCAGCAACCCGCGCCTCTACGACGAAATGAACCGCTGGATCGGCGAGCTGGTGGACCACGTGCCGGACTACAGCGGCTTCCAGTACGACGCCCTCGGCAACCCGAACACCTATCGCGGCGTGAGCCTCGTCTTCGATGAGGCGAACAGCCTGCGGCAGTACGGCGCCGTCTTCAGCGCCGGCTACACCGGCGACGGCCTGCGCGCCTGGACCGGCCCGGCCGGGGCAACGCTGACCGAGCGCACCTACTTCCTCTACGACGGCCTGGAGCCGGTATGCGAGGTACAGGTGGACGCGCAGACCGGCCAGCCCTTCGTCACCGCGCTCAACTGTTTTGGCGCCGGCGGCCTCTACGCCAGGGCGGTCTACAACGCGGGCACGGAGAGCTATGTCCCCCGCCTCTACACCTTCGACCCGCAGGGCAGCGTCGCCCAGCGCCTGGACGCGCAAGGCACCGTCCTCGCCAGCGATCTCTACGACGCCTGGGGCCGCCTCCTCGCCTGCCGCGACGCGAACGACGACCCCTTCCCGCTCGCCGATGACCCCTGGGGCTACAAAGCCGAACACGGCTACTACACCGACCGCGAGACCGCGCTCCTCCTCTGCACCTTCCGCTACTACGACCCGGAAGCCGGCCGCTTCCTCACCGAGGACCCCATCGGCTACCTGGGCGGGCTGAATGTGTATCGGTACTGCGAGAATGATCCGGTCCAGCTTGCCGACCCGTTGGGGTGGTGCCCGGAATATAGCGGCGATGTGGGTGACGATTTCCCGATGAGTCCAAAGGATTTACACCGGGATTTCTTTCAAGCGATTCATAAAGGGGCTGGTACCACCCGTAAAGGGATGGAATTTTATCTGAATGTCCTCAACCCGGTGGAGAATGCCCGCCAGGCTGCCACCGGGAGGGACCTCTGGAACAACGAGATGAGTGCCGGCGACCGCACGATAGCAGCAATAGGGTGCATGCCGATTGGCGGTGTGGCAAAGGCTGGAAAAGCAGCGGCCAAAGTGGGAGATGTGATTGATGTTGCAAGTAAAGCATCGAAAAATGACAATGCAATTAAGTGCTTTGCCAAGGGTATCTGTTTCGTAGCTGAGACACCAGTCGTCGTCTCCGATAGCGCAAGCCGCAGCCAAGTAAAGCTGTTAATGAAGACGTCATGGGCACATTGCCCGGTATTCGCTCATCTACTAAGTAGCAAATGTGCACTACTATTCCTGATGGGTGTTCTCTTGTTCTTATTAAGCGCTATGATGCAAACACTGAGCGGAACGTCTGCGGCAATGGTGATGTGTACCAGCAACTGGCGTACACGTGGCTGGTGGGGTCTGCTCATCCTTGCCGGCGTGCTGTTTGGCGGAGCCGGCGCCCTGCGCCTGCCCCTTGCCGTCGGCGCCAATGTGGTCGCACGGGAGAATGCGCACGGCGGCACGGAAGTCCTCACCCGCCTGCCCGCCGTCCCCGCACATATTGACCTGGAGCAGTACCCCTTCCCCACGTCGCCTATCGAGACCATCACACAGGGCCAGCAGGTCGTCACGCGTAACCCGGTAACCGGCACGACCGAGACTAACACCGTCGTCCGCACCTTCCAACGCACGGCCTACGAAATCATCCAGTTAGACCTCGCCGATAAGACCACCGGGAAGGCCGTGGAGAGTCTTCGCGGCACGCCGGAGCATCCCTTCTTTACACCCAATGGCATGGTGGAGATGGGTCAGCTCACGCCGGGCATGGAAGTCTGTACCCGCAATACCGATAAACGCCTGATCATCAAAGCGGTGACGCGGGAGCAACATCCAGAAGGGATACCGGTATATAATTTTGAGGTTGAGGATGACCATACCTATTTTGTGGGGCAGGCGGGTGGCGGAGCATGGGTGCATAACCGATGCTATCCGATAATAATCGACCCAAGAACAAGGAAGCCTATTTCATTTCCCGATGGTCAACTTATTCGGATACCTAAAGATCAACGAGTCAATTGGGGATCAATTGAAAGGGCCGAATACATAGCAGAATGGTATCGAAGAGGATATCAAACCCCTGCAGGTGGTTGGAGTAAATATCATATCCATCATATTAAACCACGAGAATTTGGAGGAGGCAATGATTTTGACAACCTTGTACCCGTATTAAGTGAACAACACCCTGAACTTAATAGTTTCTGGCGTGATTTTCCATACGAGGTATCACCGTGAATTCATTGGTTACATTACGGAGACGTTTATCAGCTACAGGAATGGTTATTGTGCAAAATGAAGGGGGGTACATTAGCAAGGCAAAATGTATTTTTCGTCCAGGTGCGGAGACAAATGAAATATCTTCCTTGGAAGGACAACTTGGTTTAACTATCCCCGATAGCTATCGTGAATTCCTTTCATATACAAACGGCGCAGTATTATTCAAGGAGCCAACGTATGAGCAGTGGGGATGCGTTTTGCTTGGTACTGATGAAATCATAACCATCACAAAGAGGATCAGAAAATACTTTCATAACATCCCTCAACACTGGGTTGTCTATGCACAGTGGCTAGGGGATTGTGATATTCTACTATTTGATTTACACCACTCTAGTGAAATAGCATCGCCATATATCATAGACGGAGATACTGGATTGCCTGTACAGGAGTGGAAATATATTCATGGAGATTTTTCGATATGGCTTGACCGGTTAATCGTCGCGCAAGGTGCAAAGTATTGGCGCTGGTTGTAGGGAAGGTTGATCACATAATCTAATTGCTGACCCGCTGGGGTGGCCTGATGAGGGGGGATGACGGCGACGATTTCTCGATGAGTTATACGGATATCCATTCGGATTTTTTATGGCGAGAAATACAGGGTCATGAACGGCAGGTAGGGCATGGAATTGTATTGAATACCCTTCAGAGACATGGCGCAGATTAGGAGAGCAACGGATAAAATTGACGATACTAGCGACCTTGATCCAAACATCACTCGCGACGATGTTGTTGCATTTGCACGCCAACTCGCTAACGAATATGGTTTGACTGTTCATTTTTAGGAGGGCAGCGATGGATTTTTCATCATTTTATCGTTTATGCAGTGCAGATAAAACGAATGCACTGCAAGTCGAAGCTACACCAGAAACATCAGCTTATATTGGCCGTGAGACATTTGCGATTACAATGGGGATTAACGTCCCAGATCGAGTACTTACTTTTCGCCGAGTAGTCGGAAAGCAGCCAATGGACATTATCTCGTCGTCGTTTGTAAGTATCTATTTAATTTCTGGTAAAGTTGTCGACGTGTTGCGAGATAATAGGGTAACCGGCTGGACTACTTATCCAGTTCTCATTAAAAGCAACAGGGATAAATTTATTGACGGATATCACGGCTTGGTTGCCTGTGGACGATCTGGTTCTATTATTGATTCTATGAGTAAACATATCATCGAAACGATTCCTCCACAAGGTAACCGAAAAACTCTTTTGCAACGTGAGGCATGGCTTGGTTTATATTTTGACATCAACATTTGGGATGGGTGTGATTTTTTCATGCCGGCGGATATTGGGGAAGAGACTGGGCATATATTTGTTACTGAAAAAGTAGTGAATATATTCCGTAATAAGAGACTTATAAACTTTAATTTTACCCCTTTATCAACCATTTATCAACCATTAAGCGTACATATATTGCAAAACAAGGATAATTCCGCTGAATAGCGAATGATCCCTATTGAAATAGAGAGATAGGGGGGCAGCCTCCAGTGTTCCGTCTTTCGCTGGGCATCCTATGGCACAAGATATGGATGGCGCACTTGCTGAAGTGGAAGATACTTTCCATCGCAAACACTATCGGACGATACATATCAATACGGGAAAATTGTCATCCGGTATCAATCGCTCGAAGCTTGATCGGGAAAGAGCTAGATATTGGATGGAACGCGCATCCGATTTTGAAGATTAACGGAGCTTGACATGAGCATGAGACATTATGACGAGGCTGTTATCCTGATGCACAGACATGAGGAGTTAATGAAGTTCGTCGGCGAGCGTTCAGATGAGTTAATTCATCTTGGTGAATTAACACTTGGTGTTCAATTCCCTCCAACTTACAAACGTTTCTCGAAGGAATTCGGAGCTGGAAGCTTCGACATATATACTTACTTTGGACTAATTGATGAGGACTTTTCACACTCCGGTATTCCAGATGCGATATGGTATACGCTAACAGAACGTATTGATTCGTCTCTCCCAGATAGTTAGTAGTCATCCAAAATGATGGCGCAGGTAATCTATACTGCCTTGACACATCACAATCTAACGAAGAAGGTGAATATCCTGTGGTATTATTTATCCCAGGACTTGAACTAGCTCAGCAGGATTTTGACATTGTGGCTGATGATTTTGGAGCTTTACTATTAGAGAATACGCAATTTTTGCATCGAAAATCATTGACTAGCATTTACTACCACAGCAGCGGCAAAAGGTGGAAATTCAGTGCAAACGATGACTTACACACCTCACTGCTGGACATATGGCTGGTGGGTGCTGCGGCAATACGGCACGGCAGAGCGGGCAGCCGTTCGTCAGCGCGCTTACAGGAAGCCAGCACCTGGGCGCGCTGCCCGCAAGCAGCTTCAGCGCATCTCTCCCTCGCTGACGACCGCACAATCAGATTGATGAACGACGCGGGCACCACGTGGAAGTGGGCTGCTACGTGGTGTCCGAGCGCGACGGCGTAGCACCCACGATGCCCCGCATCCTGCTCACATCCCTAACCGCGTGATGAGGATGAGCAGGAGGATCACGCCGAGAGCGCCGCCGGTGGTGATGGCGATGCCCTGCCAATCGTGGCGGTCCCAGCGGCGGAATTCCCAGTTGGTGCCGGAGAAGAGGCGGCCACGTCGGTAGCGTTCGGGGTCGGAGGCCGTGAGCGCGATCTCGCGGGCATCGAGCTCCGGGTCGGGCTGTATCGGGGTGCGCAGGCGGGCATAGAAATGGTCGAGATGCGCTTTCGCGTGCGGGCGGGTGCAGCAGCCCACGAGGAGGAGCACGGCGAACGGCACGAGGATGCGGAAGAGGATGCTGATCGTCTCATTGGTGGAATAGCTGTTCTTCGACAGGTCCCACCCCAGCAGGTCCAGCGCCAGCAGCTCCACCTTCAACAGGCCTTTCCCCTGTTTCACGTCGCCGTGCTGTGCGAAGTCCTGCCACCAGAAGACGGATTTCTTCTTCATGGTGAAGGTCTTTTCGAAGCGTTGGCCGATGACCAGCGGCTCCGGGCACGCGCCCACTTCCTGGCCGTCCGCGTGCTCTTTCTCCCACTTGAGAATGGCTGCCTCGCGCTCCACCACGTCGGCCACGCGGGCGTGATACGTGCGCGTAGCCGGCAGCGGCGCCGTTTCCTTCAGCAGGCGGGCGTTGGCGCGCATGCCGGGCACCAGCGGAATGACCACCGGCAGCAGCACGGTGAAGAGGAGCATGGTGCCGATGGACGCCCACGCCGCCGCGCGATTCGCCCGCCGCCAGACCATCCCCAGCCAGAAGGCCGCCGCCACGATGCAGTTGAAGAGCACCAGGTATTTGAAAATATCAAACACGCTGTCGAATTTCCAGGCGATGAGCAGGCCGCCGACGATGTAGAGCAGGCTGAGCGCGCGCCCCACGTGCACGTAATGCGCCTCCGATTTCGCAGGCGCCAGCGGTTTGTAGAGGCTGTTGGTCAACAGCGCGCCGGTGGTGAGCGCCAGCGCCGAGGCGGTGCTCATGAAGGCGGCGAGCAGACAGGCGATCATCAATCCGACCAACCCCAGATTCGTCCCGCCGAGGAGCTCGCGGGTGGCGGTGCCCCACAGCAGGTCGGGATCGGTGAGCGAGGAGCCGAACAGCACCATCGCCAGCAGGCCGACCAGTCCCCAGATCACCCAGCAGTAGCGCTTGATGAAGAGGCCATTCGTCGAGCCCAGCCGCGCGGTCTGTTCGTCCTTCGCCGCGCCGATGGTGGTGAGCTGGTTCGCCTGGACGGCGGTGTTGATGACATTGGCGATGCCGAAGGCGATGATCCACCAGACGCTGAATTCCAGCAGCTTCGGCGAGCCCCACAACTCGAAGAACCATTCGGGGAACTGCTGGTGAATCACCTGAAACGGTCCCATGAATCCCGACGTGCCGAACTCCGCGTTGATGCGCAGCATGGCAAAGGGGATGAGGAGGATCGTCAGGACAATGATGAGGATGCCCTGGAGCAAATCCGTGCGGAAGGCGGCCTCCAGCCCGCCCACCGCCACGTACAGCGCCACGCAGAGGGCGATGGCGAGCAGGATGACCCAGCGGTTAATGTGGGGGTAGATCATGCGCGGCTTCTCCGCGCGCAGGTGCTCCAGCCGCGTCTGCTCCACCGGAGACAGCGCACGGTAATCGCGCCGCTCCAGCGCCTTGAGCTCGATGGCGCGATTGTATTCGGCGCGCTCCTGCATCGTCAGCGCCGCCTCAGGCTTCGGCATGATGGCGGTGAGCGTTTTGCCCATCGCGGCAAACCCCATGCCGGCGGCGATCATGAAAAATGTGGCGGAGACCAGCGCATAGGTGACGGCGATGCCGCGCGATTGATAGCGGGTTTCGAAGAAATCGGCCAGCGTGAGCAGGCGCAGGCGGCGATACCAGGGCGCGGTGATCCACAACACCGGCATGTAGAGGAGCTGCCCCAGCAGGTTCGCGCCCATCCCCGCCGCGCCGCCGGTGGCGACCATGGTGGTGGCGGAGACGGCATTTTCCGCGCTGGTGGCCTGCCCGAACATGGCGAAGGTCTGAATCCACTTGCCGAATTTCCGCCCGCCCATAAAGAAGTCTTCGCGCGTCTTCACCTTGCGGCCGGCCACCAGCCCCACGTACAGCGTGGCGACGAAATACAGCGTCACCACGCCCCAGTCCAACCACGACAAGCCCAACCATGCGCCCATGCCGCATCCTCCCCGTCATACCGGCTGCTAAAGGGAGTTCAACGCTGGGAAAACAATCCCCTGCCATTGTTCGCGAATCACCCCGGGCGGGCGAGCGTCCTCGCAAGCCGACTCCGGGGGGAAGTCTTATCCGTCGTGCGCACAAGAGAGCCTATCTATCGAACACGACATACCATACCTCCCCCCGGAGTCGGCTCGCGAGGACGCTCGCCCGCCCGGGGTGCGTATCTACGCCGATGCCGGCTGGTGCGGCGCGGGCGCCTGCTCCGGCGGTTTCGGAGTGAAGAAGGCTTTCAGCGCCTGGGCCAGCGGGCGGTATTCGTAGGCGAAGACCAGGCCAAGGAGATACAGCAGGAGGCTGAAGTCGCGGATATAGATAAGCTGCACGGCCAGCGCGACGGCGTAGATGACCCAGGCGATGGGCGACAGGAAGAGTTTTTCCACGCGGCCTTTCTGCAGGCGGTCGAAGAGCATCACCGTCGGCACGGTGAGCACCAGCACGGCCGGCCAGACCATGAGCGGATTCGTGACATCGAGATATTTGAAGAGGCGAATCCAGATGAGGTGGATGAACATGAAGGGGAAGGAGTTGCGCCCGATGTACGTCACCAGTGGGTGAATGAGCCGCGCCCCCGCCCCGCGCATGAAGGCGTAGATGACATAGAGCAGGGTGACGGAGAGGGCGAAATAGCCGAGCGTCATCGCGTATTTGTCCGTCCAGAACGGCCCGTAGACGGCGCGCGGCAGCAGGAAATAGCTGCCGACCAGCGCCGCGACGAGGATGCCCGCGAGGCCAGACGCGATGCGGCGGATGGTGGTATCCTCCAGCCGGTAGGCGATATTCCCCAGCATCGGGAAGATCAGCCAGGGGGTGAGCGGGAAGACGCCGGGGCCATCGAGCGGGACGAAGAGGAACTGCCGGCCGGGAAAGGCCGGCACGAACGGGCCGACGACGAAATGCAGCACGGCGAGCACGCCGGCGACCAGCGCGTAGCCCAGCGTGGGATTGCGGAAGGTCTTCTCCACGATGACGGTGGCGAGGATGGTCATCGCCACGATCTGCGGGATGTCGCTCTCGATGCCTGTGCCGAAATCCGGCCGCCAGTAGGCATTATAGATCAGGCCGAGGAGCGCGAAAAGCCCGGCGAAGACGGCGAAGTAGCGCAGCGGCCGGCGCTTGGCCTGCAGGGCGTTCACCACGCCGGAGACGGAGAAAAAGAGGATGGGGGCCAGGCGACCGAGGAAGGCGCCCGCCGCCGCCAGCAGGAAGAGCGGCAAGGTATGGCCCACCACGTAGGAATGCGAGAAGACCATCAGCATGCAGCCGATGCCCTTGAGAAAATCGAGACTGTGATCGCGTTGATTCATCCCAGGGCATTGTACCGCAATCAGGTACGCGCGACCAGTGGGGATGAGGGGTCGCCCGCCCAACGCATCCGGCGCCATCACGGCTATCGCGCCGCGAACGTCTCGCATTCCAGCGGCGTCAGCGTCGTCTTCCCGTCTTCGAGTTTCGCGATGCCGGCGCGGCCTTTGAAGGTGATGCCGGCTTCGGTCACTTCACGCGCTTCGGGGAAGAGGAAGATGAGGTGGCGGCGGGCATCGTGCCAGCGCACCTCCACGACGCCGCTGGGCAGCTCGCGCACGGCCGGCTCCGCATCCACCCCGCGCCGCGTCGGGTAGAGCACCGCGCCGTAGTCGCCGCCCCGATCGCTGCGCGCCTGCACCCGCGTCATGTCCTGCTGCATGGTGAGGTAGCTGCGCGTGGTGTGCTGCGTCCGCAGCGTGGTGAGCGGCTGCGCCAGCGGGCGGGTGAAGGTGATCGCCAGGTCTACGCCGTGCTGGCCGGCGAAGCGGGCGACGTTCCCCGCCACCTGTTCGCCCCCGGTGACCGCCAGCGTCCAGACGTTCCAGGTGGTGGGGGCGTCGGTGCGGACCAGATCGCGCACCACCAGATAGGTGGCGTCAGCGGGATCATCCGCGTCCTTCACGAAGAGGAGCTGCCGCTGCCACTGCATCGGGTCGGCGTCATGCCCGCGCAGGTAATCTGCGTCCGGGGTGAAGATGGTCCGGTCCAGCGGCGCCAGCAGCCACAACGGCTCACCCTGCTCATAGACCACCCGGTTATGGTATTCAGCCTCCTGGAAGCTGTAATCAATCCAGTCCGTGCAGAGCGGCATCCCCTTGGCGAACCAGGAGAAGCTGCCCTGGTCCTCGTCATAATGGCCATAGCCGAAATCGTTATGCCGATAGGTGAGAAAACTCTCCGCCGGGGTGCCGAAGCCGTGGCGCAGCATGGCGCCGAAGCCGGCAATGGCGACGCTCTGCCCGCTGATGGGCACCGGTGGCAGGGCGCCATCGAGCACGCGCTCCTGCAGCAGCAGCAATCCGACGCTGCCGATGGGGCGCCCCATCTGCTGCCAGGCCCAGATGGCGTTGCCCGCCTGCCTGGGGAATTTTTCGCGCCCGCCGTAGGCGATATAGGCGTGGTGGTTGTTCCAGAAGGGGGTATTGTCGCCCAGCGCCATGGGTTTGCGCTGCCCGTTGAAGCGCGGATCCGGCGGGGTGAGCAGGTTGGCGAAATAGGTCGAGACGTCCTGCAGGCGCTTGCCATAGACGGGATCGGCCGTCAGGTCCACGACGCCCGCGCCGCGCAGGATGAGCACCGTCTCGTTCATGGGAGTGTTGCCCGCGCCCTGGTAGCCGGGGCTCTCCAACCACGCGCCGTCCGCGCTGATCGAGTTCATGATGTCGGCGCTCACCAGCCGCCGGCAGAGCTCCAGCCACGCGCGCTGCCGCGGATGCCCGGCGAGCACGGCGGCGCTGGTGGCCAATGCGCTGCCGGCGATGCTCATCATGTTCGGGTTCGACGGCCCGCCGCCGTAGGCGCGGTACGGCCAGTAATCGGGATCCGACTGCTTGTAGGCGAGGAAGGCGACCACCGCCAGCGCGCGCGCGCGTTCCTCCGGCGTCAGATCGGGGCAGGCGAGCGCGATATCGAGCGCCCGCCCGGAACCGCGCAGGATCTCCTGGAAGCGATGGGTGTAGGTATTCATCGTATTGTGCCCGCCGTCCAGGAAATCGTGGGCGGAGGCGCGCAGGGTGGCCAGGCACTGCGTATACGCCTGCTTGAGCTGCGCGGCGTTGCCGGTGAGGTAGGCATGCGCCTCGCGGTCTTCCTGCATCAGCGTTTTCACCGTGTTCGGCAAGTCGGGGAACGCTTTCCGCATGCGCGCCAGGCTTTCGGGCGTGTAGAAGACGCGGGGGAAGGAGGCGTCCGCCGGCAACGTCCAGCGCAGCGTCCAGTCCTTCACTTTGTCCAGCGGCGTCTCGCCGAACTTCGCGCACGCGTGCTGCAGGGAGGAAAATCTCCGGCCGCCGGCTTTCTGCGACACCTCGTCGTGCTGGGGCCCCGCCTCGGTCACCAGCAGGCCCCACTCGCGCCGGCCTTCACCGGCGGTGAAGTGGCCCACCACCCCTTCGTCCAGCCAGGGCAGCAGCACCCGGCTCTCGTTCGGATGCCCCCAGCGGCTGCCGAAACGGTAGAACAGGCCGAGGTAATCCTCGCCGTCAGCGGTATCGAAGCCGATGGCCCCGCCGCGGCGCCCGCGCTCCTGATACGGCGTCAGCACCAATCCCAGCCGCCAGTCATCTTTCGCCGCGGCGAGATCGGCCCGGCCGTAGATGGCCTTCGCCTGCCCGATGCCGTAGCCGCGCACCCGCGGATGCGCCAGCCCCTTCGTGAAGTTGAAACGGAAACAGGGGTAGTGCGCCACCTCGGTCGGGATGCTGTTCCAGCCGATGCCTTTCCTTACCAGCCAATCGCTGTAGTTGGACGGCGTGCCCACCTCCGGCGCCAGATCGGGCGGCGCGGCGAAGGTGGCCCGCGCCAACTCGTCATCAGCGAGGGCGTATGCTTCCTCGACCAGCACCACCGCTTCCCCTGCGATCATGCGTAGCCGGACCTGATAGCACTTGCGCGGGCCGAATTCATAGCGCACGCGGAGCTGCGCCACCAGCGGGCCGTTCGCCTCGACGACGCATGCGTACCGCGTCACCGGCATGGCGCCCGCCAGCGTGCCGTCACCCAGCCAGGCGCCGGAGGCGCCTTTCACCGCCCGGATGGGCGCCGGGCACCGCGCGAAGGGCGTGCCGGGCTTCACCGTCACCGGACCGGCGAGGCGCGCGGCGGCGCGGCCGAAGGTCGCGAGGTAACGCTCGCCATCCCGCTTCAGCGTCAGGTCCGCCGGGGCGACGGCGGGATTCTTCCCCTTCTCCAGCGCGAAGGTACGGGTCGCGTACGGCGGCAGGTCCACGAGCAGCAGCAGCGAGACGCGCGCCGGCCGCTCCGGGTCGGCGTAGAACTGGAAGGGCAATGCCGCCCCGGTCTCATCGCGGACGGTGTACGCGCGCTCCTTCCCCGGCGCGAGCTTCAGCGCCGCCGGCAACGGGTAGCTGATCAGCTCGCGCGTCCACGCATACCCCAGGCGCTCGGTGAGCGTCCAGCGCTGCAAGGGGGCGGCCCACAGCGAGGGCAGCAGCAGCACGCCGAGGCCACACAGCAGGAACACGCGCCGCGACATGGCGAGACCTCCTCGGGACATTTGACGCCGGCCATGCGCAATGGTTTCATCCGCATGAATTGCTGGATTCGCGCCCTGTTTCCGTGTTCCTCCTTCATGCATATGTGACATGTCTCGCTATTGACAGTAAGACAAGCTCTTGCTAACGTAAGACCATTCACGGGTCGTGACCTCCCAGCGAGCGGGAACGGAGAGGAACGCATGCCACGGCGGCCAGGGTGGCGCGGAGGGCTCCTGGGTGTGCTGCTGGCGGGGATGCTGGGTGCATCCGTCCAGGAGGCAGCGCCGCCACGCGCCCCGGACCCGCCGCCCGTCGCCATCACACCCCAGGATGGCTTCAACCTGGAAGTCGTCGATCAAGTTAATTCGCATTACGTCATCGTCAAACTCGCCTCCCCCGCGCACAACTGGTTTGCCGGCGCCTTTACCCACCTCCCCACCGACAAAGACGTCCCCATCGGCCTCTCCATGGCCGGCAACGATACCAAGGGCAATGCCGCCGACGTGACGAAGTGGGTGGGCCTGGTGCCGGTGATGACCTACGCCGATCCCGCGCAATACGAGACCTACGAGTGGTTCACGAAAGATGGCCAAGGTCGTTGGATGAGCGAGGACATCTTCAAACAGGGTGAGGCGAAGTATGCCGGTACTGGCAAAGCGGCATGCGCACCTCCTTCATGCATGCGCATTGACAGCACTCGTTATGGCCGGGTAGTATGAGACACTCCTTTCCTGAAAGGCGGCCACGCATGGGCAGACTCGTCACCATCGCCGCGCTGCAGCCGCTGGGGGCGACCGACCGCGTCGTCTACCGGCATCGCCACGACCCCGCCGCGCGCAACCGGCATTTTCTGCGTTACAATATCGGCGCTTCCACCTACGACGAAGCCTACTGTCGCGCCTACGGCGAAGAATATCTGCGCTACCTGGAAGGGTGGATCGCCCGCGCCGCCGCGCGGGGGGTGCAATTCCTGCTGCTGCCCGAGGTGGCCTTCGAACCGGGCGTGCTGGCGGCGCCGGGTGAGGGCGTGCCGCCGAATCCCACCATGATGGAGGATGCCGTCCGCCTTTACACCTGGAGCGAGGCGCGCTTCCTGGAGCGCGTCGGCGCGCTGTGCCGCGCCACCGGCCTCTACGTGGGGGTGAGCCTGCCCGGCGCGCGGGACGGGCGCCTGTATAACTACGGCCTGATCCTCGACGACCGCGGCGCGGTGATCCTGCGCTACGCGAAGGTGCACCTCGCCCCCGGCCCGGAAGAAGACTATTTCACCGCCGGCACGGCATATCCCGTCTGCGCCACGCCGCTGGGGCGTTACGCCTTCAACATCTGTTACGACATCCAGTTCCCCGAAGCCGCCGCCTGTTGCGAGGAGGCGGGCGCGGAGATTCTCCTGCACCCCTCCAACGGCTACACGCTGCCGGACGAAGAGCGCGACATGGGCCAGAACCGCCTGCGCGTGCGCGCCAGCGATCACCACTGTGCGGTGGTCTTCTCCAGCTACGCCCCCGGGCGGCGCCACGCCCTCGGCCACAGCCAGGTCATCGCGCGGAACGGCACGGTGCTGGCGGAGCTGCGCGGCAAATCCGCCGGGCTGGCGGTGGGCGTCATCGAGATTGACTGCAAACGCCAATGGCCCGGCGATGGCCCGGACGCGCCGGACCGCCGCCAGTTCGTGCGTCGCCGCCGCCGCCCGGAGACGTACGGGGCACTCGTGCGGCGGACGGATCGCTCGACGCACTGAGAAACTGTCCAAAAAGTCTCGGCGCGTGCCTGCTGGTGGCTTGCCGCAGGCCAGGCGTTGGCCGTCCTCACCCTCTCTCCCGATAGCGCCTCAGACGTCCGCCGTGATCCAGGCCGGCATCCCCTGGAGCAGTCCACCGAGACTGCTCGGACAGTTTCTGAGGCATCGCCCCCGCCGAATCCCGTTGTATGCCCTTGACAGTCTGTCCTTTCGGGAATAGAATGGGGCGTTTATTCATGCGAATGAATATCCACCGCCGCCTTCCGCGGAAGCGGGCGCGCCCCTTCCGCGCCGGCACGGGCACGGGATAATCGCATATTGTTCGCGGATGTGTGTTACCGCCGGCGCTGGGAGCGCCGACAGATCATACTCGTCTCCGATTCACTTGTAGGAGGTGTGTCTCATGCGAACCGTCACGCGATCCCGAGGGTTTACCCTCATCGAGCTGTTGGTGGTCATCGCCATCATCGCGATCTTGGCCGCCATCCTCTTTCCCGTCTTCGCGAAAGCGCGGGAGAAGGCGCGCACCAACACGTGCATCAACAATCAACGGCAACTCGCGGTATCGTTTCAGATGTTTGCACAGGACCACGATCAAAAGCTGCCTGAAGCGAAAAACTGGACGAGTGAACTGTCGAATTATGGCACCGCCACCAAACTGTTCGATTGTCCCTCCGTGACGAATATCGGCAACCCAGGAAAGCCGGATTACCTCTTCGTCGCGGGTTCTTTCCTGTCGGGTGCATCGCTCGGCGATATCCGTGATCCCACGATAGCGCCATTGGTCACGGACCTGGCAAAACCCGGTACCAATACCCCCTATATCACGGATGGCGGTGCGAACGATACAGCAATCGCCGCCAGCTTGACCGACCCGCGCCATAACAACTCCGCGGTCTTTGCCTTCGTGGACGGCCACGTCGAAATCGTGACGCAAAACAACATATCACCGGCGATGTTCGCCAATAGTATTCCGGCTTCAGTGCTCGCAGTCACGCCAATAAATATGGGCATGTTATTCCGCGAACCCATCGAACGCGCGCAAAAAATTGGAGGGGTATGGCAAATGCCGATCGTGGATTGCCGACCCATTTTCAAGAAATATGGCATGGATATCGCGATGCACGGCGCAGCCTGGGGGGCGAATAATTTTGTGTTCACGGATGGCACACGCGGTACTGGTGGAATTCCTGCTTCCTATTCCGATTTCACTGTCGACGCGACGACGGGAGCATTGGGTGTCGGAGGTTCTGGCGGAGGCATGTATTTCTTCCCGACCTGGTGGTCACTCAGTGACACGACATACACAGGCACGAAGCAGTACGGCTCCATAAAAGCAGTCTATGGCACTACTGACCTTGGTTCTGCAAATTCCTACTACAATCAGGCACTCTATGAAGGCACCGGCACCCTGATCCTCACCATCGTTCCGGCCGTTGATGACGCGACAACACGAAAGATGGCCATCGTCTATTGCACAAGTGGCACTTCAACCGGCAGCGCCACCGTCACCAGTATCAAGATCGGCGACCGCCCCGCGATGACCTCACCGATCAAGGCGACTGTCGCAGCCAATCCAAAAAGTCAGAACTTGCTGCAAGCCTGCCTCTTCTCGGTTCCCGTACGTCCGGACGAGCCGATTGAGATCAAATTTACGCAATCGGGTGGCGGCTGCTTCTTCGCATTGCCGTTAAAGTAATGCGTTTTGCGTCGTATGATCATCCCTCGTTTCTCCCATAGGAGGTATTCGTATGAAACGCGCATTTACGCTGATCGAATTACTGGTGGTCATCGCGATCATCGCGATCCTGGCCGCCATCCTCTTCCCCGTCTTCGCCAAAGCACGTGAGAAAGCCATGCAAAACACCTGCCTGAACAACCAGCGTCAGTTGGTGCTGGCCATACTCATGTATGTGCAGGACAACGGCGAGACGCTGCCCGCAGCAAAAAACTGGACGGAAGCCATTCATGTCACTGGTAAGATCTTTGACTGCCCGTCAGATACACACAATGGCGTCATGGGTAATCCGGATTATTTTTATGTCGCTGGCTCTTTCCTGTCCGGGGTTGCGCTGGGTGATATTAAAAATCCGAGTTCCGCCGCTATGCTCGCCGATCTCGATGACCCGGCAAACAACAAACCCCATGTTGATGACGGCGGAGCCAACAACTGCACGAAAGCCTTGCAGCGCGTTGCATCCCGCCATAATGCCGGCGCCGTGATGAGCTTTGTGGATGGTCATTCGGAGTGGATCAAGAAGAGCAGCATCAATGCTCTCTATTTCATGAGTAGTATGGTCATCTCTGATGACCTGAAAGAGCCGTTGCTTCTCGGCACCGTTTATTCACAGCCGTATGTGATTGATTATAGCAAAGCGGGCGAGGCCGACGTGCTTCATAAGGCACTGGTCAACCTTGACATTAAATATGGCATGTTCCTCAACATTGATACCTGGAGTGGCGGTACACCACCTCCCTCAAATGCTCGGGGTGTGACGATGGGTGTCTCCGGCACAGCGGATATCAGCCAAATCGGCGCCAACGGTGAACTCGGCTGGACCAATGGCACACCCGGCGCCGGTTTCAACGTTCCGGCGAACCGAGTCCCGTGGTTTGAGTATTCCGGTGGTGTCGCCGATAAAGGCTCCACGCTTACCGGCATTAACTGGGGATCAAAGTTGGCTTCAGGTTCGTACTGGGCTGGCTTGACCGGTTCTGGCGCATATACAAATTGCGCGCTGATCGGACCGACGACCGCCGGATCAAGCTGCACGCTGACCATCGTTCCGACTGTGACCGGCGTAAAAAAGGTCGCCTTGATTTTTCACGGCGGCAATAACGCGGGAGCCGGGTGGGCGAAATTCGACAGTATTCACTACGATAATGACCCGGCGCGTCTCTACACGAACTTCCCTGTCAAGGCGGAAATCAAGCAGATGATCTCCCTGCGAAATCAGATCAACGCCGTGGTCATCTGCCTGCCCATTACGGCTGGTGAACCTGTCGCGATTGTCTTTTCCGCGAAAACAACCGTCTCGAACCACGGCGGCACCTTCCTGGCGTTTGAAGGGTAAGTGTAGCGGGTTGTCACGTTGCACCTTGCTCTGTAGTCCGCGCCCTCCGTGGCGCGTGGTGACGCATTGCTACCCCGTGCCCGATGACGGTGGTGTCGGACACGGGTGCCCATGTTGGTCACACGCGCCGCGGAGGGCGCGGACTACAGAGCAAGATACATCGTCGGGAACGCCCGCCGTGGCGTTCCGGGGCGCACGTTGGCACACCGGGTGGAGATACGGGAACCGGAACGCCGGGGACGGCGTTCCCTACGATGGACGAGGCACGGTATAGCGTGACGACCCGCGACACGTCATCAGTAGTACGACTCCGTTCTGTCACCGCATTACCTCCAGCCGGGCTCCCGCCCTGTTCCAGACGGTGACTATCTCTACAGATGATTGCCTACTCGCGGCTCGACGGCGTCTCGCCCTCCAGGATGTGGCGCGACGGCGGCTCGTCCTCCAGGGAATGCGGCGGATACTTCCGAAACCGTTTCTGAGGCATCGCCCGCGCCGAACTCCGTTGTATGCCCTTGACAGTCTGTCATTTCGGGAATAGAATGAAATGGATATTCATGCGAATGAATATCCGCCGCCGCCGCCTTCCGCGGAAGCGGGCGCGCCCCTTCCGCACCGGCACGGGATAATCGCATATTGTTCGCGGATGTGTGTTACCGCCGGCGTCGGGGGCGCCGGCAGATCATCCTCGCTTCCGAATTCACTTATAGGAGGTGTGTCTCATGCGAACCGTCACGCGATCCCGAGGGTTCACCCTCATTGAGCTGTTGGTGGTCATCGCCATCATCGCGATATTGGCTGCCATCCTCTTCCCCGTCTTCGCGAAAGCCCGCGAAAAGGCCCGCCAGAACACCTGCATGAATAACCAGCGGCAGCTCGCGCTGGCCGTGATGATGTACGTGCAGGATCACGCAGAAACTTTTCCGCCCGCCAAAGGGTGGAACGGCCTGCTCTCCAGCGCCTACGGCGCCAAAGGCGAGGTCTGGGATTGTCCCAGCATCACCCACGTGGGGAATGAAACGGCGCCCGACTATTTCTACGTCGCCGGGTCGTTCCTGTCCGGGGTTGCCCTGGGTGATGTGAAGGACCCGGTGCTCGCTCCGCTGATGCTGGACCTTGCCGAACCGTCGGAGAATCCCCCGTATATTCACGACGGAGGCGCCAATGATGTGGAGCAAGCCGTCCTGCAGGTAGATTCCCGGCATAACAACGGCGCGGTTGTCGCCTACGTGGACGGGCACGTGGCGTGGCTGCCGAGCAATAACATCACCGCCGCGCTGTTCCTGCCCAGCCTTACGGATGATGCGACGACGGAGGGTATCGTCTTTCTGGGCCGGTTGTATCCCACCGGCCCGTATATCTATACCGGCAACTGCCCGTCCCCCCAGGCGCTCATTGACCTGGGGCTGACCACGGCCATCGGCACCTGCCCGGCCTGGTCGCGCTTTGAAGTCGGCTTCTTCGATGCGTCCCAAGGCGGCTACCCCCATATCTCCGACGTTGGCTCGAATGGCGAGATCGGTCGCGTGGAAGCCAGCAGCAACGTCTACCCCAACCGGCCAGAGCAGCGCCTTCCCTGGTGGACCTACGGCGCCGAGGGTGACCCGAACGTGACCACCTTGACCGGCACCACGAATACCACGCATACGAGCGCCTATTACTGGCCCGGTCCCGTTCAATCCGGCTGGGGGAGTTACGCGCAGCCGATACTCGGCCATCCCAACACCGGCACCTTCAAGCTGACCATCGTGCCGAACGTCACCGAGAAGACGGCGAAGAAATTCGCGCTGGTGATCTATTCCGGCCTCAACATCGGCTCGGGCAGCGCCACCGTTGACTCGATCAAGTTCGGCGCGGACGCCCCGATCAGTTTCGCCGGCAAGCAGGCCGTCATCGGGTCGCTGCAGCAGATGAAATCCCAGACGCAGGCGCTGATTTACAGCGTGCCGGTCGAGCCCGGCAAAAATATTGAAATCACCTGCACGCTTGGCGGCAGCAGCGTCTTCTGCTACATGATGTTCCAGCGCTAATCATCCCGGCGCGCATGACGTGAGCGGAGCGCTTCGCGGCCAACCTGGACGCATCGCGACCGTCCTCCGGTCCTTTCACGGATGGATCACCGGGCCATCGGTGGCATGGGCTGTGGCCGTGCCCGCAGGAAGTTTCCGGGAATGACTTGTTCTCGGAAGTCAGCGGGCGAAAAACTGGATATCTGGCGTCCCGTGAAGCGTGAATGGGGCGCACGGCGCCGCCGATGGGCGCTGTCCGGCGGCGGTACAGGGAGTCGTGGGGGGCAAATGCTTGAAATGCTTGACGAGGGCGGCCCGTGCCGGGTATGTTGGTTTCCGGAAACAAGTCATTTTCGGAACCTTCCGCTCCGGCCAGGCGGCATCAACCGATGCCGAGCCCATCAGTTCCGCGACGCGGTCACGACGTGGTAGCCCACCCCGCCGGAGCTGTGCGCATGATACTTCATGTTTGGAAAGGAGTGTAAGGGTATGTCTCACATCCAGCGCAGGGGAACCCGCCGGCGCGCGGGCTTCACCCTCATCGAGTTACTGGTGGTCATCGCCATCATTGCGATCCTGGCGGCGATTCTCTTTCCCGTGTTCGCCCGCGCCCGCGAAAAGGCGCGGCAGAACACCTGCCTGAACAACCAGCGGCAGCTCGCCCTTGCGATGCAGATGTATGCCCAGGACCACAAAGAGAAGCTGCCGTTGGCGAGCAGTTGGGTCGTGCAGCTGACCACGAATTACGGCGTCGCCACCAAAACCCTCGACTGTCCGACCCTCACCCATATGGGCACGATGGCCGAGCCGGACTATTTCTTCGTCGCCGGCTCGTACCTGTCCGGCGTCTCGCTCGGCGACATCACCGATCCCGCGGTGACCCCGTTGACCGCCGACTGCGCCAAACCCGAGGCCAATGGCTCCTACGTCAACGACGGCGGCAGCTATGACGTCACCAAGGTGCTCAACATGGTGGATGCCCGCCATAATAAGTCCGCGGTGTTTGCCTACCTGGATGGGCACGTCGCCGCCGTGACGGAAGACCAGATCAGGGGCGTCATGTTCATCCCCTGTATCCCGAAAGACCCCCCGCTCCGCGCCGTAGTGTATCTGGGGCAGGTGTTCAAAAACACGACGGATCGCGTCGAAGTCTTCAAGACGCTGGTGAGCAACGGCATGGACATGGCCTGGGCGATGAGCGCCTGGGGCAACGTCCCGGTCTTCTCGAAATATCAGCATTCGGTATACGGCACCCCGGTCAACGCTACCACGATGGAAATCTCCTCTGCCGGCGGATACGGTCATGGCGGACCGCCAACCACCCCGCAGCGCGTGGAATGGTGGACCTACGCGCCCGGTAATACCGGCACCACCGTGTACAATGCCAGCAAGGTGGTCGGCCTCTCGCGCCCGTATAACTGGTGCGACATCAACTGGGGCACGGGGATCGGTAACTGGTACTTCGTCCCGCTGACGGGCGGCGCCGGCGCCGAGCTGACGCTGACGATTGTCCCCTACGTCAGCAAGCCCACGCTGAAGAAGATGGCGCTCCTCGTCTCCACCGTGACGGCCGGGACCAACGGCAACGTCAGTCTGAAGACCGCGAAGGTGGGCAATGCAGCGCCGCGGAGCAACGTCGCGTCCGTCCCGCTTGCCGCGACGGCGGTGTATCACGCTACGGCCGGCGTCTTCCTGCTGCCGGTGCGCCCACGGGAGCCGATCGAAATGACCTTCGCGGTGAGCGCCAACAACGTTGGCTTCTTCCTCGTCTTCGAGCCGTAGCCACCGGCCACGCGACCTGTTCCGCGCCGGTGCGGGTTTCGCGACCCGCGCCGTCACGCCGACTGACCGGGAGGGTCACGCGATGGCACTGCGAACAGCCTGGATGATGTTGTGCTGCGGGACGGCGCTGGCGGCCGCGGCGCTGGCGCCCATCCGCTATGGCGACGCGGACGGCCGCTTTCCCGGCCTGCCGCCGCGCACCGCGCTGCGGCCGGCGGCCGATGGCAGCTATACCGTCACCCTCTCCGAAGAACTCGGCCTCGCTTACGCCAACGAGGTCTTGCAGTATCGTCTGGACGGGCTGAAAGACGCGAATACGGCGGCGTGGACGCTGTTGAACGAGCAAGGCAAACCGGTGCCGTTCCAGCTCGACCTCGCGCCGGGTGAGCCGCCGGCGGCGCACCTGTGGCTGCTGGCGGACCGGCTGGACGCGGGGGCGACCCGCCGCTTCCGGCTGGTGAAGAGGCCATCGGCGCCGCGCAGCCCCTTCACCGTCACCGAACAGGGGAGCCTGCTGGAGATTCGCAACGGCGTCACCGGCGCCCGCGTGCCGAAATCCGCGCCCATCACGGCCGGGGACGCCCCCGGCCCGCTGCAGGGCGTGCTGGGCGTCAGCGGCACATGGCTGGGGCGATCGGCGCTGCAGCATGCCGGCCAGCCCACCGCCGTAGAGAGCGCGGTGACGGTGGCCGGCCCGGTGCGCGCCGTCGTCTCCGTGCGCTACACCTTCGCCGACCCCGCCTCCAGCTATCAGCTCGATATGGAGCTGCACGCCGCCTCTCCCGCCATCCGCGTGATCGAGCAGGGCACGTTTCCCAATGCCGACGGCCGGCTGCTCATCACCTTCGACGACTGGGCGCCGGACCACGGCATCCGCCCCAACGTCTTCAGCCAGCAGGTGCTGCACGACCGCTACACCGGCAAAGCCGCCAGCCAGTTGGCGCTGAACAACCTGCGCCCGTACACCGGCGGCGGGTGGTACGGCCTCTGCAAAGACGGCGAGGCGGACTTCCTCAGCGTCATCCCCTTCCTGGGCGGCTACTGGTCGCCGGGCTATCCGGTGATGGTCGCCTGCGCGGAGAACGGGCACCCCCGGCTGGAGTCTTACCTGAACGTCGCCTTCCACGCCTTCATGCTGGTGCCGTCCGACGCCCGCACGGCCATCCGCGCCAGCGCCGTACCCGCCGACGCGCCGGTGACGCGCACCGAAAAGCCCTCCGCGGTGCAGCAGGCGCTGGCGCGCACCGCGCCGTACGGGCTGATGTATTTCATCTCCTCCTACCAGTTGCAGCTCCTCGCCGGCTGCTGCGACCCCTGGTATTACCGGCTGACGCTGAACGACATGCCGCTCGATAAGACGAAAGACTGGGTGCTCACCCATGAGGATAGAGACCTGCAGTGGCCGCAGCTCTTCGGCACGCGGGACGACTGGCCGCGCATGCGCGCGAAGACCGTGCCGCTGCTGGAAGAGTGGCAGCTCCGCCAGCGCTACCTGCCCATTGACTACCTCGTCGCTGGCCAGCCGCTGACCTTCGGCGACCGCGACCACGTGCGCGACCACTGGGAGCAGAGCTGGCGCAACGACCTCATCGCGCAATCGGTGCTGTATCGCGGCTACGCGGCCACGCCCTACGTGCTCACCCTCGGCCAGGCGCTGCACGCCGCGGTGCGCATGACCGATACCGTGCAGCGCGGCCTGACGCCGGAACAGTGGACGGAATGGAAGAAGTGGGCGCTGGTGAGCGGCTACGTGCTGCGCGACCGGGAATACTGGTGGTACAACTGGCAGCCGGGGCTGGGCACCAAATATCTGCCGAACTTCAACACCTGCCAGTGGGCCAGCCTGGGCCTGCTGAGCGTGATGCTGCCGCACCACCCACAGGCGGCGGAGTGGCAGCGCTTCGCCCGCGAAAGCCTGGAGAAAGAGTTCGCGCACCACATTGACCGCGACGGCGTGGGCGAGGAGAATCCCGGCAACTACTTCCCCTTCGCCTGCGATCTCTTCTTCCCCTTCATCGCCGCCCTGCAGCGCCAGGGCATCGCCGATTACTCGACGCACCCGCAGTTCCGCAACGCGGTGCGCTACCTCATCACCATCCTCACCCCGCCCGATCCGCGCGCCGGGGGCGCGCGCATTCTCCCGCGCATGGGGCATCATCCGGGGGCCGGCGCCATCACCACCGACCTCGGCGGGTGGGCGGCGAAACTCCTGCACACGACCGACCCGCAGCTCGCCGCGCAGGCGCAGTGGGCGTGGAAGCAGCAGGGGGGCAAGCTCGCCTTCAATCACGACTTCCCCCTCGGCCTCTACCTCGCCGATCCCGACCTGCCGGCCGCGCCCGCGCCGCTGCCCAGCCGCGTGGTGGGCCGGCTCGGCTTCGTCATGCGCAACCGCGCGCCAGGAAACGATGAGACCTATTTCATCATCAAGAGCGGCCCCATCTGGTCGCATTTTCAGGATGACGAAGGGGCGTTCACCTTCTACGCGCACGGCGTGCCGCTGGCCTGCGACGGGCTGGACCTGTCCAGCCGCGACAACCAGGCCGTCAACCACAACGTCATCACCTTCAACGGCCAGGGCGGCGCGCGCGGCACGGTGAAGGGATTTGCGGCGACAACGGTGGCCGACTACGGCATCGCCGAGCTGCCCGGCGACCGCGGCTACGCCCGGCACGTGGTGCTGGTGAAGGGCGCGGCGGCGGACGAGCCGGATTACCTGGTGCTGTATGACCGCGTCACCTCCACCTTCGCGCCGCAGTGGAATCTGGACGTGCACTCCGAGCAGCCGGCGCTGACGCCGTACGGGGTTTCGTTCCCCGGCATCCGCGAGAAGGGCTACGGCGTGGGGCTGGATGTCTTCTTCCTCGCGCCGGAAAAACCAACCGTCACGCTCACCGCCGGCGCCGTGGACAAGAACTACGTGGGCCACCTGGGCACGAAAGCGCACTGGTACGCCCGCGCCGCCGCGCGGCCCGGTACGCATTTCCTCACCGTGCTGCTGCCCTTCCGCGGCGAGGTGACGGCGACGGCAGAGCATCCCGACTCCGGCGCGGAGGAACTGCTCCCCGACGAGCCGGCCCCCGCCCGCGCGGCCGCGCGCCGGCTGCATGACCCCCGCGTCATCGAAGTCACCTGGGAAGGCGGCCGCGACCTCATCCTGCTCTCGCACGAGCCGTTCACCTATGAGGACGGCGCGCTGCGATTCACCGGCCGCGCCGGCGTCGTCCGCCTGCGCGGGAACACCGCGGCGCTGGCCCTGCTGGATGGCGCGCGGCTGACGTATGGGAAGGACACGCTGGAGCGCGCCGGGGCGATTGATCCGCGCAAGCCGTGACCGGTCGGACCGCCGGCTTCCAGCCGGCACGCGCCCTGGACGGTCGGGAGGGACCCGTGGCCGGCTGGAAGCCGGCGATCCGACGGCCGGACAGCGAATGCCGTGCGCAAATCCAACGCCGTCTTCACGATCTAGCGGCCCAGCAGCTCACGCGCGTCGGCAAGCGCCTCGTCGCGATCAGGCCGGTCAATCGCGACCAGCAGCGCCACCTCGCCGGCCAGCCGCGCGTACACCTCCCGGTAATTCGCGTACGGGTAGGCGACGATCGGGTTGTAATAGGCGCCGTCGTGGAGAGTGGGCGCGTCGAAGCGCGGATCATACGGATGGCTGTTGAGAATATAGACGCCGCGCCCGCGCAGGCAGGCGACGACCGTATCCAACGGCACGTCCCGGTGGACTGTGCAGCCGAGGAATCCGTCCATCGCCGCGACCTCAGGCAAGACGCGCGGGTCCGGCGCGTTCGCGCCCAGCACGATGCCGCCCGCCGCCCGCGCCAGCCGGCGGTAGCACGGCAGCACGAAATCGCGCCAGTGCGCGTAGGACAGGTACTGGGTGACCAGGTCATTGACATACAGGCCGGGAGCGCCGTGCGGCCCCCGCCCATTCAAGCTCGCCTCCCGCTGCACGGCATCCAGCGCAATCGCCATCTCCGTGCAACAGTCCAGCAGATGGCGCAGCGCATCAGGATCGGTATGAAAGGCGGTAAAGAACTCGGTCGTGCCTAGGAGGTCGGCGGCGGCGTCAACGGGGCTGGCCCCCGTGAGCAGCACCGGGTAGTGTGCCTGCCATTCCGCCGGAAACGCGGCAATCGCCGCCCGCAGCGCCTGACCATACGGGTGCGTTGACAGGTTCGGCACGCGCAAGCGATAGACGTCTTCAACCGACGGGAGCGGCTCCACCCAGGTGGTGAAGCTGGACCGCGCATCCCCATCGCAGGCAACCGTACCCCCGAGCAGCCACGCCAGCAGATGCGTGCCGGCCTCCGTCGACACATACGGGCAGAGCATGGGCAGGCTGTGACAGCCCGCCCGCAGGGCGTCCAACGCGGGGAGCAGGCTCCGCGCGACAGCGACGTCCGTCACCAGCGGCACGTCCGCGTCATCCGGCGCGGCCGACAGCGGATACTGCGCCGCCACGCGGCACGCGCCCGGCTCCCGCAGGCGCCAGAAGGCGTCGGAGGCCGCTAGGTTGGCGGCGATCAGTGATGGGTCAACCGATAGCGACATGAAACAGCCACGTCGAGAAGACGCGCAGCCGGTTCTCGCCGGCGCGCAGCATGACGCAGACGCGGTCCGCGTCCGGATGGTAGCCGTGCGGGAGGCGATTGTCCCAGACCAGCGCGCCATTCACCCAGACCGCCAGTGGCGGAGAACCCCCGATTGACAGCACCGCGTCACGTGCGCTATCCGTGGAGAGAACCGTTTCCGCATAAGCGCCGACGCCGTTGCCTGCTTCCGGCCTGCCCAGCGGCATCACCCCGCCGCGATCCAGCCAGCAGGCCTGCCACCAGGACGTTTCCCGCACCGCCGGGCTGCCGTCGTAGGGTATCCAGCCCGCGGCGGGCGGCGGCGGATACGGATCGCCCTCGCGCCAGGGGACGGGCGGGCTGACGCTCCATGCGGTGAGGGCGCCGGGCTCCGGCGGGGTCACCTCGGCCAGCGGCGCCGCGCAGCCCAGCGCGTCCAGGACGCAGCGCGCCATCGTGCGCCAGCCGTCAAGACGGTGGTGGATGCCATCCGGGCCCCAGAGCTCGGCCCCGCGCGCCGCGGCGGCGCGGAAGGCGCCGTGCGCGTCGGCGACCGAGCAGCCATGCCGCGCCGCGATGTCGAGTACGAGGGGGATCAGGAGGCGCAGCCGGGCATCGCGCTCAGCGTCGCGCATCGCCGGCGGCGTCAGCACCAGCACGCGCGCCCCCGCCGCGCGGATGCCCCGCACCATCGCTGCCATGTCGCGCGCGTAGTCGGCCACCGGCACCCCGCGGTTGGCATCATTCGTGCCGCCGTGCATCACCACCAGGTCGGGATGCCGCGCCAGCACGTCGGCCCGATAGCGGGCGCGCATCCGCGCGGCGGTGTCGCCCGCCACCCCGGCGTTGTGCAGCCGCGGGCGCGGCATCCCCTGCCCCACCAGCGTCTCCACCACCCAGTCCGGCCATGCCGCGCCGTCGGTGAGGCTGTCGCCGAGGAAGAGGAGGCGCCGGACGTCCATCAGCATCGGATGCATGCCGTCACTCTTTCGCAATCAGCACCAGCCGCGGGCGCAACGCCGCATCCTGCCACGCCGGGCCGCAGAAGCGATACCCCTGCCCGCCGATATAGTAGCCGGTGTAATCCACGCGTACCAGCAGGCTCACGCTCGCGCGCCCCTGCCGCAGTGCCTCGCGCACCGCCGCCGTCACATCCCAGCGCAGCGTGCGGCGCGGCTGCACGGTGAACTGCAGCGGCGCTTTGGAGAGGAAGACCCCGCCCGCATCCAATTCATCCTTCGCCCACGGCACGCCGGGTTTGGCGGCGTGAAAGGTCGCGGCAGCGGCATCCCAGTCATCGCGGATGCTATTGCAGGAGATCGCCAGCGTCGCCAGGCCCTGCAGCGCCGCCTCCCCCTCCTTCTGCAGCGCAGGATCGGTGGTCAGCTCCAGCGTCGCGCGTTCCAGCGCGGCGAGTTTCGGGATATTCTTCACGCGCAGCAGGATCACCTTCTGCTTCTCCTTCCCGGGCGCGCGCGCCTCCAGCGCGGACGGCGTCGCCGGGTAGACGGCATCCGGCTGCTGCGCATCCAGCGTGCAGGCTTCGGCCGCTTGCAGCACGGTGCGCGTGAACGGCGGCGCCGGTGGGGCATCCGGAGGCAGGGTGGTGGTCTCCCCGGGCTTCAATCCGCGGAAGAGCACCATCTGCGCCGATGCGCTGTTGATGAGGTCGAGCGTGCCGTCGCCATCCACGTCATCCACCGCGAAGTAGCGATAGCTGGCCGGATAATCAATCGCCCGATTGTCACCCAGCATTCCCCCTCGCTTGAATGTCAACGCGCGCGGGTTTTCCCCCACGTGCAGGTAACTGACCAGCCGGTTGCCATACTCCACCACCAAGTCGCGCTTCCCGTCGCCGTTCAGGTCGCGCGAGACGACGCCGCATTGCGGGGCGTAGGCCGTGTACCAGTTCGCATTCACCTGCAGCGGCTTGCCATTCTCGTCGCAGAGCGGCTCGTAGGTGGTATAGAGCGGCCGGTCATTCGTGCCGGTGTTGCGGTACAGGCGGTATACGACATGATTGGGCCAGATGCCTTTGCTGTTGAGCACACCGAGCAGCAGGTCAATCTTCCCGTCACCGTCCCAGTCCACCATCTCCGGACAACTGCGCATCATCTCGGTGGAGAAGCGGTCAACCACCGTCACCCATTGCTGCTCGTCCGCCGACACCTCCACCGTGTAATTGTACCACGGCTCGCCCTGCTCGGCGCCCTGGCGGTAGAGCTTCCCCTGCCAGTAAAAAGGCCAGTAGGCCCTATACCAGGCCTGCTCGCGGTCGGAGAGCAGGAAGCGGATCGTCTTCAGCGCCACCGGCTGCTTGAGGGTGATGACCGCCGGGCCGATGTAGTAGCCGAAACTGGTGAAATTCGGCTGCTCGTCGCTGGGCGCGTTGCCGGGGGTGAACATCGCTTCCGGATTCTGCACCTGATAATAGCTCACGGTCTCTTTGTTCAGCTTCTTAATCTGCACTCCCTCGCCCAGCGTCGCCCAGTTCTTGCCGGCGGCGTCCAGCGCCTGGAAGGTGACGATATGCAGGAAGGAGTCGCGCAGGTTGCCCATGCCATTGCCGTCGTTGCCAACGCGGATGTAGCGCACCGGCTCCGGCACGTTCACGGCGATCTCCTGCTGACCTTTCATCCGGTTGCGGCCGGGATTGGGAATGTTGAGCGGGACGCGCGTGGTGAACGTCAACCCGTCCGCCGCCAGGTCGGTGAAGAGGTACAGTTGGCCGTTCACGCTCATCACCAGCCGCTTCTTCCCGGTGCCGTCCTCGGGCATCAGGCTGACGAAGGAGCCGTAGACGTCATACGGCCGCTCCTCCAGCGCCGGCGGCACCATCGCCAAGTCGCCGTTGAAGTTCAGCCAGCCGGCGAAGGCATACTCGATCTCGCCGGGTTTGACGGCGACGTTCCGGTAGAGCGCGGTGCGGCGCAGCGACCATTTGCAGTGGGCGTCCGTATTGCCGTGGACGATGAGGTCGCGCGACGCCTTGCCGAACCAGTTGGCGATGACCGGCTGACACATGAAGTCGAAGCGGCTGAAGTCGGTGCCGGTGAGCACCGTCATGCCCCCGAACTGCGCCTTCCCCGTCTTCGCGGCGTTGCGGTACCAGCGGATGCCCGTCTCCGGGTCGAGCACGAACAGGTCTTTCGTCCCGATGCCCCGGAAATCCGCCACCCGCACCTGGTTGCCGGCGGGGATAGGCGTGCCGGCGGCATCGAGGAGCGCCCTGCCGGCTTCCAGCTTTGCCGGGTCGGCGCCGGGACGGCGGAACCACTGCACCGCCGGCAGCGTCGGCCAGTCCACGCGGTAGGCGTTGCAGGCGTACTGGGTTTCGGTGCTGATGAGATCGAGTTTGCCGTCGCCATCAACGTCATACACCACCGGATTCGGCACGGCCAGCGACTGCCCGTCCGGCGTGGTGATCTCCACCCCGGCGTCGAACCACGGCTTCTCCCGCGTGCCGGTGTTCTTATAAAAGTACAGCCCGCGTGCCGGAGGTTGCGCCAGCGTGCCGGTATATTTCGGCTCGTTCGGGTCGGGCAGCGGCGCTCTGGGCTTCGAGACGGCGGTGCGGCCCCAGGCATTCCATTGCTCACTCGCGCCGATCGTGTTCACCCCCGGCGCTTCGTCTTTGAAGCGGCAGATGAGCAGGTCTTCCAGGCCGTCGCCGTCCCAGTCCGCCACCGTCATGGTGAGCACCAGCCGCGGAAAAATGCCTTTGTTCCAGTACATGCTCTCCGGCCCGGTCACGTAGCGCGCGTTCTCCTTCAGCATCGCCGCGCTGCCGGGGAAGAAGGGGTCGCCCCGCTTCTCCTGCCACAGCCGCCAGTGGTTCGGGCCGTGGGGCGT
>JAKPKV010000108.1 GCA_029553475.1 Armatimonadota bacterium
GGCGGCCTGCTGGGGAACCAGCTGACGGTGGAGCATGCCGGGCAGACAGTGGCCACGTTCCAGCGATGAAGACTGTCCAGCTTTGGAGTTACGAAAACGTTCAGTCTTGGCTGTTACGTAACACCCGGCGCCGCGGCAGGACGGCGCGGGATGGCGGCGAATATACCGGCAACACCGGCAAAGGAGCCCTCTCATGTCGCAGAGCCTGTTTGACCAGCGCGTGCGGGCGCTGACCGCGCGCTACGAAGCGCTGCTGACCCGTCCGAACCCCGTGGACCCCGCCTGGGATAACGGGCTGTTCGCGCGCTATACCTATCCGGTGATCACGGAGGCGCACGTGCCGCTCACCTGGCGGTATGACTTCGATCCGGCGACGAACCCCTTCTTCATGGAGCGGATGGGGGTGAACGCGGCGTTCAACGCCGGCGCCATCGAGCTGGACGGGCGGATTCTCCTCGTCGTGCGGCTGGAGGGGTATGACCGCAAGTCCTTCTTCGCGGTGGCGGAGAGCGCGAACGGCGTGGATCATTTCCGCTTCTGGGATTACCCCATCGTGATGCCGGAGACGGACGACCCGGATACGAATATCTACGACATGCGCGTGGTGCGGCACGAGGACGGCTGGATATACGGCCTCTTCTGCACCGAGCGCCCGGACCCGGCCGCGCCCGCCGGCGATACCGCGCGCGCCACCGCCCAGTGCGGCATCGCGCGCACGCGGGACCTGGTCGCCTGGGAGCGCCTGCCCGATGTGAAAACGCCGGCGCCGCAGCAGCGCAACGTGGTGCTGCACCCGGAGTTCGTGGACGGCCACTACGCCTTCTATACTCGCCCCTCCGATGATTTTATGCGCGTGGGCTCGCAATCCGGCATCGGCTGGGCGCTCTCCGAGCGCATTGACGGCGCGGAGATCGGCGAGGAGATCCTCATGGACCCGCGGGTCTATCACACCATCAAAGAGGTGAAGAATGGGCTGGGGCCGGCGCCCTGCAAAACGGCGCGGGGCTGGCTGCATATCGCCCACGGCGTGCGCGACACCGCCGCCGGCATGCGCTACGTGCTCTACGCCTTCCTCACCGACCCGCGGGAACCCTGGCGCGTCACCCACCTCCCCGGCGGCCACCTGATGGCGCCCTTCGGCGAGGAGCGGGTGGGGGATGTCTCCAATGTCCTCTTCTGCAACGGCGCCGTCGTCAGAGAGAGCGGTGAAATGTTCATCTACTACGCCTCCTCCGATACCCGTCTGCATGTTGCGACAACCACGGTGGAGAAAATGCTGGATTATATCATCAATACGCCGGAAGACGGGCTGCGCAGCGCGGCCTGCGTGCGGCAGCGCGTGGCGCTCATCGAGCGCAATCTGCGCCTGCCGCGGGGAAGCTGAGCATAGGGAGGAGCGATGAAGCCGATTGTCTTTGGCACCGACGGCTGGCGCGGCGTGATCGCCGACGACTTCACCTTCGAGCGCGTGGCGGTGGTGAGCCACGCGGCGGGACGGTACTTTCACGAGGAAGGCACGGCCGCGCAGGGATTGGCCATCGGGTATGACAACCGCTTTGCCTCCGCCGAGTTCGCCGCGCTGGCGGCGACGATGCTCACGCGGCAGGGGATTGCCGTCAGCCTGTCCGCGTGCAGCATCCCCTCGCCGGTGCTCTCCTTCCACATCGTGCGCCACACGCTGGGCGGGGGGCTGATGATCACCGCCAGCCATAACCCGGCACAATACAACGGCGTGAAGATCAAGCCCTGGTTCGGCGGCTCGGCCTCGCCGGAGGCGACGAAGGCCATCGAGCGCCTCGCCAACGCGCTGCTCGGCGACCCGATCATTGACGAGGCGCGCGCCAAAGGGGCGAACCCCACGCTGCTCGCGACCGACGACTTCGTCGCCGGCTACGTGCAGCATGTGCTGCGGTTCGTGGACCTGGACGCCATTCAGGGCGCGCAGTTGGGGATGATGGTGGATGCCCTCTATGGCTCCTCCATCGGCGTGCTGGACCGCGCGCTGGCGGAAGCGGGGGTGCGCGTGCGCCTGCTGCACGGCGAGCACAACCCCGGTTTTGGCGGGCTGCATCCGGAGCCGGTGCCCGACAACCTGCGGGCGCTGATGCGCGAAGTGACGGAGCACGGGCTGGCCGGCGCGGTGGCGTCCGACGGCGACGGCGACCGCCTCTCCGCCGTCACCGAGGCCGGCGACTACGTTTCGCCGCATCACGTCTTCGCCCTGCTGCTCATCCACTTGGTGGAAGGGCGGGGGATGACCGGCGGGGTGGTGAAGACCGTCTCCACCTCGACGATGATCAATCAGCTTGCCGAGCGCTATGACCTGCCGCTGCACGAGACGCCGATCGGCTTCAAGTATATCGCCCAGTTGATGATGGAGGACGATATCCTCATCGGCGGCGAGGAGAGCGGCGGCATCGGCATCAAGGGGCATATCCCCGAGCGCGACGCCACGCTGGCCGCGCTGCTGCTGGCCGAGATGATGGCGATGCGCAAAACCACCCTGGGCGGGCTGATGCGGCTCCTGCGCGAGCGCGTCGGCGAACATGCCTACGACCGCATAGACCTGAAGCTCACCGCCCCCGTCACCCCGGAACAGCGCGAGCGCCTCCGCGCGCTGGTGCCGGACGCCATGAACGGCGTGCCGCTCACCGACATGTCGGAGAGAGACGGCCTGAAACTCTGGTTCGCCAACGGTGATTGGCTGCTCCTGCGCGCCTCCGGCACCGAACCGGTGCTGCGCGTCTACGCGGAATCCGACGCCATGGATAAGGTGCAGGCGCTGCTGAAAGCCGGCGTGGAGCTGGTGGAGCGGGCGAGCATCGAGCGGGCCGCCACTTAATCAGTATCCGTTCGTTGGTAGTGCGCCACGCAACGGAGCGGAGTGGCGCCGCTCCGGCTGTATTTACCTGTGCTGGCGTATTATTCCATTATACGGAAGCAGCTTCTCGCTGCTCCTCCACTTTCGCGATGAATTGGCGGAACCAGTCTTTATCACGCACGCTTTCCAGGTCTCTATCAGCCATCAAGTGTTCGACAGATGGTAATGTGTCATGCGCTAATGCGGTTTCGAGCCAGTGCAGGCATTCTTCATCTTTTCCCTGGAGGGCTTTCACGCATGCAAGGTTATAGACCTTTCTATTCTCCGACAGTTCTGCTGAACGAATGCAGATTTTTTCGGCTTCTCCTAAGAAATCGCATATTTCCGCATGTATATGCAAATGAAAACGGGCAACCAGGGCGATGCCCCAGTTATTGAGCGCCTCGTGCATGTCCGGCTTGACGGCGATAGCGGCGGCATAGCGCTCGCAGGCGTCGGCGAAGAGGGCCTCGGCGGCAGCCCCCTCCGTCAGCCCGGCGCGATCAGCCAGGGCACTGCCCCAGTTGTAGAGCGCCGCGTGCTTGTCCGGCTTGACGGCGACGGCGGCGGCGTAGCGCTCGCAGGCGTCGGCGAAGAGGGCATCGGCGGCAGCCCCTTCCGTCAGCCGGGCGCGAGCATCTAGGGCACTGCCCCAGTTGTTGAGCGCCTCGTGCGTGTCCGGCTTGACGGCGCCGGCGGCGGCGTAGCGCTCGCAGGCGTCGATCAAAAGGGCCTCGGCGGCAGCCCCTTCCGTCAGCCGGGCGCGAGCATCCAGGGCACTGCCCCAGTTATTGAGCGCCTCATGCATGTCCGGCTTGACGGCGACGGCGGCGGCGTAGCGCTCGCAGGCGTCGAGCAAGAGGGCCTCGGCGGCAGCCCCTTCCGTCAGCCCGGCGCGGGCAGTCAGGGCGATGCCCCAGTTGTAGAGCGCCTCGTGTTTGTCCGGCTTGACGGCGACGGCGGCGGCGTAGCGCTCGCAAGCGTCGGCGAAGAGGGCCTCGGCGGCAGCCCCCTCCGTCAGCCGGGCGCGGGCAGTCAGGGCATTGCCCCAGTTGTAGAGCGCCTCGTGTGTATCTGGACGTAGTTCGACAGAGAGCGCGTATTCATCACATGCCATTGAATAGAGCTTGTCCTTTTCCTCCAGGCACGCTTGCTCAGCTTGTATGTAATAATTGTTTCCTAAACCCCAGTGAGCTTGGGAGAGAATGCTGGTTAATTGAGGATCTTCACTATTAGTTTCGGTAATATAAGCAATAACTTCTGTATATTTTCCGGCCATCAGTAAGGATTGTGCTTGACGGATAATTGCTGAGCGCGTTTCTGTCGAATCTGATGGTCGGTCATCTGTCTCTTCAAAGAGTTCTATTGCTTGCTGGATTGTACTGCGGGCTTCGATGTCAATATTGGACGTTTGGCCAGGAGGGGAGTATGGCATTAGAGTATCGAGAAGAGTGCCAATATATGTAAACGGTTGTGTGATGAATTCTGGAGGAAAGCAATCAAGCTTTTGGGCTAATGTTACAAAGAAGTCATCGGCATCGTAGCCCTTAAGAAAATAGGCTTCCTTGCCTTCTTTTAGTAATTCATCAACTACATGTTTTTTAGGATCATCGTCCTTATAGCCAACCCAGAAAAGGCGGTAATCAAATTGTGGAACTCGGGCAAGATGCCCAAAGACGGGGTCACACTCGCCGCTATACCCAACAACAAGCCACATGCGACCTCGTCCGGCATCTTCGAAAACAGGAGCAAGACGTTCGGCGTGAGTGTTTACCGCTTCTCTTGTATTCATCAGCACAAAGCCTGTATGCTGTCCATGAAGATAAAAGATGGCTTGCTCAGGGATGAAAGCTGACTTGAATAATTGTGATGCCGCAAAATCATATGATGCAGGAAAAACACCCAACATGGCACAGGCGCGAGCTACAAGGGGATCAAAATTCGTAGTTAATACACGCTCGATATACCCAGACTTCATTAATTGAGCAATTCCAACATGTGCCCAGTTGATTTTCGCTCCATTGACATATTGGGCAATAAGATCACGCTGCATAGCTGGTGAAAGCTGTGCCATGCAGCAGGGATATGACTCTTCTGAAGCACGGTTGTAAAAGTGTGGATGTTGTTTTTTGATGATATCTACAAATCCAGCGGCTGTTGGTATGCCGGCCTTTACTGAGCAGCCTGCCCCAATAAGAAGGGAACACCCACCTCTTCCTGTATCCTTCATCATATTCAGCGTGGCGATTACATCATCAATGGTCCGTTCCCAATCCATAAAGAACTCCTCGCGAAAAGGTTATATGGCAGGATAGACGCCAGTTCTGCTAAGTTATGTATTCTATTGGTTTGAAAGGGTTCCTCCTTTGCCGTAAGTACATTACCCCGGCACCTTCACCCGGAGCAGCTCCATTCCCGAGGCGGCGTAGAGGTAGCCGTCCACTACCGCTTTGCCGACCCACGGCCATTTTTCGCATTCGGCGAAGATGTCAATGTCCAGGGCGCCGTCGCGGTAGCGGAGGAAGGTGGCATAGGGGCCGCAGAGGGCGATCACGCGGCCGTCCTCCAGCGTGAGCATGCCGGCGCGGCGGACGTGGCTGAGCGGGGAGCGGCCGCGCGCCAGCACCCGCAGCGTCGCCGGGTCCGCCACGAAGAGCTGCTGCACGGCGGAGCCGTAGAGCAGGCCGTCGCCGCCGAGAGTGAGATTGCCGATCTCCACTTCGCCGGGGACGGGGACGGTCGGCTCCCCGATGACGGCGCGCGCGCGCGGGTCCCAGGTGAACAGGCGGGCGTCCGTCTTCGGCACGGCCACGCCGCCGCCGAGCAGCGCGCTGGCGACGATGAGCGGGCCGTCGGGCAGCGGGCACAGCGCGGTGAGGCTCTCCTCGCCCAGCGGGTTGGGCACGAAATCAATGCCGTCCGTCTCCGGGTCGTACCAGGCGATGACCCCGCGCAGGAAGCCGTAGCCGGCGACGCTGGCGAGGTAAATCCGGCCGTCCGCGCCCAGCGCCATGTCGTACGGGCGCTGCTGGTTCGGCGCGATGCTCCCGTAGTTGGCGGGGTTGCAGCCGCGCTCGGCGTCCGGCGGCTCCGGGTCGCGCGCCGTGCCGGGATGGAAGGGCCGCGCGGGATCGTAAATTTGCAGCGTGGAGCCGGTATACGAGGCGATGAAGAGCTTGCCATACGCGTTGAGGAAGGAATACGCTTCCGCGCCGGGGATCAGCCCCAGGTTCGTGCAGGCGCCCGTCGCCGGGTCATACTGGAACAGGTATTCCGGCTGGATGGAGGTGGCGTAGATCTTGCCGTCCGGGCCGTCGCCCACGCGGTGCAGCACCATCGAGCTGCCCGGATAGCCGGGCGCCTCCACCGCGGGCGTGCCATCCGCCCAGGTGGTGCGCTCCATGGGCGGCGGCGCCCCCGGCACCGGCAGCAGCTCGCCATCCGCGAGCAGGTACGCCGTCTCCCGGCAGATGCCGTAGACCTGGCCGTCGCAGCCGAGGAAGAGGCTCGGAAAACCTTCCGCGCGCAGCGCCGCCGGCAGCAGGTGACAGAGCGTCCCGGTGGCCGGGTGATAGGCGATGAGGTCCATGCGCCCGCAGCCGACGGAGCCGTAAATCCACCCATCCGGCCCGGCGACGAGGACGCGCAGGTAGCATTCCGCGTCGTCTACGCGGCCCAGGTCGGTGATATGATCGGTGACCGGATCAATACTGAACAGGTGCGCATTGATGGAGGTGCCGCCGTAGATGAGGCCGTCCGCGCCGACGGCGTACGACCAGACGAAGGTGTCGCCCGGCACCGCCTGCCCGAGGTCGGTCAGCACGCCGGCCTCCACGTCCAGCTTCAAGACGTGCCCCTGGTGAAAGGTGCCCAGGTAGAGGTTGCCCTGCGGGCTGACCGCCATCGCCCAGGCGCCGCCTTCGTCGCTCGTCCAGACGTCAAACGTCGTGCCGTCCGGGTGATAGGCCACCAGGTCGGTGCTCTGGTGATAGAAGTAGTTGACGTACAAGCGCTCGCTCCCGCCCGGCCCGGGGCCGACCAGCCGCGCCGGCGCTGAGCCGCGCCCGCTGAAGGTGCCGAGCACCTCGAACGATGTTACCTGGCGTTCGGTCGTCATCACGTCCTCCTTACGCGGGCGCGTCGTGTTGCGCCTGCAGCTCCGCCTCGACGGCCGCCGACTGGCGGAAATACGCGTTGCGCGTTTGCAGGCCGTATTCCGCGCAGAGCTCCGGCACCGTCACCCCCTCCAGCGCGCCGAGGGCGAAGACGCTGGCGGGGTAGTTATGGTCCATCGTCACCTGGTGCGCGCGTTCGGCGAGCAGGCGATTGATGCCGCTCTGCGCGTGTGCCATATCGGCGATGTTATGATCCACGTGGAAGAGCCGCCGGTCGAAATTCAAGCGGGCGGTCAGCACGGGGTGCAGCTTCCACAGGCTGAATTGCTCGTAGCGCCGGCCGATGCTCATCAGGTCAAGGCCGGTCATGTCAATGAGCCGGCTGTCCTCTTCGTAGGCGGAGATGAGGCAGGCGCCAGCCATCAGCGCCCAGTGATTGAGCAGTTGGCCGCCGGTGAACATGGAGTGGAAGCAGATCAGGTCCACCTCTTCCGCCTGCAGCGCCTCCGCCTGGTGCGGGAAGTTCAGATCGTAGCAGATGGCGTGGGCGATGCGGCCGAAATCCAGCGCGTGGACCACCGGCCCGGCGCCGGGGGTGATGCCGCGCTGCATCTCGCCGATGGTGGGATGCACCTTGTCATATTGGCCGACGATCTCGCCCGCGCGGTCGAGCGCCACCGCGCTGTTATAGCAGCGGCCGTCCACCACGGTGGGGATGGGGATGACGAGGTTCACGCGGCACTCGCGCGCCAGCGCGCCGAAGTGCTTGGTGAGGGGATTCGGCAGCGTTCCGGCCTCGCGCCAGCGCTCGATGGGCAGATTGTGGTGCAGGAAGAGCTCCGGAAAGATGATGAGATCCGGGCGGGCGACGGCCGCCAGCCGCAGCAGCTCGGTGGCCCGCCGGAGCCCGTCCTCGAACGCCTGTCCGGGGGCGATGCTCCAGGCGATGGATGAGATGGTGACGTAGCGCGCCATCATGCCTCCTCACGTATCTCAGAAACTGTTTTCACCATCTGCGCCGCCGTCTCGCGGGTGCTGCTCGCGCATGGCCGCGTTGGATAGCCTGGCATGTACTCCCCAGTACACTCTCGGCCATCCGCCTTGCCAGCCCCGAGCATCCCGCCGCGATCCGACAACGCAAATGGTGAAAACAGTTTCTCACAAGGCGATGGGCAGGTATTCGTCCGGCCCGAACGGCAGCGGCATGCCCAGGCGGCACGATTCGTAGGCTTTCAGCACCAGCATGGTGGATTTCGCCGCCTCTTCGGCGTCGCAGGGGGACGGGCCGTCGCCGCGCACGCACGCCGCGAAGCGGTCCAGGTGCTGGTAATGGCCTTTGTCCGGCCCGCCGATGAAGAAGTCGTTGCGGCCCTCGCGCAGGCGCTCCTGAATGAGCTGCTGCGCGGAGTCGTAAAAGCCCTCGATGCCGGGGCGCTGGGTGGCGGCGCGGGGGTCGGGGCTGGCATAGACGCGGCGGAACGGCTCGTCGGCGATGCCCGTCACGCGGATTTCCATGCAGTGGTCAATGGCGATCATCGCCCCACCGCAGGTGATCTCGACGAGCTCTTTCGGGTAATCGAGGGTGCCGACCGCCGAATGGGGCAGGGTCGCCAGCGAGCCGTCTTCGTAGCGGATGATGATGGTGAAATTGAAGCGCGCCGAGCCCATGGTGTACACCTCGACCGGGCGCAGCTCACCCATGAAGAGGTTGGCCAGGTCAATGAAGTGGGTCATCTCGTTGATGATGGCGCCGTCCGCAAAGGCCCACGGCTTCCAGGTGAGCACGTCGTCGTTCACGCGGATCATGACGCAGGTCTGGTCTTCTTCGGGCAGGCGCGGGCGCAGGGTGGAGTTGCGGTCGAAGCGCCAGGGGGGAATCGCCGGATTCGCGCGCCAGCGCCGGAGGATGTCGGCCGCGTCCATAATGGCGGGAGCCGAGCGGCGGTTGTGCCCGACGCAGAAGGGGATGCCCGTCTCGCGGACGACGGTGAGGATGCGCGCCACGTCCTGCGTGGAGCCGGCCATCGGCTTCTCGACATAGACCGCCTTGCCGGCGCGGGCGGCGGCTTCGATGGCTTCCGCGCGCAGCGTGTGCGTGGTGGCGAGCACCACCAGGTCGAGCGCCGGGTCCTGCAGCAGGGCATGGTAATCGGCCGTGGTGTGCTCCACGCCGTAGCGCTCGGCCTGCTCGCGCAGCAGCGGCGCGTTGATGTCGCACAGCCAGCGCAGGTTCAGGCCGGGATTGGCGGCGGAATTCGGGATGTGCGTGGTGGACGCCAGCATCCCGCAGCCGATGACGCCCACGTTGAGCGTGCGGATGGATGCGTCAATCTGTGACATGATCCCTTCCCTTCCCGCTGGTGTTATTTCCAGGTCAGCATGAATTCCACCTGCGCGAACGCGGTGGCCTCTTCGCTCTCGTAGCGCACGTGATCGAAGGCCGTGAAACCGCTAGAGCTGGCATACGACCACACCACCGGCGTCTCCTCGATGCGGGCGGTGAGCGCCGGGACGCCGCGCGGGGAGATCGCCAGCGTCGGCGCGCCGCCGAAGATCGCGCGCCGGCCATCCAGCGCCACGCCAATCTCCCGCTTCCCCTGGAAGAGCCAGCTCCAGCGGTGCGGCGCCGCCGCCGCCACGGTATCCCGGCAGAGGATATGCGCGCCCGGATAGAGCAGCAGGTCGCGGGTATAGGAGAGCAGGCCGTCGTCCTCCGGATACGCGGGCGCGAGGTTCAGGCGAATCCAGCCGGCGTGCTCCGCGAGGTCCCAGCGCGCGAAAAGGATCTCTTCGCCGCGGTGGCGCCTGGCGGGGATGGACATCGGGTAGCCGATATCGCCGTATTGGCCGCGGCCGTCCACCAACAGGCAGGTGCGCAGCGCGGATTGCAGCTTGTAGCCGCCGTCGGGCGTCACCAGCCGCGGCGCGGCGCCCAGCGACACGGTGAAATGCCCGGCGCCGGGGGCCTGGCCCATGCGGTCGCACGGGCCCTGCGCGCGGCGGTAGGCATGATACCCCGCGAAGGGCGCGCAGCGGATGGTCAGGGTGACGTCGTCCACCGGGTCGCGATAGGTGGCCAGCCCGCCGTCCGCGAAGAACGACAGCGGCTCGGGAGTCGGCAGCGGCGCCGGCGGCACCGCCGGGCGGTAACTTTGCAGCCCCTGCAGCGCGCCGAGGTGGAAGCCATACGCCTGCGTCGTATGGTAAAACGGGCGCTCACCGGTGGTGAGGACCGCCTGCTGCAGCGCGGCGGCGCGGCCGTCGCCGTATTGCGCCGCGATGGCGTTGAGGAAGGCGTTGCCGCCGATGAGCGGGTCGGCGCTCTCCAGCAGCATCAGGTGGTCCCGCGGGCGCACCACGCGCAGCAGGTAGTCAATGATGGCGGGGAACTGCGGCTGTTCGAAAATATCCTCGCCGGTGAGCGCCAGCAGCGCGTCCCGATACCCGGTCACGTCATCGAGATACAGGTACAACTGGCAGTAGTTGCTGAGCGGGATGACGCCGTCGCGGGGCATGGCGTCGAGGCTGCGCCGCACGCGCGGCACGGCGTACGCCGCCCAGCGCTCCGCTTCCGGCAGCACGCCCAGCAGGTGGAGGACGCCGTCGGCGTAGGCGAAGAGCGCGCGCCAGCCGTGGTCCTGCAGCACCGAGCCGCCCCAGTAATCGCGGTTGAGCAGCGCGTTCGCCATGAAGCGGTCGCCCTGCAGCCGCAGCTTGTCGCGGAGGCGCTGCCGGCGGTCCGCGCCCAGCTCCGCGCCCAGCGCGTGATAGGCATGCGCCAGCGCGCGCAGCACGAAGGCGGCGCCCATGTCGCCGTCGTGGCCGTAGCCGTCCTCGCGCGGATTGCCCCAGTGCGGCCGGGCGATGGCGGCGTCCACCACCTCCAGCGCGGCGGCCAGCGCCGCCGCGTCGCCCTCCAGGCGGTGGCGGGCGATGAGGAAGGGCAGGTGAATCGGGGCGGGCGTTTTGTGCGCGTTCACCCAGGCAAAGGCGTCGCGCAGCGGCCCGGCATAGGCGGCATGGGTGGTCGCCAGCTTCGCGCGCAGGTCATCCCAATAGGCGGGATCGGCCTGCCGTGCCGCCGGCCCGTTGTGCGAGGAGACGGTGAAGGGCTCCAGCGTATCCTCAGGATCGGCTTCCAGCAGGACGGCGGTCCAGCGCAGCCGCATCGGGCGGTAGGGCTCCAGCGTGAGGGTGTGCGTGCCGTCCTCCGCCAGGAAGGCCATGCGCCCGCGAAAACGCCGCGCGGCCATATCCTCCAGCGACACGCGCTGGAAGAACCACAGGCCGAGGCGCCGGCCATCCAGCGCGACCCAGTAGGCGGGCACCAGCGGCCGGTTCTGATCCTGCAGGTTGAAATCCCACGGCCCGGTGCGCTGGCTCACGTTGCCGAACTCGTTGAGGACGAGATACAGCGCATCCCAGTCGAAGTCGCCGGCATCGGCGATGACGGAGAGCTGGTAGAGGCCGGGTCCGGAGGCGAAGGTGTAGCTGATGGCGTCCCCGGTCATCTCCGCCGGGAGCAGGCCGGGAGCGCCGCCATCGGTACTACAGAAGGCGCAAGCCGTCGGGATGGTCGCCGGTGACGCCGGCTCTGCCATGAATGCTCCTCGGTGGCGCAGCGGGGCCGTGGAATCGGCGGTGCCTCATGCGCATGAACGGCCCGATAGTAGCGCGTTCCAGCCTCGCCTGTCAAGCGGCATCAGCGGTTGTAACCGTTCAGTCTTGTCAGCATGTCGCCGAGTGATGGCACACCTAACCCCCCACCCCCCTTCCCTGAGAGGGAAGGGGGAGTGATTGGTATGCAGATCCGGTGCTCCCTCCCCGCTCAGGGGAGGGGCGGGGGGAGAGGTGGGCGGACAGACGCCACAGCATGCGGACAAGACTGAACGGTTACCAGCGGTTGAGGCTCGACCAATATTCCCGGAATGCCGCCGGCAGCGCCGTGCCGCGATACGGCGCCAGCAGCACCCGCGCGCGGAAGGGCAGCGGGCGCGCGCGGGCGTAGAGCGCCAGCGCCGGCGCGGGCTCGAGCTGGTTCACGCGGTCGGCGTACCAGCCGGCGCGCGGCTCCTCCTGCCCGCATTCTACCCGCGCGTCATCCCAGGCCGTCGCGTCGAAGAACAGCGCCAGGTTGGCATCGGGGAATGCCGTATGGGCGATGCCGTCCGCGACCGCCAGCGCGCCGGGGGCGAATTGGAAGCGCGATTCGATATCGTGCGCGCCGTCGCCGGCCAGGGTATCTTCCAGCAGCCAGTACCCCGGATCGGGCACGAAGCGGATGGTGCGATGGTGGCGCACGGGGATCTGCTCGGCGCCGTAGCCGAGCGCGTAGACGGCGCCGGCGATGATGACGCCGTCATCGCCGACCTCCCAGGTCAGCGGAAGCGGCCGCCGCGCCACCCAGTGCTCCGGGTGTGCGCGGCTGTGCTGGTCGCGGTTGTCCACGCGAATGGTCGAGTGCGCCTTTGTGCTCATCAGGTAGTGGTACGGCGAGCCGGGGGTGTGGTCATACCGGTAGCGGCCGGGGTCCACAATGAACGCGCGCCCGTAGGCCGACAGCCAGAAGGAGAGCGCGTCCTCGTGCTGGTGCGCGTTGCCGTAGGGGCCGCCGTCGAAGGCGAGATACAGCTCATCGCGCCCGTGCCGGCTGCCCTGGCGCAGGAACATCACGCCGCCGTAGGGGTAGTACGTGCTGACGAGCTCCGCGGTGGCGTCTTCGCCGAGGAGCGCCCGCACGCGGGGGCGTTCCAGACCCGCCCGCGTCCACGCGCCCAGCCCGCCGTCGCCGTCGTTGAAGGCGAGCTGTTTTCCGTCAGGGGTGAGCGTCTGGCGGACGTAGCGCCACATGCCGCGCAGGACCTCCAGGCAGCGCGGCGGCGCCGTCAGCCCCAGGCAGTCGAGGGCTTCCAGCGTGTGCGCCAGCTCATGGCACACGCAGAAGTGGTAATGCGGCGTCAACTCGTGCTGCACGCCGTCGGGCAGCACCTGGATGTCCAGCGTGGCGGCGAGGCGATCGAGGGCGACGGTGGCCAACGCGCGCGCGTCGCGCAGGCCGGGGAAATGCGCCAGCGCGCGCAGCTGGCACCCGGCGCCGGACGTCAGGCCGTTGCCGTGCCCGCCTTCGGGGATGATGATCTCCAGCCAGCGCAGTTGATCGTGGACGCTCTTGATGATGCGCAGCAGATCCACCGGCGCCAGCAGGTCGGGTATCCGCGGCAGCAGCGCCGCCAGCGCCTGTCCCCAGGCGACGAGATGGAAGCCGACCTCCAGGTGGCTGAGCCAGATGTGCGGCTTATGGACCGACAGCCGCCAGCTCGCCGGGTCGGGACCGGGGATGAAGGAGTCGGCGATGTCGGTATCCGCGATGAAGGCGAGGATGAGCTGCACCGCTTTTTCGGCATACGCGCGCTCGCCCGTCGCCGCGAAGGCGCCCAGCAGCGTGCGCAGAAAGCCGAAACGGTTGAATTCCCACGGCCAATGCGGGCAGTCGCCCGGATCGGCATTCCAGTCAATGCGGTCGGGAAGCTGATGCGTCACCCCGTTGAAGGTGAAACGGTGTTCCAGGATGGCGTCGGCCTCCGCCGGCGCGCCGGCATACGCCTCTACCGGCAGGCGCGCCGGCAAGTCGGCGTAATACGCGCGGTACGCGTCCCGTACCGCGTCCGGCGCGTCCGCGCCGGGAAGGTCGAGCAGCGCCAGCGTCCGTCGGATGCATTCCGCGGCCGGCAGTCCGACATGATCGAAGGAGTGCAGGACGGCGAAGACCTGCTGGCGATTGCGGCCGTCAATATCGCAGCGGGTGATGCCGTTGGGATCCACGCTGAGCACCTTGGCGAGGCGCGCGGCTTCAAAGGCGTTGCGGGGGGCGCGGCGGGCGGTCATGGTCACTCTCCCGGCTCACGGTACGCCGTTCGGGCCACGGTATTCCACCACCAGCACCGTCCAGAAGCGCGTTTCGGGCAGCGTCAGCGTGACGGCGGCGCCATTGGCCGTGAACGGCACCGCCTCCTGGCGCGCGTCCGGGATGGGGCTGAGCGCCCAGATGCCTTCCACGCGCGCGCCGGCGGGCAGGGTGAGGGTGGCGGGCACGTCGCGCAGCGGCGGATTCGTCTTTTGCGACAGATCGTGCGCGGCGTCGCGCCCCGGCGGCACGATGAGGTGCAGCACCAGCCGATGCCGGTCGTCCCCCAGGTCCAGCCGCCGCGCCAGCCGCTCCCATTGCATCAGCTCGACCGGCTTGCCGAAGCTGACCACCGCGTTCGGGTTCGCGAGCGGGCGCATGCTATTGTTCCAGAGGAACTCCGCATAGCGCAGGGCGAAGGTGGGATATTGCCCCACCTGATGCTCCATCCAGCCATAGTACGGGTGCGCGCCGGCCGCCAGCAGCAGCGTGCAGATATACAGCTCGTCGAGTTTCGTGCCGTAGACGTTGTTCGGGTGGTACGGCTCTAGCCCCGAATAGCCGGCGGGAGGATCGTAGCAGATGCCGTATTGCCCGCCGTACTGCCAGACGACATCGCGATACGTCAGCGCTTTGTCCAGGTAGGTGGAGAAGCGGTAGTGGCGGTCGGCGATGTTGCGCGGCTCTTCGTGCATGAACATGCCGCCGTTGCTGAGCATGGTGGTGTAGGCCTCCGGGGTGACGTTGTCGGAGACTTCGGCGTTGTAGCCGAACTGGTAGGTCGGCACCGCTTTCTCCACCAGCGCGCGGATGCGCTTCGTCGCGTTGATGGTCCACGCGGAGGTGTTGCTATAGACATCGTAGCGGATGCCGTCCCACCCGAACATTGTATGCGCGTCCACGTTCTCTTGCGCGTGCGTGGCGACGATGCCGTCCGATTTGCCCCAGGCGATGGACGCATACGGCCACACGCTCATCGGCTTAATCTTCGACTCCTCCATCAACGGCCAGTGCTCGAACCAGTCGGAGAAGAATTCGCCGGCGGTGAACCAGTCCGGATGCTTGCGCATCAACTCGAACGCGGGCGGGCCGCTGCAGGCGGTGATGAGCGAGTAGAGGGTCGCCGCCATGCCGCGGCGGTGCGCGAACTCGATGTAATTTTGCATCGCGGAGATGGAGCCGGGATAGCAGAGGTGTCCGCCGAAGAAGAGCTCGGTGTCCGGGGTGAAGTCGCCGAAATCATCCGGCGCCCAGAAGCCGCTTTCAAAGCCGGTATAGCCTTTCGCGCGCAGCTCGTCAATGGTCTGTTCGGCCACCGCGCGGTCGCGGAAACGCACCGAATAGTTCGTGCCGGCAAAAATCGCCGTCTCCCAGATATTGTTCGCGACGCCGAAGACCGCGCGCCCGGCGGCCGGCGACGCCGGATCAATCGCCGCCGTCGCGCGTAGCTCCGCGCCCCAGTACAGCCCCGCGGTGGCGAAGGCGCCGGTCCAGCGCTGACTGCCGCCGGCGGGAATGTCGAGGGTGACGGCGGCGATCTGCCGCTGCGCCCGCACGCCGGAGAGCAGCTCAACGGTGAGCGCCGCGCGCGCCGGCGTGTGCGCCAGGTTCGTCACGATGACGGCCGCCGCCCCGGTTTCGCCGGGCTTGTAGACGATCTTATCCACTTCGACCTGCACCGCGAGGGGGGAGAGCGGCTCGATATATGGTGTCAGCGCCGCCAGCCGGTAGGGGATCTTCGGCAGGTCGTTCAGCGCGATGGAGCCGTCTTCCGCCACCGCGGGCATGTTGAGAAGGTTGTCCAGCTCCTCTTCGCCATCCGCGTCGGGCCCAGCGGGCGCGGCCAGGGTGCGCTCGCGCAGCTTTTCCGCCAACGGCCCGGCGATGGCCCACTGCACCGTGTAGGCCGCGTGGCCGCCGGCGGCGGTGAAATCGAGCGTCAGATCGGTGAATTCGTCCGCCGCCGGGAATTCGATGATCTTCACCGCGCGCGTCGCCCGCTCGGCGGTGAGGATGACGGCGATCTCGCTGATGCGCAGGTCGGCCAGCGGCGCCAGCGCCAGCGGCACGTGCAGGCGGTACCGGCCCGGCGCCAACGGCGCGCGGCTGGAACCGTTCAGCAGCACCCCCTTCGTCGCGGTGTCTACGTCGGCGGCGACGCACCGGCCGCTCGCGCGCGCCTGCGCCACGTAGGCGGCGCCGGCCTCCTTCGCCAGCACCGGGGCGTCGAGCGTCGCCGCGCGCGCGGTGAAGGCCAGGAGGGAGATGGTCGCAAGCATCACGAGTATGCGCATGGGGCCTCCTCACTTCGTCCGCAGGCGCTGTGCCAGCTCGGCCAGCGCCGGCAGCTTCGCGCCGGCCAGCGCGTCCAGCGCCTCCGCGGGCGCGGTGAAGTCCTCGCCGCGGAAGGCGCGGCCGAAGGCGGCGAAGGCCGGCAGCGCCGCGCGGGGCGGCGTCTCCGCCGCCAGCCGTTTCGCCAGCGCCGGCAGTACGGCCGGCGGCACGGTGGCGAGCTGGCGGTACAGCAGCGCGTCGCGCGAGCGCACCCGCGGGTAGGTCTTCCACAGTTTCGCGATCAACTGCTGCGCTTGGTAGCTCTTCCGCGCGTATTGCGGGAGGTCCACCACCGTCATGTTGCGCACCATCACGTAGTACAGCTCCATCAGCGCGTCCACGGCGGGCGCGGCGGCGGCGGCGTCGCCGCAGCGCACCAGCGCCAGCAGCGCCGCCAGGTTCAGCTCGTCCTCCTGGGTGGGCACGGTGGGGAAGTCGGCCGGATTGCTCACCGACCTGCTGATCTGCTGGCGATAGCGGCGGAGGTGCGGTATCGCCGCCGCGTCGCCCAGGTTGCCCAGCCCTTCCAGCGCGCCCAGCCGCACGGCGTAGGCCATGTAGGCGGGATCGGTGGTCATCTTCCCGCCGCCCAGTAGGTCGCCGCCGAGGCCGCCCAGCCCGCCATCGTCATCGTCGCCGCCCGGCGGCTCGCCGGTGCGCAGCGCGGTCAGCAGCGTTTCGCGGGCGGCCGGCGCGCACTGGCCGAGGACGCGCAGGCCGAGCGAGACTTTGTGCGGCAAGCCGCTCTCGATCAGGAGCCGCGCGGCGGCCAGCGCTTCGGCGCCGGCGTAGCGCCGGATGGCCTGGGCATAGGCATCCACCGCCTCCAGCGCCGGGTCGTCGTCCAGCGCATGGACCGCGCGCAGCAGCAGCGCGGCGCCCGCGTCGTCGCGGCAGCAGTCGGCCGCTTTCATCAGCCGCGGGGCGACGTCGGCGAATTTTTTCACGCCCGGACCCAGCAGCGCCTTCGTCAATTGCTGGGTCACGGCGGGGTCTACCGGCGCGGGGGCGCGCGTGGGGGCGGTGAGCCAGGTGATGGTCTCCGCCACGACGGCGGGCCAATCCGCCCATGCCCACAGCGGCGTCTGTCCGGCGGGGGGATCGCCCATCACGCTGCCGGCGAAGACCGCCACCCGGCCCTTGCCGAAGGCGCCGGTCACCAGCAGCGGCGTCTCGCCGGCAGTCAGCAGCACCTGCGCGCCCGGTTTCGGGGTGAGCGCGTGATACCAGTAGACGCGCGGCGTCGCCGCCCACCCCAGGCCGCGCAGGGCGGCGGGGGCGTCCTTGCCGGCGGTCATCGGTGCCCCGTCGGCGGTGTGGCGCAGCTCCGGCTTGGCCGGGAAGGCCACGGGGGTGATGTCGCCGAAGGCGGTGGCGCCGTACTGGCCGTCGTACGCATAGTTGCCGCCGAGGAACAGGAGCGCGCCGCCGCGCTCGACGTAATCTTTCAGCATCTTCCGCTGGATGGGCGGCATGGCGGCGGCGTTGATATTACACAGGATGATGAGGTGGTGGCGCATCAGGGCGTCATACGTGCCGGGGAAGTAGCGCAGGCCATTACTCACGCCGGTCTCCCAACTGTTGACGTGCCAACTGTCGGAGACCGCCGCGCCGCCTAGCCGCGCCAGCGCGCGGTCCACCCCGTAGTACTGGTACCACAGACCGCGTACCGCCAGCACCTGCAGCGGCGCCTGCGGGGGGATGAGCCAGTCGGCCGGGGGGACGACGCCTTTCGCGGCCGCGGCGGCGTCATCCGTCTCGGCGAGCAGCGGCACGCAGAGCAGCGCGAGCAGCAGCACAGCGTGCCATCGGCCCGCCTGTCGGCCAGACGAAACAGTCGGCATGGGCGCCCTCCCGTCCGCGGAGCCGCGCATGAGGTTCATGCGCATGTACGCAACGCGTATACCTTACCGAACATCCCCGAGCCTGTCAAGGCGTCTGCCGGGCGCAGGGCGGCTCACGCGCGCGCCGGTCCGGTGGAGGCGCGGGGGATCAGCTCGGTCGGCAGGCATAGCTGCACGCGTTCCGCCGCGCCGCCGCTGACTTGTTCGATGATGAGGGCGGCCGCCTTGCGGCCAATCCGCATGAGCGGCAGATGGACCGAGGTGAGCTGGTTGTGCCCGTAATCGTCGAACATCGGGTCTACGTCGTCAAACCCGACGATGCTGTAGTCGTCCGGCACGCGCAGGCCGGCCAGGTTGAGGAGGTACCAGGCCTGAATGGCGCTGGAGTCGTTGAGCGCGAGGATGGCGGTGATCTCCGGATGCGCGCGCAGGAAGCGCATCAGCGGGTGGTTGGCCGCCTCCCGCGGCGGGTGGGGGGCGACCGGCGGGGTGCCCAAGGGGTTCCACAGCGGATCGAGCCACTCCTGCGCGACGTCGAAGAAGTGCAGGTGCGCCTCCGGGTCCAGGCGCGCTTCCCGCAGCGCCTGCCGGATGCCGTCCCATCGCCACTGCTGGATGCGCTGGTCCTGCTTAACCTGGCGCAGGGTGAACTGCAGCAGGTGACGGTGGCCGAGATCGAGGAGATGCTTCGCGGCCTGGTAGGCGCCCTGGCGGTCGTCCGCCATCACCGAGCTGTTCAGGTCGGAAGGCCACATCAGCGAGATCATCGGGCGCTGGCCGAAGCCGGGGGTCTCGCGCAGGTGCGCGTAGACGGGCCGGAAACGATTCTCGTCAATGGTGTAGAGGAGGCCGTCCACGTCGCCGCGGTGGAAGATGGTCGGCAGCGCCACCTCGGCGGGCGTGGCCGCCGTCTTCGGCAGATGCGACAGCACCACCGCGTAGCCTTTCGTCATCAGCACCTCGACCACGCTCTGGAAAATGGCGGCGTAGTAGTGCATGTGCAGGTAGGTCGGGTCCATGGAGACGGCGATGACGTGATTGAGCACTGCCTGCCCGTGGCGGTGCATCGCCAGCCGGCGCGCGGGCGTATGTACCGAGGGGTCGTACCCCATCTCTGCCGCCACCGCGAGAATTTCGTCCGTCGTCTCCGGCGAGATGCGCGGATCGCGCCGGAGCGCCAGTGACACGGTCGTCTGATGGATGCCGCAGCGCTCGGCGATGTCGCGCTGGGTGATCATGGCGTGTCGCCGGGACGGGGCAGCAGCCGAAGAATCAAGCTCCTGTTTGCGTTTGTGACTCATCGCGGCATCCTCTGTCATGGCATGCGGAACGGCCGACCGGGGCGCGGGGAGCGCGTCGAACCAATAGCAGTGTAGAGCCAGGCGGCGGAACTGTCAACAGGCGGCGTTCGCTGCCGCGCGCGGACGCCTGGGCTGTTGGCGGGCCTGGGGCGGGACACCGCTGCGGGGGGCTGCTGCCCGCGCGGCCTGGTAGCGCATGGGGGGAGGGGCAATTCCCGGCGAGCTTGGCACTCGCATTCACGCGGGAGGGCCGTGGTGCGCGGACGGTTCCGAAAATGACACATTTCCGGAAATTACTATACGGCTATGGGCCTCTTTTGTCAAGCATTTCGAGCATTTTCTCCCCAAAACGCCCCGGGTATCGCCACGGACAGCAGCCCTCGGGGGCAAAATGCCCCCCATGCAGGCGTCAGAGAGCGCCAGACGACACATTTTTCGCCCGCTGGCTTCCGAGAATGTGTCATTCCCAAAAACGTGGCGTCAGCCATGCATGATGTTGAAAGGAGCGCAGCGGTATGTTTCACACGCCAAGCGAGGGAACCCGACGCGCGGGCTTCACCCTCATCGAACTCCTGGTGGTGATCGCGATCATCGCGATTTTGGCCGCCATCCTCTTCCCCGTCTTCGCCAAGGCGCGCGAGAAGGCGATGCAGAGCCAGTGCCTGAATAACGTGCGCCAGCAGGCGATTGCCCTCTCCATGTATGTCCAGGACAATAACGAGCGATTTCTCCCGGACCCCGGGGCATCGCCCTGGTCATCGCTGCTGGCCACATACAACGAGCCCAGCATCTACGATTGCCCCTCGAAAACCGGCGTCGCGAATCCCGGGAAACCGGAATACGGCTTCAACTACTTTCTCTACGACGCAGCCCTTGGTGACGTGAAGAAACCTGAGATCACGATCCTGACCGGCGATTTGAAACGCCACCAAGACTCGCTGGCCAGTTACGCGATCGTGCGGGAGAAGGAAGATTTCGACCTCAGGCATGCGGAGGGCTTCCTCGTCTCGGCGTTGGACGGGCATACCGAATATGTTGATGCCAAATCCGGCGACGCGCAAGCGGCGATTACCGCGAAGGGGCTGGTGCTGAATCCCCCGGAACTGGGGAAAACCGGCCCGTTGCGCCCATGGGATGCCACACTGTCTTCGTATAGCGCCATCAGCGCGCTGCCGTCGGAAAGCAAGGTTTATCCCTGTACGTCCAGCATCGCCCATCGCACCCTCGACCTGACCGGGTATGGCAAGGATGGGTACTGGTTCTGTAGAGGCGACAAATTCAACGCGATTCATGACGTCGCCAGGACCCATAATGCGGCGTTGACCTATCCATACGATCCCGCTGATGTCGTCGTCTCGCTTCCCGGCTATGTGTCGAACTTCTCGATCACCTTCACGCCGAATCGCTTCCTGACCGCGCCGGCGATCACCCTGACGAATGGGGTCGCCACCGCCAATGCCAACCTCGGGTACAGCAACAGCCACATGTATGGCGACCAGAAGAACCATGGCAACATCGGCGTCATCCTCGGCCCGGACGATCTGCAATCCGTTGCCGCGCTCTACATGATTAGCGCGGACAGCAATCAGATCGGACGGAGCTCCTCCATTGACGTCACCTTCACGCTGGCGGATAGCGGGCTGTACCTGGTGACCTGGGCTGCCCAGCTAGGCCGCTGGGCATACAGCCTGCAATACTCTGCCATTGACAGCACCGGCAAAGTGCGAAAAATGGTGGCGTTGACGCCGGATCAGGTTCATGGCGTCGCGCTGGTCCAGTATTGCGTGCCCGGTCCCGGACAGGTGCGCATTCTCGGCGAGGGGAAAGATCACACCGCGATTGGCTGCCTGCTCTTCGACAAGGCGAATTAGCCCGTGCATCTTCTTGACGGAGGTTTCCCATGCGAAAAGGCTTTACATTGATCGAGCTCCTGGTGGTCATCGCGATCATCGCGGTCCTGGCCGCCATTCTGTTCCCGGTCTTCTCTCGCGCGCGCGAAAAAGCGCGCGCCACCGCCTGCCTCAACAACGTGCGGCAGATCACCGCGGCGATCGCGATGTATGTGCAGGACCATCAACAGGCCTTCTTTCCGGATGCCCAAACGCGGGCCTGGTCCATGGCGCTGGCCCCGTATAACGAACCCAGCATCTACGATTGCCCCACCACATCCGTGATCGGAAAGAGCGCCGCCCCGGATTACGGGTTCAACCAGAATGCGTATGGCAAGTCTATCGCCGACGCGAAGAAGCCAGCCATCACCATATTGGTCGCTGACCTGGTGCAAAAGAACCCGCCGGCCAACTACGCGTTTACCGACCCGGACGCGCACCTTGATGGTCGGCACGCGAAGGGCGCGAATTTCGGCTTCGTGGACGGGCATGTCGAATATGCGTCGTTCGTGGTTGGCGAGGTCGAAGCCGCCACCGCCGCCATCACCGCCAGGGCATGGTCATTGAACATTGAAGGCCGCGGCATCTTCCAGGTTGAAAAGACGGAAACGTTTTTCGACAAATCCGCGAGCTACATGGAAGACATCCTCACCACGCCGGTGCTGGAGCCCACCGGTTGGGAGATCGCGTTCTATCGCAAGGCGCTGGATAAGAGCGGCGCCAACTATGAAGGCCCGACCGTGGAGGCCGACTTCCCCTACACCGCTCCCGCGCAATCCGGCGTGACGTTCACCGCTTTCCGTACCGAGCAATCCGGGTGCCAGAATAATAATGCCGACGGCAGCAACCGGCGCTGGGTGCGCGATGCCTTCGGCTTCCCCGTCTGCAAGTCCTATTTCGGCGGCGCGATCTATGCCGGCACCTTTGGCAACAACGTCTGGCTGGACAAATATTTCACCAGCCCCAGCTACGCCGTTCGCCTGAGCGCTCCCGGTTTGTACCGGGTCTGCATCATCGGCACCTATCACTGGTCCAACGGTCCGGCGAACCTGAAAGCCAGCATCGCCATGGTGCCGAAGGACAAAACGCCGACCAAGAGCGGGTATAAAGCGGAAGCCAGCTTCACGCTGCCCGATGGCGGCAACTATCGCGACTTCGTCTGCATGTATACGTATGCCGATCAGGACTTTGATATCTACATCAAGGACGCCGGTGTGGACCATAGCTATGGCAAAGCCGGTTTCTCCGTCTTCGCGGTCTGCATGCAGCGCATTGATGTCATTGAATAGCCCGGCGTCCGGCGTGCCGATATGCGACGCATGGCGTGGACCACTCTTCTGAGAAATTGTCCGAGCAGTCTCGGTGTGGGGCTGCTGCGGGGATGCCGGCCTGGATCAAGGCGGACGTCCGCGGCGCTATCGGGGGAGAGATAGGGTGAGGGCGGCCAACGCCGAGCCAGGCCGGAAGGCGCCAGCAGGCACGCGCCGAGACTGCTCGGACAGTTTCTGACGGATACGCCCGTCACGGCGCCGGCGTCAACTGGATGGCGTCCAATCCCAGCAGGATGCCGCGCTGAATGAGGCCGGCGTAGCCGGGATGCGAGGTGAAGGTGATGGTGTTCTCACCGGCGGTGAAGGGGAAGGTCCCGATTTTCAGCCAGCCGCCGGGGTACGCCAATGGCACGCCCGTCTCGGGAGTCTGGCTGTTGAAATGCGGAGGCTCTTTCGGGCCGGGGATGGGCGATCCGTTCACCGAGACATCCCATAATCCGCCGGACGGCCCGCAGAGGGGCCGGATGCGCAGCAGGTAGGCGCCGGCCGTCTCCACCGGCACGCGGAAGGTGATGCTCTCCCCATAGCCCAGCGGCGCGAAGCTGACGAAGGCGTTGCCGCTCGCCAGATAGCGCTCGTCGCGGTCCTCCACCAGCAGCAGGTCGCCGCCGGTGACCGTCGCCGTCGTCATCAGGGTTTCCGCTTCGTAGACGTTCGGCTCGCGCGGCGCCAGCAGCAGCGCTTCCCGCGTCACCGGCGGCAGGGCGTCGCGCGCCGCCAGGTCGCGATACCAGTAGACGACGCTGCTGTAATCCGTGCCCGCGAATTCATCTTTCGCGGCATCGAGCACTAACCGCGCGCCCTGCGTCCAGTCCGGTGCGTCGGTGAGGAAGTAGCGATAATCGCCGTAGGTGCCGCGCGCGGCGAAGTCCATGATGGGGATGGCGGAGAGCGGGCTGTCCCAGTGCGGCCCGCCGTACCAGCCGCCGTAGTAGTACTGCATCAGCGCGGCGTCGGCGATGCTCGCCTCCGCTTCGCCGTCGCGGTAGAGCAGCATGCGCGAGTGGCGCGCCGCGTACTTTTCCGCCAGCGGGCAGCCGCGGATATCCAGGCTGTAGCCCACCAGCTTCCCCGCGCCGGTGGTTTGCAGCAGGGTGTAGACCTTGTCCGCGCCGACCTGGCGGTCGCGTTTCCAGCGCGCGCAAAAACGCCCGGCGCCGTCCACCGGCGGGCCGGGGCGCACGGTGAGCGCATACTCCAGCTCGGGAAGCTGGTGGCCGCTGAGGTTCTCCAGCGTCACCCGCGCGCCGTCGGCGTAGGGCATCGGCAGGTAGCACCAGTACCAGCCGTCTTTAGCGCCGCCGCCCACCGGCAGCACCTGTCGCTGCCGGGCGCCGCCGATGCTGCCGCACAGCAGCCCGACGGGCGCTTCCACCGAGGGCCGCGTCTCGCCGTCCCAGTAGGCGCGCAGCACCAGCAGGCGGTCAATGGCCACGTGCCAGGGTTTCGCGCGCAGCCGCAGGCCCACCACCGTGCCCCCGCCGGGCGCGCTGAAAATCTCCGCCGTCTCCCGCGCGCCGAGCGCCAGCGCGCCCGCCTTCACCTGATCGGCGGGACGGCGATGCGGCATCTCGCCCATGTTGCGCCAGGCGGCGGCCGCCGCGCGGACCGGCGCTTCGTGCTGCTGCAGCGCGTCGAGCGCGAAGGTCGTCACCGGCGTGTTCGCCGGGTAGCGGCGGTAGAGGACGGTGTAATAGCCCCACGGCCGCGCGGGGTCGTGCTCCCACACCACTTTGACGCTGCGCGCGTAGGGGATGGGGAGGTAGCAGGCGTTTTTATGGCCCGGCGCCCGCAGCGCGAAGGGGATGAGGAAGGGGAAGGTCTGCGGGTAGTTGGCATCCAGGTTGGCGTTTTTTTCGGTGTTCCAGCGCTGCCAGTCCGGGTAGAGCTGCTCCAGCGGGATGTCGAGCTGCGGCGCGGCGGCGCCGTCGCAGTAGACCTTCAGCCGCCCCTGGATGCTGTTGATGGACAAACGCTCGATGCAGCCCGGCCCTTCCGACTCCAGCAGCACGCACTGTCCCGGCGCGGCATCCACCAGCTTGCCGGCGTGCGCGCCGCGCCAGTTGGACGCTTCGTGCAGGCGCCCGCCATCCAGCACCGGCAGGTCGGACCAATCCGCCAGCCGCCGCACGTCGCCGATGGGCGCCGCCAGCGACCCGACGCCCGCGCACAGCAGTCCGATCAGTACCAGAGACGGATATCGCATGGTCGTTCCTCCGGTCGGCGCGCGTTACTTCTCCCCGTTCGCCGGCGCCGGCGCGGTGAAGAGCGCGGCGTCGCCGACTTTCAGCGTGGTGCCCTGATACACCGACCAGTTCACCACGGTATCCCCCTGCCAGACGACCATGGCCACCTTCGCGTCGGTGGAGATGCCGGCGCCGGTGAAGGGGACGCTGCTGAAGACCACCAGCACCTTTTCGCTGATGCGCTCGTTATCCCGCCGCGGCGCCTCATACATGATGGCGGTGGTCTGCGGCGTGTTCGCCACCTGGGTGATGGTCTTCGCCAGCGGGCCCGGGTCCGCCTGCTGATAGCGCACTTTGTGCGGGATGAGCAGGGTGTCGAAGGTGAGGGTCTCGCCGGCCTTCGCCAGCCCGCGCCAGGTCTGCCGCACGCGCAGCGGGGCGTTCATATACCGATTGCGGCTGGTCAGATCGGCCAGCGTCAGCTCCATGTCCGGTCGCGGCACGAAGTAGGTGAGCAGATCGTAGGTGGTGTTCTTCCAGCGATGCATGCCGCTGCCGGTGCCCAGGCCGGTGTAGGGCATGGCATCGAAGTAGGTGTTCGTCCACGTCTTCCCGTCGGTGGCGTTCAACTGGCGGGAGAGCCAGTTGGGGCCGATGCGCGCGAAGAAGGTGGAATGGAACGCCAGCTCGTCGCGCACCCACAGGAAACGGTCCTTGGCGAAGAAGTAGTGCCGGTTCAGCGTCACCGGCCAGCGCATGTAGTTGGTGACGTTGGCCACCGCGTAGGTCGCCACTGTGCCGTCCTGCAGCACCGGCACGGTGATATTCGCGGGCGGCTGCACGCCCTGCGTGCCCTCCAGGTCTTCGATCTGCACCATGTTGTGGTACTGCGCATCCTGCTCGTAATAGCCCTGGCTGGCCAGCAGCACGGCATCCTGCGCCATCAGGCAGTTCACCGAGGTGGGGCGCGCGGTGCAGTGGCCCGCTTCGTCGTTGAGCTCGATGAGCGCGAACATGCTGTTCACGTCGTGCGGGTCGCGGCTCATGCTGCCGCGCAGCACGATCTTGCCGGGCACGCGCTCGGGCAGCGTGCGCTGGTATTCCTTCGTCGCCAGCCGCTCCTCCGGGGTGAGCACCAGCATCTTCGCGCGCATCGTCAGCACGCTTGTCGGCTCCACCGGCACGGGCTTGATAGCGGCATCATTATCCGGCACCTCGGCGAGGATGCGCGTGAGCCAGGTGATGGCGCCGTCGGTGACCAGGTGATACTGGTGCCAGTCCTCCACGTGCCGCACGGAGTAATTCCACATCAGCCGCGCCTGCGCCTTGAAGCGGCCGTCGCCGGTGATCTGCGCCACGCGCTCGAAGAGATACATATAGACCCACGGAGAATCATGCCAGCCATTGGTGGAGCCGTATTGCGGGCGCGCGCCGGAGGGGGAGACCTCCAGCATGTAGCGCTCGTACAGCGCGCGCAGCTGCGGGTCGGTGCGGATCAGCTCCGTCTTCCCCTTCATGTCCAGGTAATTCAGGATCACCCACAGGTCCCACGGGGCGTAGTTGGTGGTGTTTTCGTCAATATCCTTGATGTTGGTCAGGAAATCGCCCCACACGTCCGCCTCGTGCGCGTCCCACTCCGCCCGGTTCGGGATCTGCTCGCCCAGCCAGTAGTGCAGCACCGCGCCGCGGATGGCGGAGGACAACCCCCAGTTGTTCATGCCGCGCCAGGTGGTGCCGTTCCAGGCGAAGGCGCGCGTCACCCAGTCCTTCACCATCGCGTCGTATTCCGGCTTCCAGGCGTCCACGGCCGTCAGGTACTGCTTGTAGTAATAGAGCAGCGGCACGTTGATCCAGCCGAGGCCGGCGTAGTTGTTCGCCTTGTAGGCGGCGTCCGCCATCTCGAACATCTCCTGCGCGCGCGTGATCCAGACGGGATCGCCCGTCACCTTCGCGTAGGCGGCGTAGCGCAGGCCGTATTCCTGGAACCATCCCCCGCCGAGCGAGGTAGACTTGTGCGTCACGTGATAGGCGAAACGGGGCCATCCCGCTTCCACCTCCGGCTTGACGAAGGCCAGGTAATCGGCGAAGGTCATCACCTTGTGCGGGGTATGGATGCCGGGCAGGCCGGCGCGCAGCGGGTCGTCAATGAAGTATGTGTTCGGCAGCGCGGGGGCGGAGGAGTGCGCCAGCACGGCCGCCTGGTCCACAATCTGCACCGGCTGGCGCACGGTCTCCGTCTGCCGGCCGTTCGTCGCCTGGGCGAGCAGCGTGTAGACGCCGGGCTTGAGCGGCCGGGTGTCTACTTCACCGCTGAGCACGGCGCCGGTGCGCGGGTCAACCTTCGCCGCCCGCGTGGACAGCGTGAGCGGCGCGCCGTCGCCCACCAGCGCGACGGTGTTCACCTGCCAGCCTGGCTGCGTCGCGTCCGCCATCATCTTCCACCCCAGCGGCGACCCCTGCACGGCCAGCGGCGACGCGGTGAGGAACTCGCCGCCGAAGCCGTTGGCGCCCAGCAGGCGGGCTTCCGCCCAGCCGCGATACGACGGGCGCACGGAATCGTGCTGCATGTGCCAGATCAACTGCCGCAGCGGGGTGGTGTTCCCGTCAGGCGTCCTGTCGTAGTCCGCCAGGATCATCGCGAAGAAGAGGCGGTCGCCGGCCTGCACCTGCCAGCCGATGGCCGACCACGGCACCGCCGCTTCCACGGTGTAGCCGTTTTTCGCGATGGTGCAAGCGTACCGGCTGCCGTCCGGCAACACGTCCGCGCCCCAGTTGTCGGTGCTCGGCGTGAGCTGCAGAATGGGCTCCGCCTGCCAGGGGCGGGTGGCCCGTGTCGCGTAGCGTCCGGAGGCGACGTTGCATGACGGCGTGTCCAGATAAAATCCCATGCCGTCCTGCTCCCAGAACTTGCCGGGCACGCCGGATTTTTTCGTCAGCGGCACTACCGCGTCATCCTGCACGGCGAGCGCCAGGTAGAGATAGGCGGCGTCGTAGGCGACGCGCACGCGCCCCCGGCAGTCCTGCTCGCCGGTGAAGGCGTCGCACCAGCCGCCGGCCAGGTTGCGCTGGTCCACGGTGATGGCGGTGCCGATCTTCGCCCACTCGTCCAGCGCGCCGTCAACGGTGATGGCGCCCTTCGCCACGGCGGGGAAGACGTAGCGCGGCGTTTCGGCGTAGACCAGCAGGCCGGAAACGAGCAGCAGAAACAGGCAGAGCGCGGTGCGCGGATGCGCGGGCAGCGTGATCATGGCGACCTCCAGCAATGGGAATGGGAGCGCGAGCTTCGCGAGCGTGGGTGGTGAGACACGGCGGAGGCTCTTTCGTCGTCGCGTGCGGTTATCCGCGGGAGACTCGCTGTCTTCCATGATATGACAGCGCTGTCGAATTGTCAATTGGTGCAACCGCGTCGCCCGCGCGGCGCGGAAGCGTGCGCCATCGTCCCGGCGCGGCGGCTCTCCCTACTCCTTCGCCGGGATAGCGGTCCTGCCCAGGAACGAATAGAGGTTCAGCGCGCTGGCGCGCGTTTTCAGCATCTGGCGCCGATAGCGGGCGGGTGAGTAGTGATAGCACCGGCGGAAGCACCGGCAGAAGTTGGAGAGCTGCGGGATTCCGACCTGCTCGGCGATCTCCTGCAGGGAGAGCTCCGTTTGCCAGAGGAGCGTGGCGGCGCGGGTCATGCGCAGGGTACGCAGGCGGTCCATCACCGAGCCGTTCGTCTGCTGGCGTACCAGGCGCGTGAGGGTGCGCCGACTGATACACAGGTGTTGGGCGATCATGTCCAGGGTGAGCGGCTGCGCCAGGTGCGCCTGCAGGTACTCCTCCAGCGCGGCGAGATGCCGCAGCGTTGCCGCGCGCTCAGGGGCGTCACTGTCCGGCGCCTCGATCAGCGAGAGCACGCGGGAGAAGATCACCGCCAGGCGCAAGGCGAAGCGGTCAGACCAATTCGGCGACTGCTCTTCGATCTCGCCGAACAGCAGCTGCGTGTCGGTGAAGAAATCCGGCCAGACCGGCCAGCGCGCGGGGTGGCGCAGCGGCACGGCCGGGCGGACGTCGAACTGCAGGTGGAGCACTTCGCAGCACTGCGTGCCGACGGCATGCCAGGCGTGCGGGCGATGGGGCGGGTGGTAGATCACGGTGCCCGGGCCGACCGGCTGGGCCGGCGCCGTGATGGTGTGGGCATGGCCTTTGAGGATAATATCCGCCTCGTAATGCTGGTGGCGATGGACAGCGCTCACCCAGCCGGGCTCGATGCGCACGTACTGCGTTTCAAATAGCATCACCGCATGCCCGTGGAAATTCAGCGCGGCGATGATATCGGCGGCGCGCGTGCCCTGCATCCCCAGCGCGTCCGGCCAATACGAGGCGAGCTGCGGCCCATCACCCCTGCCGGGCGAGACATCGTCTTGCATGGCCCGATGATACCATTTATTGTCCCGCATGGGCAATGACGGATGGCCCGCGTCATTGTCATAATAAAACGATATTGGGGGCTCATCGCCCACCACGATACTTTCATGCGGAGGTGTGTTATGCAGTGCAGACGGCGGTCACGCGCGGGAGCTCGAGGCTTCACGCTGATCGAATTGTTAGTGGTGATCGCGATCATCGCCATCCTGGCCGCGATCCTCTTTCCCGTGTTCGCCAAAGCGCGGGAAAAAGCCCGGACGGCGACCTGCCTGAACAATTTGCGGCAGCTCGCCACCGCCATGCTCATGTATGTGCAGGATCACGACGAGGCGTTCCCGCCGGCGGCGGCGTGGAACAGCGAATTGAGCGCGAATTACGGGATGACCGGCAAGGTCTGGGATTGTCCCACCTCCTCCAAGCGGGGCACGGCGGCGGCGCCGGACTACTTTTTCGTCGCCGGCTGCCTGCTCGCCGAGGTCGCGCTGGGCGACGTGCAAGATCCCGTGGATGCGCCGATGCTCGCCGACTTCACCGGCCGCGCGGACCCCACAAAAGCGTATGTGGTGCCGAAAGGGGGAACGGACACTGCTGACGCGGCCGCCTGCGTGGATGTCCGGCATAACACGGGCGCCAACCTGGTCTACGTGGACGGCCATGTCGGCTGGCTGCCGCAAGCGTCCATCGTCGCCAGCCTGTTCGACGCGTCGGCCGTCGGCCCGCCCACCTCAACGGCGGAGACTCTCCTGACCGGATTGACGGCGACGGCGAAATCGTCGAACGCGGGCAATCCCCCGTCCTACGCGGTTGATGGCCTCATCGGGCAGGGCACCGGTGGGCTGAACTGGTGCACCGCCGATAAAACGGCATGGCTGCGCATTGATCTGGGCGCCTCCCGCACCGTGACCGCGTTCACCATCATCAACGTGGGCACCATCACCGGCTATTTCGATTATTCGCTGAAAACCGCGGACATCTACGTGCACGCCAGCGCCGATGACCGCGGCACGCCGGTCACACGGGTGACGGTGCCGCAAACCGCCTCGGATACCACCAATGGCACCACCGGCAAGGTGACCCTCACGTCGCCGGCCCCCGGCCGGTATCTGACGATCCAGCCGATCAGCGGTGCGGAAAATTACGGGGGACCGGAGCTGGCGGTGAATGAGGTGCAGGTATACGGCTATTGAGCCGCCGCGCGTCTCCACGCCCCCGCCACCGGGGGCAGTCTCATCCGCCGTGTACGGAACTATTACGCCGGGAACGCCCGCCATGACGGGCGTTCCCGGCGTAAAACGGCTCGCGGGGACGCGTCCCCGCCCAGGCTGTCGGTTTCCCGCCCCTCGTCCGCAGGACAAAAGGAAGTGCCCGCTCGCCGCGGAATACTTGCCCAAGCATCCCGCGCGCCCCGATCTTATCGGGACGCCCGCGGCGTGATGAAATCGGCCACCGCATGACCCTTCGCCAAACAGCGCCGGTGACAGCCTGCGCGATGAAGAAAGGGGCTTTTTTATGCGCGCGAGTCTTCTGTGCCTGCTGTGCGCACTGCTGGGCCTGGCCGCGCGCGCCGGCGCCGCGGAGGGCCTCTTTGCCGATGATTTCGTCGTCCCCGACGTGGCGAAGGTCTGGCGGCTGCAGCCGCCGGTGGATGCCCTCGGCCCCATCCCCGCCAACGCGGCGTGGTCGGCGGACGACGGCGCGCTGCTGGGGGTGGGCTCCGCCACACCCTGGTCGGTGATGGCCGCCGGCGACCCGGCGTGGACCGATTACCGCGTCTCCGCGACGATCACCATTCGCACGCCCGCGCCGAAGGCGGATTACCCCATCTTCCACGGCGAATATGACCGTTACCTGCCGCGCGAGTGGTTTCCCCCACACTGCGATCATACCGGCGCCTACCGTTTCCGCTATTTCGCCGGCGAGTTTGATTGGGGGTCCGATGCCGCGCTGTACTTCCGCTATCAGGGCCGCGAGAATTGCTATCGCGTGCAACTCTCCACGGAATATCAGGAGCTGATCCTCTGGCACAGCGTGGGCGGCTACCTCCAGGTGGTGCCGTGCGCGCTACAGCCGGGGAAGCCGTATGCCGTGGACGTGCAGGCGCAGGGCGCGCATATCCAGGTGTCGCTGGATGGCACACCGCTGATAGACTACTGGCACCAATGCCTGCCCACGCTCGCCGGCGGCATCGGCCTGGGCGTCTACAACAGCGGCGTGGCCTTCCAGCAGGTGCGGGTGCGCGCGCTGCCTCCCGCTCCCCCCATGCCCGCCCACGCGGCCCGTTTCCGTCATCGCGTCTGGCGCACTCAGCCGTGGATTTTCGACGGCAACGAGCCCATCTGTCTGCTGGAGACCGGCAAGACCGGCCTCTCACCGGATTACGGCGACGGGGTGATGATGTTCTACTTCGTCAAGCTGCGCCCCGGCTACCGGCCGCTGTACCAGACCTTCGTCAGCGTGCGCAAGAACGAGGCGAAGACGGCGCGGCTCACGGGCACGGAACACGACGTCGTCTTCACCGGGCAGGGCACGGACCGGCTGGTCTTCACCTATGATGGCGAAACCTCCGACAAGGTGCTGACCACGCGGCACACCGACGTGCTCACCTATGACGCGCTGCGCGGCACCTATAAACACCATATCACCGCCGACCTGACCTTCAACGCGGACGAGCGCATCTTCGCGCTGGAGTTCTGCGATCCGCTCACCTACAACAACAAGGAGCCGGGACGCCAGGTGACCCACCGCTGGCTGCCCGCCGGCCATCGCTGGGGGCTGATGCGCAGCGAGGATGGCCGTATCACCCGCCATCCCATCTCGCAGTCGCTGAACCTCGACGGCCAGAATAGCTGGTATCTGCAGCCGGGCCACGGCCTCTGGGTGCTCTATCCCGACCGCGCCGTCTGCCCCGCCTGGGAGCACCTCACCCCGCATGAGCGGACGTATGTGGGCGTGTGCCACTGGGGGTATGACTGGCACCAATATGTCCACTGGGGCGACAAGCCGCGCGAGATGAAGGCCGGCACGAAGATGACGATAACCCACACGTTCGCCGGCTACACGCCGCTGGAAGCGGAGCGCCTGTATAACGCCTCGGTGCTGCATCCGCAGCAGGACAAGCCGGAAGCCGGCGACCGGCCGTTGAACGTCTTCAAAGTGCCCAGCCCGCTGGGATATGTCGTCTGCGATCCCTCCGGCACGACGTTCGATCACCTGGTGAGCACCCGCGAGCCGTATGTGGGCTGGCAGTTCTACGGAGATTATCAGGCGGACCGCGACGTGGGCCGCACTGACAGGTATTCCATGCGCCTGGATGGTCCCGCCAAAGCGGTGGGCATGATGTATCATCACATGCTGGAACCCGCCCAACGCTACCAGTGCACCCTCTGGCTGAAGACGAAGGGCGTGAAAGGGCCGCTCACCGTCACGCTGTATTATCCGTGGAATCCGACGCTGCCGCGGGAGGTGGTCGCAACCGGCTTGTATGGCGACAATGATTGGACGGAGGTGTCCTTTACCAGCACCATTCCCTGCATCACCGCGGAGCAGTATGACGCCTCGGAAATCTCCGTGGACGTGCAGGGCGACGGCACGGTGTGGGTGGATGACTTTGCGCTGCTTCCGCTGGCCGACGGGCAGCCGGGGGTGGAGAAACGCCCGACCGCAACACCGGCGCCGGCCGTCACGCCTTCCGCCGATTACCTGATGTATCTGCCCGGCACCGAAGGCAGCGGCGCGGTGGTGCAGGACGCCAGTCAGCGCGGCAACGCCGCGAAGCTCTATCAGGTACAGTGGGCGATGGATGCCGGCCGCCCGGTGCTGCGCTTCACCGAGAAATACAGTGCCGCCTTCGCGATGATGCTCTCACCCGAGCTCCTCCCGGCGAAGGACGGCTATCCGCGCGACCTGACGCTGGACGCCTGGATCAAGCCGGCCGCCGGCAAGAGCGGCGATATCATGGGGTTTTTCACCTCGCCGCGCCTGTACCTCACTCCGGCCGGCGCCGAGACGCTGACCCTCAACCTGTCCATGCACTACGGTGGCAAGTGGGCAACCCTCACCTCGCCGCCGTTCCCCGCCGGCGCCTGGACGCACGTGGCCGGCACTATCGCCGGCGGCAAGGCGCGCCTCTACGTGAATGGGGCATTGGTACAGGAGCACGCGCTGCCGGACGGCACGCTCACCTTCACGCATTACCACGCCGCCGTGAGCATCGGCACCTACGCCTGGTTCGGCAACACCTCCTTCACCGGCGACATGGCCGAGCTCCGCTGGTGGGCGCGTGCCGCCACGGACCAGGAGATCGCCGCGACCGCGGCGACGGGACGGCCGTAGGCTCGCGCAATCGCCGTCCGCGCGGCAGAGCAGAGGGAGCAGATGATGAAGATGTGGTGGATGGTCTGGCTGTTCGCGTGCCTGTCGGCGCTGGCCACGCCGCCGGCGGGCACGGCGCCGATCGTGGGCGGTGAACGGGCCTTTCTCTATGGCGGCGCCGCGAAAGGGAAGTGGCTGGATACCGCAACGGTGCAGCCGATGCTCACCGGCGGCGAGCGCTATCGCCTCTACAGCGCCGCGCGCTTCCTGGGCATCGGCACCGGCAGCGCGGCGCGGGAGGACGGCGGCACGTCACCGTGCATCGCGCTGACGCTGCCCGCCGGGGTGAAGGACGGCGAGGTGGTGGTGGGCGTCAGCGGCGCGTGGAACGCGCTGCCGCGCGTGCCGAAGGCGCAGGACCTATCACAAAAAACCTATCAGGACGTCGTGCGCGAATTACTGGCACGCAAGGGCCTGCCCGGCGCGCCTGTCCGCCTGAAAAAACTCTGGCGCCTTGATCTCGAGGGCGATGGCGTGGAAGAAGTCCTCATCGAAGCCGCCACCCCGCGCGCCGGTTTTGGGCGCGAAACGCCGTATAAACGCGGCGACTATTCGCTGGTGCTGCTCCGCAAAGTCGTCAACGGCACCGCGCGCACCATCCCTCTCGCGCTCAGTTATTACCTCCACGACGCCTCGCCGGACCTCCCCTACCACGCTCCGCCGATCATCCACACCCTCCAGGGCGCGTTCGACCTCAACGGCGATGGGAACATGGAAGTGGTCATCCGCAGCGACGCCACCGCCGAGCGATGGGATTCCGTCTTCGAAATCCACGGCGCCACGCCGAAGGCAACGGCGCTCTCCGGAGGAGACTGGATATAGCGAACGCGAGACGCCGCGGAAGCCGCAGCCGCAAGGCGAGTGGGTCGCGAGCGTGCTGATGCCGGCGCGGCAGGGCGGATGCGCGGTCTGGTGCACGCCGCGAGTAGCACCGATCTGGCCGATGATGCATCCGGCAACATAACGCGGAATTTTGGTCTGCGACCGTTGTGGAGGACAGAATCTGTCCCCTCGACGGTGGTATCGTTGGATCGTGAACCCATCATTGCTGACCAACCGGTTGGGAAAGCTGCTGTTGGCGGCGAAGATTCATGAGCGAGGGCGGATAACCATGGACCTGCGGATGCTGCGGGGCAAGACTGTCGCGGACGGCGCGTATCACCCGTTGCGCTGTCACCCGTTTGACGTGGCGGCCGTGTGTAGCGTGCTTCCAAGCCCAGCAGCATTGCTGGCTCCCTTGGCTGTTGCCTGTCTCCCCTTCCTCGCGGCCCTGCATGACATCGGCAAAGCCGATCCCCGTTTTCGACACAAAAAGCTGCGGTGCGCACAGCGTTTTGCCTGGTCGCGCCGCGCTACCACAGATCGGAGGACGATGTGCTGTCATTTAACCTGGTGACGGATCCCTGGATCCCTGTACTCTGGCAGGATGGTAAAGTCTCACGTATCGGTATCTTCGAAACGTTGGTGCGCGCGAATCAAATCCGCACCATCGCCGCCAGTAACCCAATGGATCGAATGGCGGTCATGCGCTTCCTGCTTGCCGTACTGTATTGGTGCAAAGGCAACCCAACGGAATCACTACCAGCCAGCACAGCTTTTCCTGCCTCCTGGTTTGAGAAACTGAAGGCCTCCCATCGATCTTTTGAATTACTGGGTGGGGGAAGACGTTTCTATCAGTTCCTTCCTTCTGTGACGGAACGGATGCCAGAGAAACTATCTGCGAATTATCTCATACAAGAAGTGCCGACAGGTTCTAATCATTGGCATTTCCGGCATTCGACTGATAAAGAGGACGGGCTATGTCTGGCATGCTGTGCCTTCGGATTGTTACGCTTACCCCTCTTTTCAACATCGGGTGGCCGAGGTAAACCGCCAGGCATCAATGCGAAACCGCCGATGTATGTACTACCTATCGGCGTGTCACTTGCTGAAACTCTCTTGCTGTCTTGGCAGCCGACACGTCAGCTTGGTTTACCCATCTGGGAGACACCAGCATTACTGATTCCGCAAGCGGGAGAGGTACCTTTGCTCACGGGATTCACCTGGGTACCACGGCGTGTATGGTTGGGTGACCCAACAAATTGCGAAGAGCGTTGTGTTGCATGTGGAGACACGAGGCAGCTGATCAAGCTATGCACCTTTGCGGGCATTGGAAGTACAAAAACAGACGAAGATTCTCCCGAGCGCCTCTGGCGTGATCCACATGTGCTTTATACAGCTGAAGGATCACTACATGCGAGTGACGCCCTTGGCGCTAGCGATGCTGCGGCAGGCCAGTGGACTAAGACATTTATCAGTCTCTTACGCGATCAGAATTTCACGGATTCGCTTCGCCAAGTAATGCAGTCGCGGGGGATCAGTGAGACACACGTTCGAGTATGGGTTGTCGGGTTTGCTACAGTGCAAAACGATAAATATCTGGAAGCGTGGGAATCTACGCTACCTGTTCCAAGTGTAGCGCAGTCGAGAGACGGCGCCATGCGAGTTGAGCGGTGGCAGAAAGAAAGCGCAAGCATCGTCGAAAAGATCTGCCCATCGCACGCGAAAACCAACCGTGGGAAACGCCGTCGCGTCGAGATCCGCTCACTCATCAGCGCCATCCGACCCCATGTCGAACATGTTGTGTCCGCAAACGCGGGCCGCCTGCTTGCTGGCCGTGATGCCGACTGGGAGCAGGCGGCGAATGCATACGCGCCAATGATGGTGCTGCTTGCGCAGGCATTGGCTCCGGGGATGACCGCGACAGCTCTGCAGCGCCGGAAAGCACTTGCCGCGGTGAGGCCAACGCTCACGCCGCGCCCATCAAAAAAGAAAGGAGGTGCGCAATGAGTTCGACCCCACTGTTTATCGCCCGACTCAGCCAATTGAAGCCGGGCGAATTGGGCCTGCTGCGCACGCATGCGGCACAGCGTCTGGATGAATCCATCGAAGGATTCGACCTGTTCACCGGGCTCTGGTGGCCCTTGCGCCAGCAGCGCGCGGATGCTCCACGGCGCGAGGTTGCCTGGCTCATCGCCAAACTATATGCGGCGGTGCCGTTGCCTCACCAAGCCGGCAAGACGCTTGCGCGCCAGCTTGCCCGATGTCAGCCCAGTGATGCGAAGGCGCGCGCACGGTATCAGCAGCGATTTGATCGCCTGCTGCAACTACCGCTCAGCGATATTGAACCGGCCTTACGCTGGGCGCTCGGTCACATCGCTGCGATACACCCCGGTCTCGATTGGGTGCAACTGACTGATGATCTCTCGAGTTCGGAACGCGACGCTATCCGCCATCGGTGGGCGGTACACTATCTCGAACCATAACGAAAGGACACGACCATGTTGATTGACATCCATGCGATTCAGAACCACAGCCCGGCCAATCTCAACCGGGATGACCTGGGCGCCCCGAAGACCTGCTATTTCGGCGGCGTGCTGCGCTCGCGCATCTCCAGCCAGTGCTTGAAGCGCAGCATCCGCAAAAGTCGCGAATTCCAACGACTGCTTGGCGGCGTGCGTACCCGCCAACTGGCCCGGCTCATCGCCGAGGAAGTCGGTGGTTCGTCCGCAGTATGCAAGCGTGCCGAGAAGATCCTTGATCTCTGCGGTCTGAAGCCCAAAAAAGAAAAGAAGGCGGCGGAAAGCGAAGATATCGGCGGCAGTGAAAAAAGTAAAATGCTCGTTTATACGACATGCGAGGCTATCACCGCCATGGCGATGCTGCTGCGTGACGGCGACACGAAGAGCGACGACGAACTGGCGGTGGACTTGAGGGATCTGATCGTGAAGCACGTCGCCGTACCGGACATGGCACTGTGCGGACGCATGCTCGAACCCGACAAAAGCGCGAAAAGTCTGTGGAAAGGCATTGACAGCACCGTTGAGGCAGCCTTGCAGGTAATGCATGCCATCTCCACGCACGAAGCCCGTCCCGAGGTTGACTATTACGTCGCCGCCGATGACAAACGCTTTCCCGGTGACGACGCTGGCGCGGGCTACGTGGACGAAGCGATGTTCGCCTCCGCGTGCTTCTATAAATACTTCTCCATCCACTGGGAGACGCTGGTGGCGAATCTGCGGGGGAATACGGCGCTCGCCGCGCATACAGTCGGCGCGTTCCTGCGCGGGGCCGCGCTGGCAAACCCGACCGGTAAGCAGAACAGCTTTGCCGCACACAATCTCCCCGATGGCATCCTCGTGGAACTCCGCGATTTCCCCATCAGTTACGCCAATGCCTTCGCCGATCCGGCCAGCCGTGGGGAACGGGGCCTGGTGGCCCAGAGCATCGCCATGCTGGCCCAGTACGTTTATGACCTTGATGCGGGCTATGGGGCACCGGCGCACCGCTTCTGGTTCTCACCGAACCAGCGCTACCCGTTGGCGGTCGTCACCGGCCAGCAGACGACGCCAGTAACCGCGCAGCCCGTGGCGGCACTGGAGGCGCTGGTACCGGCGGTCATCACGGCGATCGGGTATACCTGGAGCGATGTGCAACGAGAGGTCGTGCGCGCGGTCGAGGTGACGTTATGAGCGCCCCAACGCTCTTCCTGCGCCTGGAAGGGCCGCTGCAAGCGTGGGGCATCGCGGACTCCAAGTTCGTGATCCGGCGTACGGCGGGGGCACCGACGAAATCTGGCGTTATCGGGTTGCTGTGCGCGGCGCGGGGTGTGCCCCGTGCCGACGCCGGGTCTCTGCTCTCCACCCTGACCGCCTTGCGCATGGGCGTGCGCGTGGACCGGCCTGGCGTGCGCTGGTGGGACTACCACACCGTGGGCGCCAGGATGAAGATGCGCACCGCCGAAGGCGGCGCGAAAGACGGCGTGTTGCTCTCACGGCGCGAGTATTTGTGCGATGCCTCCTTCCTGGTAGCCTTGCAGGGCGAAGCACAGCTTATTGATCAACTGACGATCGCTCTGCGCGCGCCGTGTTGGCCACCGTACCTGGGTCGGAAAGCCTGCCCGCCGTCGCGTCCGTTGCTGGAACATCCAGGCGGCGTGTTCCCGGACGTGCTGACCGCGCTGAGAGCCGTCCCCTGGCGCAAACGCTTGCGTGCTGACACGCCTCCCGATGTCATTGAGTGTTTCGTGGACTGGGTGCCGACGTCCGATTGCCCGTTGGCGCCTGATGACGCCGAGGTCTGGTATGATGTGCCGACCTCCTTTGATCCCCCGGCGCATCAACCACGCTTCGTTCTCCGGCATTCGCTCTGCGTGGGGCATGGCGGTGATCTGGCCATCGTGGAGGAGCCGATACAACGGCCGACACCGCGTCCGCCACGTTCGCGAGCCAATTACCGCAATTCAGCGTACCGGCAAGCCCGCGCAGCGCGTTTGGACGCGGATCACCAACTCTGTGTCTTCTGCAAGAATCCCGCGACTACCGTACAGCATATCACCTATCGGCGGGCAGGTGGTAACGAGACGCAGGACGATTTACGGTCGTTGTGCGGGTTGTGCCATGACGCTGTCACGATGCTTGAATATGGCATGGGCATGGGCATGGACCGTATCAATCCAGAAGAGCCCCGCTGGCGCACGGCCATCATTGAACAGCGGCAAGAGATTTTGCGCTTCCGGTCGCTCGAAACTCGGCGCCGTCGTCTGAATGCAGAGGAGGTAGAATAACCATGTACCGATCCGCCTTGCTGATTGATGTCGGCACCAATCCCGACCGCCCACGACCCGGACGCACCTGGTTGCGCAATGCGTATCGCGTCCACCAGCGGCTCTGCATGGCGTTCCCGTCCAACGAACGGCGCGCGAATGATGTCGCCTTTCTCCAGCCTTATGCCCCCGAAGACTTCGCGCCAGCACAGGTGCACACCACACGTAGCGCCGAGGCCGGGCTCCTTTTTCGCGTGGATCCGCTGCCGAATGGCCGGGCGGCCATTATCGTCCAATCCGCCTATGCCCCGGATTGGAACTATGCGTTTCAGAATGTAGATTTCCTGGCGGCGCCGCCAGTTGTGAAGGTATATGACCCACAACCTGCTATCGATCAGGCATGGCGCTTCCGCCTGCGCGCCAACCCGACTAAGCGTCTCACCGCGGGCCGGCCGGGCGAACGGGGGGATGGCGCGCGTGTCCAACTCTTCAGCGACGAGGCGCAGCGCGCGTGGCTTGCGCGGAAGGCGGCAGCCTCAGGCTTTGCATTGGTGGATTGCCGTGTCAGCAGTTCCGAGCGTCAGGTGAGCCGTAAAAGCCAGAGCGGGCCGGCGATGGTCCATCAGGCCGTCACCTTCGACGGCCTCCTCCGCGTCACCGCTCCCGTCGCCTTCCGCGCGGCGCTGGAGGCGGGTATCGGCTCGGCGAAGGGGTTCGGCTTTGGGCTGCTGTCGATTGCCAGGGGGTGAACCATGCCGCGGATGGATGATTTGCATCTGCTGCCGAAGGTGCGCGATATGCTCTCGTTCATCTACGTGGAGCATGCGCGCATTGATCAGCATAACCGGGCCGTTGCGGCCTATGACGACGAGGGGGTGACGCCCATCCCCATCGCCGCCACTGCCGTGCTGCTGCTCGGGCCGGGCACGCGCGTGACCCACGCGGCGATGGCGGCGCTGGCCGACAACGACGCGCTGGCCGTCTGGGTGGGTGAAGCCGGCGTGCGCTGCTATGCCCATGGCATGAGGGGCAGGCGGAGCAGCGGGGCGCTCCTCCGCCAGGCGGCGCTGGCCTCCAACGAGGTTTCACGGCTGGAAGTGGTAAAAAGGATGTACCGGCTGCGCTTCCAGGAGGCACTGGAGGAGGGGCTGACGGTGGAACAACTCCGCGGCCTGGGGGGCGTGCGCGTGCGCGATACCTATGCCCGCATGAGCCGCGACACCGGTGTGCCGTGGACGGGGCGCCACTACGACCGGGGCAACTGGCAACAGGCCGATCCAGTGAACCGCGCGCTCTCCGCGGCGAACTCCTGTCTCTACGGCCTCTGTCAGGCGGCGATCCTGTCCATCGGCATGAGTCCGGCCATCGGCTTCATTCATACGGGCAAGCAGCTTTCCTTCGTCTGCGACATCGCCGACCTGTACAAAACGGAGCTAACCCTTCGAAGTCGCCGCCGAGCAGCCGGACGGGCTGGAGCGCGCCTGCCGCCTGCGCTGCCGCGATCTCTTCAAGGAGCGGACGCTGCTTCAGCGCATCGTGCCGGACATTCGGGCGGTGCTGAATGAGCCGGATGACGAGGAGGAGCCTTCACCCCGGATGAGGATCCGGCGCTGCCGACGGCCCTCTGGACACCCAGCACCGAGGGTGAGATGCTGACGGAGGGATGAGCAATGGTGGTGATGATCCTGGAACATGTGACGCCAGCAGCACGGGGGGAAGTCACCCGCTGGCTGCTGGAACCGCGTGCTGGCGTCTTCATCGGCACCGTCTCGGCGATGGTGCGCGAGAAACGATGGGCCTTCCTGGTGAAAAAACACCCGACATGCGCCATGACGATGTTCTACAGCGCGAAGACCGAGCAGGAGTTCGCCATCCGCACCCGCGGCGATACCACGCGAAAAGTCCGCGACTTCGACGGTCTCGCGCTGGTGACGCGCCGCGAGCAGCAACTCACACAGAAATAGCGAATAGAATTTTGCGAGTGTCCCCACGCACGTGGGGGTGAACCGACGCGGTGGCGCTGGCGAACACGGCACTCCAAAGTGTCCCCACGCACGTGGGGGTGAACCGCGAACGCCGACGGCGAGG
>JAKPKV010000109.1 GCA_029553475.1 Armatimonadota bacterium
GCAGCGCAGAGGGACCCGCCGCGCGGGCTTCACCCTCATCGAGCTCCTGGTGGTGATCGCGATCATTGCGATTTTGGCCGCCATCCTCTTCCCCGTGTTCGCGAAAGCGCGGGAGAAGGCCCGGCAGAACTCCTGCATCAATAATCAGCGGCAGATCGGCATCGCCGTGCAGATGTACGTGCAGGACCATGACGAGACTTTCATGCGGGACCCCGGCACCAACGCCTGGTCGTCCGTGCTGAAAGACTACAACGAGCCCACCATCTACGACTGTCCGACGAAGACTGGCAAAGGCAGCAACACCGCCCCGGAATACGGCTTCAACAGCTACCTGTTCGGCAAGGCGCTGGGCGACGTGCAGACGCCCTCGGCGGCCTTCCTCACCGCCGATATGAAGATGGATAGCCCGGCGGACAACTACGCGATCACCAACTTCGACAGCCAGTGCGACGCGCGCCACAACAGCGGCCTGGTGCTCGCCTGCGTGGACGGGCACGTGGCGGTGGAGACGTTCAACAAGGTGACGGCGAGCACGCTCAGCGTGCTCCTCGACCGCGGCTATGATCCCTTCCCGGCGCCGTCCGCGCTGTTCACGGAGTCCAGCACCGTGCTCGCGCCGCCCACCGGCAACAATGGGGGGAAGATCGTCAGCAGCGCCGGCATCGCCATGCCGGCCGGCGCCTATCGTACCGCGACCAGCGACCCGCTGCCGAACATCCGCGTGGATGCCGACATCACCACCACCGCGTACGGCAACTACGGGCACACCATGCTGAGCCTATATGAGACCCGGACGACCGCCGGCGTCTCGACGACGTATAACGACTACGCGGCGATCGAGCCGCGCACGACCGCCATCATCGGCGGCATCAGCGCGGGCGCCAACGTCGTCTCCAGGCTGTGCGTGAAGGACGCCGCCGGCGTAGCCGGCACCGCTACCACCATCGCGCAGACCACGCCGATGACCTTCCACCTCACCTACTACATCCTCAACGGCAACTACGTGCTGATGACGCTATCGAGCGACGGCAAGTCGTGGGGCAGCGCCGCGGTGAACGGGGCCGACCTGTCGAGCTGCATGACCTGGCCCACCGGCGCCCCGACGATGGCGCTCTATATGGGCACCAATGAAAACCGCACGGCGCAGATGACGACCCTGAAGGTGTCCAAGCTGTAAGGCAGTCACCTGTTCGTGCCCCCACTCGGCCCCGGCGTCGCGACGCCGGGGCCTGCGTGTCCGCGGGGTGGCGCCGCTCCGCTATGGGGACAGTCCCGGTGAAAGCCCTGTGGATCATCTGGTGACGACGTTCAGGGGGACAGTCCCCATGGTGACGGCACTCCCCCCTTCGCTAAAGCTACGGGGGACAAGCCGCGCCGCTGCGTGCCTGACTACGAACGGGTGCTGGTGGTGCCGGGGGCAAATGCGGACGCGCCTTCCCCCTCCGCTAAAGTAAGCGGAGGGGAGGGAGAGGGCGAGGAGAAGGAGAAGGGTACGTATGCCGCCGACGGCGCCGTCGGCGACACTGCTCACCACGGTACAGGGGAGGTTGCCATGTCAGACGATCTTGTCACGGTCCTCGAAACGGACGACCAGACGGAAGCAGTCCTCTACCGCGCCATGCTGGAGGGCGCGGGCATCCGCGTCCTCCAATTGCAGCTGCGCAATCCCGGCCTGCTGAGCAGCGGCGCCGATCTCGCCCTCCCGCGGTTCCGCCTGCAGGTGTTCGCGCCGGATGCCGAGCACGCGCGCGCCCTGATCGCGGAGTACCGGTTGCTGGCGCACGCGAATGAGATATCTATCCGCGTGCCCGATGCCCATGAACGGCCGGAGGAGCGCGGATTTCCGGCGTGGGTGCACTGGCTCATCGCCGTCCTGATTCTCGTCGCCGCTCTGCTGCTGCTCACCCCGGTGGGCGGATCGCTGCGCTCGCTGCTCGGGCGGTAAACGCCGTGTTCTAGAAAATATTATCGTTTTACAATCATTCCTATGCGATGGTAGAATACCGCATTGATGGTCGGTGCAAGCAGTTGCGCCAGTACACACCTTCAGCAGCGAGAATCCCGGCATGATGACACGTACGCGTTTTCGCTTCACACATCTGGGCCTGTACAGCGTTGCCCTCGTCCTCTTCCTCCTCATCGGCGCGCATTCCACGGAAACTATTGTTCGCTGGCGCGAGCAGCAGGCCCGCGAGACGCTGCTGGCGACGGCGTCCCTGCTGGCCAGTGGTCTGTCAGCGACAGAGCTCCGTGCGCTGCATGGCACGCCGGCCGATACGGACACGGCCGTTTACCAGGCGGTGAAGCAGCACCTGTGGCGGTATAAAAACACCTTTCAGACGGCGCGTTTCGTCTACCTGTTCAGACAGCAGGGGCAGGAGATCATTTTCCTGGTCGATGCCGAACCCGAAGGTTCGCCGGACTATTCCGCGCCGGGCGATGTCTACCGGGAGGCGTCGCCGGAGCTGCGGCAGGCATTTCGTGATGGCTACCCCTTCGTCGAAGGGCCGAGCCGCGACACGTACGGGCTGTGGGTCTCCGGGCTGGCGCCGATTCGTGCCGAGGGCGGCGTGGTGGCCGTCCTCGGTGTTGATATTGATGCGCGAGCGTGGCAGCGCTCGCTGCGTGCCTACCGCATTTTCGGCTATGGCCTGACCTGTTTCGCGGCCCTGCTGCTGCTGCTGGCATTCTGGAATACGGAGCGCGCGCACCAGACCGCCGCCGAGTTGAAACGTGAAGTGCTTGAACGCCGGGAAGCAGAAGCCGCGCTGCGCGAAAGCGAGGAACGGTATCGCTCACTGGTGGAATTAACGCCGGACATCATCTATCGCCTGCATGAGGACGGCACCATTGCCTACATCTCGTCGGCGATCTCCCAATTGGGGTACAACCCCGACGAGCTCATCGGCATGCCCTTCGAGGAGTTGATTCATCCTGACGACCGGCAGAAATCACCGCGCCACTTCGTGGAGTATCGCATCGGTGACCGGCGCATGAAAGACCTGGAAGTACGCCTGGTGGCGAAAGCCGAGGGCGCGCTGCACGGACGCCGACGACGGGCATCCGACCCGCCGGAGCAGGCGCGCGATTATGCGGTGCACTTCCGCACCATCGCCCTGCATGCCCGCGGTCACTGGGATGTGCCGGACGAGGAGATCACCCGGAAGGATAAGAGCTTCATCAGCACGCAAGGCATCGCCCGCGACGTGACCGAGCGCAAGCGCATCGAAGCGGAGCTGCGCGAATCGGAGGAACGTCTGCAGAGCATTTTCACCTCCGTGCAGGCGGGCATTGCCATCATTGACGCCGAGCGGTATACCATCGTTGACCTGAATCCCAGCTTCGCTGAGATGGTCGGCTGCAGCCGCGAGGCGATCATCGGGAAAGTCTGCCATCGCTTCATCTGCCCGTCTGAGTCGGGGCACTGCCCCATCATGAACGAGGGGCTGGAGATGGACAATACTGAGCGCGCAGTCATCACCACGGACGGCCGGAAAATCCCCGTGTTGAAGACGGTGACGCGGCTGCTGCTCGATGGTCGGCTCTACTTGCTGGAGAGCGTCATTGACATCACCGACCGCAAACGCGCCGAGGAAGAGCTGCAGATCGCCAAAGACGCCGCGGAAGCCGCCAACCGCGCAAAAAGCGTCTTTCTGGCGAGCATGTCGCATGAAATCCGTACCCCGATGAACGCCATCCTGGGCTTCACCCAACTGCTGCTGCGCGATACCGCCCTCTCCCCGCAGCAACACGACCACCTGGAGACGATCAATCGCAGCGGCGAGCACTTGCTGGCGCTGATTAATGACATCCTGGAGATGTCGAAGATCGAGGCTGGGCGCGTGACCTTCGCGCCGGGCAGTTGTGACCTGCATGCCTTGCTCGATGATATGGCGATGATGTTCCGCGTCCGCACCGACGCGAAACGGCTGCACCTCCGCGTCGAACGCAGTGAGGCGGTGCCGCGCTATGTGATCACCGATGAAAGCAAGCTCCGGCAGATACTCATCAACCTCATCGGCAACGCGGTGAAGTTCACCGAATGCGGCGGCGTCACCGTGCGGGTGGATACGCACCACGACGCGGAGGGTGACACGCGGCGGCTGCGCATCGCCGTGGAGGATACCGGGCCGGGCATCGCCGCCGACGAACTGGGCAAGCTCTTCCGGCCCTTCGTGCAATCCAGCGTCTACGCGCACAAAGAAGGGGGCACCGGTCTGGGCCTGGCGATCAGCCGCGAATTCGCCCGCTTGCTGCAGGGGGATATTCGCGTGGAGAGTCAGGTGGGGGTCGGCAGCATCTTCACCATTGACATCGCGATCACGGTGGGGGAGGCCGCCCACGTCTCCCCGCATGCCGACACGCGCCAGGTGATCGGCCTCCAGCCTGGCCAGCCGCGCTATCGCGTACTCATTACCGACGACCGTGAGGAGAACCGCCTGCTGCTCTGCCACCTGCTGGGCGAGGTGGGCTTCGACACGCAGCAGGCGACGAATGGCGCGGAGGCGCTGGACGCGTTCGCGCGCTGGCAGCCGCACCTGATTCTCCTCGATATGCGCATGCCGGTGATGGACGGCTACGAGACGCTGCATCGTCTCCGTGAACGTCCCGATGGCGCCAGCATCCCGGTGATCGCCGTCACCGCCAGCGCGCTGACCGAGAAGCGCGACACGGTTCTCGCCGCCGGCGCCGATGACTTCATCAGCAAACCCTTCCGCGAGACGGAGCTGTTCAGCGCCATCGAAACCGTGCTCGGCGTGCGCTATCGCTACGCGGATGAGGAGGCGCCGGCGCTGGCGCGTGGACCCGTCGCGGCGTCGATCTCCGCCGGGTCCTGCCCTGCCGCGCTGGTGGCGGGGCTGCGCGACGCGGCGATGGACGCGGACCGTGATCGCCTGCTGGACGTGATCGCCGGCATGGAGCCGGCCCATGCCGCGCTGGCCGACGCGCTGCGGGCGCGCGCCCGGCAGTTCGATTACGATGGCGTGTTGGCGCTGCTCGAGCGTGAAGGAGAGAAGTCATGATCCCCCCCGTGGCCGCTGCGCCCGTGACGAATGTGCTCATCGTGGATGATACCCCGGCGAATCTCGAAGTGCTGGGGGGCATGCTGAAGGAGCGTGGCTATCGCGTGCGCCAGGCGACCAGCGGCGAGCTGGCGCTGCGCACGGCGGCGAACACCCCGCCGGACCTGATCCTCCTCGATATCATGATGCCCGGCCTGGATGGGTATGAGACCTGTCGGCGGCTGAAGGCGGACGACGCGCTGCGCGACATCCCGGTGATCTTCATCAGCGCGCTCTCCGAGACGATAGACAAGGTGAGGGCCTTCAGCGTGGGCGGAGTGGATTATGTGGCCAAACCGTTCCAGTTCGAAGAAGTCGAGGCGCGGGTGGCGACCCACCTGGCGCTGCGCCGCCAGCAGCGCCTGCTGCAGGCCAGCTACGAGGAGCTGCGCCGGCTGGAAGATCTGCGCGACAACCTCGTGCACATGATCGTGCACGACATGCGCACCCCGCTGACCAGCATCTACGGCTTTTTGCAGACGGTGATCGCGCTGGAAGGCGAGCGGCTCTCGACGGACGCGCGGGAATTCATTGGCCGCGCCACCGTCTCCGCCGAAAGCCTCATCGAGATGGTGAGCTCGCTGCTCGACGTCAGTAAAATGGAGGCCGGGCAGTTGACGCTGGCGGTGGAGGAATGCCGCCTGCACGAGGTCATCGGCGACGTCGTCAGCCGCGCGGAGGGGGTGCGGGAGGGGCGCGAACTGCGCGTGGACGTTCCCGCTGACCAGGTGACCGTCACCGCCGACCCCGCGTTACTGGCGCGCGTGGTGCAGAATCTGCTCGGGAACGCGTTGAAATTCACCCCGGATGACGGGCGCATCACCGTGGGTGTGCACCCCGGCCGTCACCGGGTGCGCGTGACCGTCAGCGACACCGGCCCCGGCATACCAGACGCATTCCGCGCGCGCATCTTCGAAAAGTTCGGCCAGGTGGACGCCCGTCAACACCGGCAAAAACACTCCACCGGCCTCGGACTCACCTTCTGCAAGCTCGCGGTGGAAGCCCACGGCGGCGCCATCGGGGTGGACAGCGAGGTCGGCGTCGGCAGCACCTTCTGGTTCGAGCTGCCCCTCGCGGGTCCTGACGGCGGCATGATGCCGCCAGCGGCGGAATAGCGGGGCGCGCGCGCCCGCCCCGCCCCCCTGTTACGCCACGAACCGCAGCGCGAACAGGTCCGCGTCTTTGAGCTCGAAGCGCAGGCGCACCGGCCGGCCGCTCAGCGCGCCGACGTCGGCGCCGCCCCGCCAGGAGACCACGCGATCGAGCTGATCGCCGTACTGCAGGTGGCACGCGTCGAGGGTGTAGCCGGGGATGGGCCGCCCCCGGTCATCCTGGAGCTCCGCGCGCAGCCGCCCGCCGGCCGAGGTGGCGAAGTTGATCTCCAGGCGATTCCCCGTGAAGACCAGCGGTCGCGTGGTCATGCCGCCGCCCGTCAGCGGCGCGGACACCGACCCAAAGCCGTCGAGGCGCAGCGTATGCCGGCGCAGCCGCCCGGGGCCGTCGCGGCGCTCGCGCTCCTGGACGTAGCAGGAGAGCTCCGGCGGGGCGCCGGGGTAGTCGGACGCCGTTTCCACCAGCCCCCAGGTATACCAGGCGTCGCCGTAGTACCAGTTGCCCGGCCGCTGGATGCCCGGCCGGATGAAGGCTTCCGGCCAGACGTAAAAACTGTGCCCGTCGCGGCTGGCCATGAAGAGCACGTCGGTGACGGCGGTGCCTTTGCGCGTCGGCCGGCCGCCGCCGATGCCCATCGCCGCCAGCTCTCGCCGCCGCTCCACTTCGGGCAGGGCGTCGGTGGAGGCCGTCCACCCGCGATCCACGTAGCGCTGCGGAAAGCCGAGCAGCAGGTGCGGCGCGCGCGGGTACGGCAGCACCCCGCCGCAGTAGAACTGGTGATGATCGCCGGAGGGGTCGTCCGTCTGGTCGCGCTCGGGAGAGCCGCTGCGATTGGGCGCGTAGTCGAGCTGGCGCGGCTCGCTCCACGCGCGCAGGTCCGGCGAGGTGGCGGTGGCCACGTCGCGCCCCGGTGGGATGGCAGGGTGCGCGGACCGGCCCACCCGCCAGTAGGCGCGATAGCAGCCGGCCCGCTCGTCCCAGAAAATGAGATTTTGCGAATCGAAGCCGCCGTGCAGCGCCAGCGGTTCGTCGAACAGCCGGCGCCAGGCGAGGCCATCGGCGGAGGCCAGCGCGACCAGCCCCTCGCCGCCGCCCCAATCGGCGTTGCAGCCGCCGACGGCCTTGTAGCGCTCGTCGGGCGGGCAGGCGGGATTGGTATCGTAAAACGGCGTCAGGTTATGCGACAGGGTGCCCTGCCAGACGACGTTATTGCGGGGAGACCCCTGTATCGCGACGAGCCCGAGTTCCGGCTTGCGCCAATGGATGCCGTCGTCGCTCTCGGCGCAGCAGGTGAGCTGGCGGGGGTCGCTGTCCTCGCAGTGCCCCGGCGCCGCACAGTAATACAGCCGATAGCGTCCCTCGGCGTGCAGCACGGCGGCATAGCCCGGCGCGGCGACTTCCCAGGGCGCGTCGCAGGTGAATGCCACCTCCCGCGGCTGCGGGCGATGGAGCGCCAGCCGGGCGCCGTCCAGCCGGTCAATGAGCAGGGCATCCACAAAGAGCTCGCGGCGGCCCCCGATGGAGAGCGGCGTAGTCATGTGGTCAGTTCCTTTCCGCGCGTCGCGCGGGGCGCTGGAGCACAGCACACCGGTCGCCCGCGTTGACGGAGCATTCGCCGGCCGCGGCGCCATTCCTGCCGCGGCGCCGGGTGTTACGTAACAGCCAAGACTGAACGTTTTCGTAACTCCAAAGCTGGACAGTCTTCATCGCTGGAACGTGGCCACTGTCTGCCCGGCATGCTCCACCGTCAGCTGGTTCCCCAGCAGGCCGCC
>JAKPKV010000119.1 GCA_029553475.1 Armatimonadota bacterium
CGTGGTGCAGGCCTACATGCGCCATGTGCAGGACAACGCCGAGGAGTCGGTGCGCCGGGTCATCACGCGCCTGAAGGACGGCGCCTTCACGCTGGCGCTGGACAACGGCGCGCAGATCCAGGTGGCGATCCGCGTCGATGCAGCGAGCCGCAGCGCCGAGATCGACTTCACCGGCACGTCGCCGCAGCAGACCAACAACTTCAACGCGCCCACGGCGGTCTGCATGGCGGCGGTGCTCTATGTGTTCCGCACGCTGGTGGACGACGACATCCCGCTGAATGCCGGCTGCCTGAAACCCCTGCACGTCATCATCCCGCCCGGCTCCATGCTGAACCCGAACCCGCCAGCCTCGGTGGTCGCGGGCAACGTGGAAACCTCCACCTGCATCACCAACGCCTTGTTTGGCGCTTTGGGCGTGATGGCCGGCAGCCAGCCGACCATGAACAACTTCACCTTCGGCAATGCGCGCTACCAGTACTACGAGACGATTTCGGGCGGCAGCGGCGCGGGCGGCGTGTTCGACGCGAGCGGCGCGCTGACCGGTGGCTTCAATGGCACGAGCGTCGTGCAGACGCACATGACCAATTCGCGCCTGACCGACCCGGAGGTGCTGGAATTCCGCTTCCCGGTGCGCCTGGACAGTTATGAGATCCGCCAAGGCTCCGGCGGTGCGGGCCGCTGGCACGGCGGCGACGGCGGCGTGCGCCGCGTGCGCTTCCTGGAGGCGATGACGGCCAGCATTTTGTCCAACGGACGGGTGCATCCGGCCTTTGGCCTGGCCGGCGGCGAGAGCGGCGCACCGGGCATCAACCGGGTGGTTCGGGCCGACGGCCGCGTCGAGACGCTGGCCCACATCGGCAGCGCCGAGATGCTGCCCGGCGATGTGTTCGAGATTCACACGCCCGGCGGCGGCGGTTTTGGCGCTGCAGACGAGAAATCATGATCGGAATTCCATCATCCCAGCGTGAAATGGTCTTTGTTTGCTATGGATGAAGGAGTTTATCGTGGATCCGATGCTGGACAACTACCGCTTGCTCGCGCGCTACAACACCTGGTTCAACGCCCGCCTGTTTGACGCCTGCGAGCGCCTGGACGACGCGGCCCGCAAGCTGCCGCGCGGCGCGTTTTTCGGCTCCATCCACGCCACGCTGAACCATCTGCTGTGGGGCGACACGACGTGGCTGGGGCGCTTTGCGGCACAAGGGGAGGCGTTTGATGCCTTGCCCCGCCGGCCTGCTCGCGCTGCCCGCGGGCGCCCGCCACGAGACTGAACTGCGTGCCGATTGGGCGGCGTTGCGCGCCCACCGCGCGCGGCTGGACGCCGCGATCGAAGCCTGGCTGGCCGCGCTTCCGGCGGACTTCCCGCAGCGCACCATGCGCTACAGCAACACCAAGGGTGTGCAGCGCGAACACCCGATGTGGCAGGCGTTGACGCATTTTTTCAACCACCAGACGCACCACCGGGGCCAGGTCACGACGCTGCTCATGCAGGCGGGCGTGGACGTGGGGGTGACCGATCTGATCGCGCTGGTCTGACGACTATCAATGGTGTAGCGCCTGATGACCCTTTCGCGCTGGGGAGCGGCCAAATAGACATGAAAAAACCCGCGCGAGGCGGGTTTTCAGGTCGGCCCCGCGCTGACGGTGCCTGAAGCGGGCCAACGAGGGCTTACTTCTTGGCCGGGGCGCTGGCAGCGCTGGCGGCCGGCTTGGCGGCGTCGGCCGGTTTGGCAGCGGGCTTCTCGTCTTTCTTGCTGTCCTTGGCCTTGGCGTCGTCAGCCTTCTTGGC
>JAKPKV010000140.1 GCA_029553475.1 Armatimonadota bacterium
CGGCTTCTCCCGCAGGTCGGGGTCGGCGTACCGGCGCAGCAGCTCGGCCTCCACGTCGCGCACGCGCTCGCCGCGCGTCTGCGGCGCCTCGCGCAGCTCGCGCACCATGCGCGCGGTCTCGTAATAGTAGCGCAGGTAGCCGGAGGGGATCAGATCGAGCGCGCGCAGCGTCTCCGGCGCGAAGGCGAAGCCGGACAGGTCGCGGTGCCGCGGGTCGGCGAGCATGATTTCGATGAGCCGGCCGGTGACATCCACACCATCCACCCGCACGCGCGTCCAGGAGAGGTGGTTCAGGCCGAAGTAGTCCAGGGTCAGGCGCGTCTCGTCCACGTCCAGCGCCTCCGCCGCGCGCATGGTCAGCGTCAGCGGGTAGTTGCACAACCCGACGTGGCGCCCGCCGCCGTAGCGGTGCAGCGCCTCGGTGATGAGGCCGGAGGGGTTGGTGAAGTTGATGAGCCAGGCCGCCGGGCAGCGCGCCGCCATCTCCCGGTCGATCTCCAGGATGACCGGGACGGTGCGCAGCGCCTTGGCGAAGCCACCCGGCCCGGTGGTTTCCTGGCCCACCAGCCCGAAGGACAGCGGGATGCGCTCATCCAGGATGCGCGCCGCCTGCCCGCCCACGCGCAGCTGGGTGATGACGAAATCGGCGCCCTCCAGCGCCGCCGCGCGCTCCGCGTGGCGCGTCACCGGGAAGGCGCCCGCGGCCATGCGCTGGGCCAGTCCGCCCACGATGTCCAGCCGCGCGGCATCCGGATCCACCAGCGCCACTTCGCGCACGGCCAGCGCCGCCTGGCGCAATCCGTCGATCAATTCCGGGGTATAGGTGCTGCCGCCGCCGATGACGGCGAGTTTGATTCCGTTCATGCCCATCCTGTATGCGCGCCCCGCTTCGCTACAGCCCACCCGTGCTGAGCACCTGACCGCCGCGACCCACGCCGAATTGCGGCAGCGGCAAATCCAGCGCCTTCAACCGGAAGTAGAGATACAGGGATTTGTTCTGATAGCTGTAATGCGCGGAGACGTCCCAGCAGTGGAGATCGCGGGTGACCAGGAACTCGTTGTAGAGCGTTTTGCGGTTCGTCGCGTCATAGCCGCCCAACCACTGCACTTTCCACTGCGTGGAGGGTACCCAGTACAGCTCCGTGGAAACATTGCGCATCCGGGCGCCCTCCAGATCGTAGCGCGTGCCCAGCTTGAACGCAGTGGCGTGGCCGTCGTCGTAGACGAAGCGGCTCACCAGGTCGCGCCAGTCGCCCACGTTGAGGTCGTAGGCCAGCGCGTGCTCGGTGGAGAAGGCCTTCGTCACCCGGGCCTGGGCGCGCCAGGTCAGATCGCTCCAGCGCTCGTTGCGCAGATCGCGGCCCACGGTGAGATAGGACTCGAGCCGGTCGGTGCGATACTGCAGGCTCTCGGAAATATTCTCGTAAGGATACGTCGTATCGAAGCGGAACGGGGTGAACCCGTGGCTCTCCTGCTTGCCGTAGGAGAAGGTATTGGTCCACGCGCCGAACTGCGTGCGCGCCGTCAGATCGCCGCGATACCGGTATTGCGCGGTGCGATCGTCATTATCATAGAGATACTGGTTCAGCCGGGCGGTGGGGGTCACCTCCGTGCGGCCCCACTTGA
>JAKPKV010000143.1 GCA_029553475.1 Armatimonadota bacterium
TGATGAGGCGACGGTTGAGGGTGCACGGCGGCGTTGCCCCGGCTTGTTGAACATTCTTGATGCGTGTGGGATAGTAACCTCACGCACAAATGATATTGTTATACAGAATCTGGTGTTTGCACCGTGGTTAATGCAACCCCATGGGCGTGAAGAGGAGGGCATGACACTACGACGCATTGAGTCAGTTATTGCCGCATGGCCTGACCATGCTGAGCGCGTTGCCGATGAAGACATAAGCATAACGCGTGAGTTATTCGGCCCGACGTTCTTATCGTCAAACTACTATTTGCAGACGTTTGTCATTGTAAAGGAGTGATAACTTGGGTAACCGTTCACACAGAAATGCGGGGCATATTGCAATGAACTCGCTAAAGAAGGCGGGGAAATCGCACGCGTCGTTTAACAGCGCCGGTGTCGGGATACCCGACTCGACTTTACATGCGGTATTAACACGGGACTGCTGTTCGTTGTTGAAAGAGTTACCGGATGAGTCCGTTCAGTTAATAGTTTGCGACCCTCCTTATAACATTCAAGTCGCAGAGTGGGATAGCCACCTCCATTACATTGAATGGGCGGCAGAATGGCTGCGAGAGGCAGAGCGCGTGCTTCTGCCAACGGGAAGCATTGCGATATTTGGAGGCTTGCAATACCAAGGTGAAGCCGGAACCGGTGACTTGTTGAGTATTATCTCCCACCTGCGAACGCATAGTTCTATGCTATTGGTTAACCTTATCGTATGGAATTATCCCAACGGGATGAGTGCTCACCGATTTTTTGCGAATCGGCACGAAGAGATTGCGTGGTTTGCAAAAGCTAAAGGGTACTTCTTTGACCTGGACGCGGTGCGCGAGCCGTTTGATGAGGAGACGAAGAAAGTTTACATGCGTGATAAGCGCCTTCGCCCTGAAAGTGTAGAGAAGGGGAAGAATCCAACGAATGTCTGGAGAATGGGCAGGCTTAATGGCAATTCAACTGAACGAGTCGGTCACCCAACCCAAAAGCCGCAGGAGGTTATTCGGCGCTTGGTAAGGGGGTTATCTTATCCTGGCTCAACCGTGCTGGACTTCTTTGCGGGAAGCTGCGTGACAACACGCATAGCAATCGAAGAAGGACGGCATAGTATCGCAAGCGACCTTGACCCTACGATACACGACTATTTTTTCAAGCAAGTAAGCGGCCTGCACGCGCAGTTACAGCTTGGTAGTCATGGTTATCAATATGAGGTGTTGGATGAGCTTGCTTTCCACCGTCACCCGGTGTTTCGCGAAATGCACGTCTCAATATAAACACCGACTGTCACTCTAGCGGATGCGGTCACACGAACCCGTGAGTAATCGAAATGTGTATCCCTATTCGGCTACTCACGGGGGTGACTACTATATAGTGACTTTATACTTGTATTCCGACCAGCGCTATTGGAAGGTCACGGTAATATCGCACCCGCTTGGCGGCGTTCAATGTCCAGCACCCACCCCCGCAGTGTATCAATCTCCTGCTTCACGGCGGTGGGCAGGGGTGGTGGTGAGCCTGCAGGTAGCGGTGCGGTATGCAATAAGGCCGAGCAGCGTCCAAAGCCTTCACGCATGGCGGTACAATCTGCCGACGATAACACGGTTACTTTAATCAGTCCGGCTGTTTTTACTTTATAGGCATAACGTGTAAACACGGGAGACAGCGCTTTCTCTACGGCGCGTTCCCACAGTTCCCGAAGCTCTTCTGCGATTCCCTTTACTTCTCGCAACCACTTTGCAGTATCCCCATACGTGTAGGCATTTGTGACATTCGTCAGGTGCCGGTCTAGCGAGTCGAGCGCGTCAAGAACGGGACGGACATTCATAGGAATTTCGGCATGGCAATACCCACACCGGTTTTCACCACGCCCGATGCACTGGTAGTGCGGGTCAATGCCGCATTGCCGGGCTTCGTCGGAAAGTTGGGTGAGGAATACAATGTCATGCGTAAACACAATTACCTGCCGCATTTGGGCTTCCTGCACGAGGCGCTTCGCGACGGCTTGACGGTATTCATGGTCGAGAGAAGACACAGGGTCGTCAAAGACAATCCCGGAATGGTCGTCCGCCGTTGCTAGTTCAGAGAGAAACGCCGCCAGCGCAATACAGCGGTGCTCTCCCTCACTGAAAATTGCTTTCACGTTTGTGTCTTTTTGCCCGGCAAGGCCAATGCGGAATTTAGGCACCCCATATTGGCTTCCAGTTTCCTGCATTTCAGCTTGTAGTCGTTCCACTCCGAAACTCAGCACTTCCCCCGCGAAACGGTCTTTGAGCGCTGCGGTAACGAGGCCGCGAGCGAGTGCTTTGCTTTTATTAGTAATGCCCCGCGTTTCGGTGTCCGTGAGCGCATTCGTCAGTATCGCCAGCTTTTTCCTGCGTGTAATATCAGCCCGCACGTCGTCAAGCACGTGTCCCAACCACACCCTGTCGTCAAGCTCCTGTAATTCCTTGGTGAGTATCTGTCGCGTTTCGTCCTGCATCGCCTGCTGTAAATCGGAAATGCGTGTATCAAGGCCCGTAACCAGCGCCTCCAATCCTGCAATGGGTGGTGGTGGCACCGGGGGCAAGCTCGGCCATTCACTTGTGCGTTTCGCACCGAGCAACAACCGTTGTCGCCACCGGGTGAGCGTCAGAAAGCGGCGGAGTTCAGATGCAACCGCCGGGCATTCCAAGTCACCATCAATCAATCCGAACGCGTTGAGCCGGTCGGACTGGGTCAGTTGGAGCGCCCGCACGGGAGACAGCGCGGTTTCACACGCGCGTGCCGCTTCTTTGGCGCGGACTTGGGCATTGGCTTGAACGAACGCATGGAAGCGCGACAACCGCTGTGCCGCTTCTGATGTTAATGCTTGCTGGCAGAGGACACAGTATGCGCCGTCACCCGTCACGGGGAAGTCTTGCGCGGGATAGGCGTCCTGCATGGAATACGCGCGGGCTGACTCCCACAAGGCACGCCATGTTTCAGACCCAACATGGGGGAGCGGTTCGTCACGGAATAGCTCCTCCGCCGCAACACGGGCGGCTTCGGCTTGTGTTTCCGCGTTTGCCAGTAGCAGTTTGATATTCTCAGCCACGATATCGGAAGTGCCTACGGAAAATTCACGCACGGTGGCAAGCACACGGAGGAGGTGAGCTTTCCGTTGCCGCAGTTGCTCGATTTGTTTTGCCAAGTCGTGTGACAGGTCAGCCCGCAACGTCTCCTGACGCCGCTGTTCGTCCGGCGTTAAGGTGGCTAACGTCTGGACACCCGTCATGTCAGTGGTAGCAGAGAGTGCAGTGAGGAGCTTGCTGACCTTCGTGCCAGCCTGACACTGCGGTTTGACTAATGCTGCTGGAATCGCTGCTTGTAATTGCTGCTGTTCCTGTTTCAAGCGTTTTTGCAGTTCAATACAGGCGTCAGCGAGTTGCTCCAACAAATCGAGTGCAGCCGGAGTGTATGCCACGTCGTTGGCTTTTTCGACGTGGATTATGGCGCAAGCGGAGTCAAACACGCTAATGGCGGTCAGTTCGTCGGCGCAGGATGTCCCATCAACCCAATGTGCCGGAGCGGGAACAGCAATACCATTTACTGTGTATTCAATCGTCGCCGTCGCGCCACTCGTGGCTTGTGGGTCATAAACGTTGGGCAGGATAGCCTCTCCAGCCGCGCGTGCACGGCAGGCTTTTTTCAGAATGCGCGTATAGCCGGACTTCCCTGACCCGTTGCCACCATAGACAATCGTCAATCCTGTTTCCCTGAACGTGAGTGACTGCCCGTCCGCGAGAGCGTTGACATGGCACACGTCCTTAATGCGCTTGAGGGCAACGACTTTCCCAGTGGTATCGGCTTTCACGTGGTGCGTGGTGAGAGGTTGTGGTTTGGGTGTAGACGGTGACGCCCCCGCTCCTTCGTGTGCCGCCCGGCACATTGCCAATAATTCGAGGTAATCCTTCTCGGTCAGGCTTCCGTGCAGGCACAGGCGTCGTAAGGCGTCTCGCTGCCATGCGGGGAGTTGAGCAGACCAGCCCACGATTTCCTGCATGGCCGCGCTAGATGGTGAGCTTGACGACGGGGGAGTCACCGAAACATTCATGCCACAAGCCTCCTGTATGGCTTTATATAGAATGATTCGCGTTGCATATGGTGAATGCCTGCTAACAAAGGCTATTTAGGCGATTATTCTACCGCTATCCCTTTGCCTTCCCATGTTTACCCCGGTGTAGTTTGTCCCGTGCTGTCCAGCGTTGCGCTGGCTCGGTCATAGTGCGCCGTCATTTTCGCGGCCACCCCCGTTTCCCCCGTCCCCGCAGTTCACGGCGTGTTCACGGCAAACCTTGGCACTGAAAAATTTTGGAAGGGTGGCCTGTTTCCTAGAAAAAAGAAGGGTACGCCTTCTTTGGCGAAGGTCACCAGCGTTACGCCGACCACGCGGGGAGGTGTCGCCGGCTGGGGGGCGGGGCGTTGCTTAGCTTACAAGGAGTGACGGAGCGGGCGAAATCGCTCAAAGCAGCCAGTTTGTAGTGATTATCACATAGATTTCCGCTGGGCAACTCGGTTTTTACATATTTTGCGCACCTGACGCGTTCCGCCACTGAAAAAATGTCCAACCGACCGGTCGCAGGGACGGCTTGAGGTTTCCGACATAGGGGGGGTAGGCATGGGGAACCGCACCGTGGGTACGAATGCCCGCAATGGTAGACAGGAGTTCGGGTGTTCGTTCCCAGTCGGGGAGACAAGCAGGGGATATATACAGAGATATATATCGCATTGCCTTCACTTGGGGTAGAACAGAACTCGACAACTCCTCGCTGGACAGCGCTCTTTTCGGAAGGTAAGGCCGTCATAGCGCATACCAACACGCAGGTATGTCTATGACGGCCCATGATCTCCAGCGCTGTTACGCTTGCGGGTCGTCTGTTTGTTTCGATGACTCGTCTTCGTGCTTCACCGGTTCTGCTGTTTGCTTCGGCGGCACGGTACACTCAATCGTTCTGATAGCCCACACGACCGGGTGGCCGTCCTTGACACGCACAACCCCCAATGCGCTCTCGCCATACGGCCGGTCTTCACGTTTCAGGAGCGCCTGCCCGATTCGCCGCACGGCGCTCCCGCGTTCCACCATTTCGTTCAGGTCGGCCAACTCGTCGGGAATGACCGAGCCAAAGCCCTTGAGCTTGTCGGCGATATCGGCAGCGCGGAAGCTTTGCGGGAAGAACCTTTGCACGGTCGTCAAGAACGCTTCCCATTGCACGGATTCCGTATCACTCCGCCGCCGCCGCGCCTCCTGATTGCCCAAGAACGCCGGGATACCGACGAAATCCAGGAGTCCACCCATAGTGTGCGCGAATGTTTCATACGAGCGGAACTCCGGTATCGGTGACGTGGACGACGGACAGTTTGCCTTCCGATACGCCTGCCAAAGTGTCAGTTTCGCCCATACCAACTCCGCCCGGTGCTCCATGACCCACGCAATCAACGGAAAATGCGTAAAATTCTCCAGGTGATTCATGCCGCGCGCCCGCTGGCAAATCCGTATGCCCATGGTGCGCCGGAAGATATCCCCGCCGATATCCACGTTATTGCCGGTGCCAATCCACACCGTGCGATTCGGCACGGAAATGTCCCGTAATACTCCTAACTCGCGCGCGCCAGCGGCGGGCGGTGAGCAACGCCGCCAAGTGTTGCGATTTCAGGACGCCGTCAATATTGTCATACAGACTAATCGGCACCCCGCTTTTCAGGGTGGAGGATATCTGCTTCCGCCACTCTTCGTCCGTCGCCGGAGTCGTGGTCACGTCAGGCTCTTGGCCCAATTCCTCCGCAACAAGCACCCGCGCCAGTAGCCCTTTCCCACTATCCGGCGCGTTCGCTTCGATAAGAATAAACGGAAACGCCTCGTCTACATACGGCAAGAGCATGGGCGCGAACCGCGCGGCAATAAAGTTCGCGTAATCGGCCTTGGACGCGAAAATGAAGTCACAGACCGGGTCGTGTAACAGTTTGACCGCGCGTTCAAGCTCCTTTGTCCCCGGATTCTCCGATATCGGTGGCAGCACAAACCCCGGCACAGGACGGTAGATACGCCGTGTCTGCGCGTCGTATCCCGGCTCCGCCATAATGCTCCCATCCTTGCGGATAAACGGACTAATTGAGATACCTTGAATGGGCTGGAGCGGCCAATTCCACCGTCCCTGAATATGGTCAGAGAGTTTCTTCGGGCATTCTACGTGTTTGACGTGACCGTCCGTAACTTCCACCATATCGCAAATTTCTTCCAACCGCGTTTGCAGGTGTATGGCGTCCATTTCCTGCAGCCGGGCATTCCCCTCCGGGTCTACCACCAGTTCCACCAGCGCCAAGTCATGCTGGAACAGCGTCGGCCCCCACTCTTTTGAGGTCATGCCCGCAATGAGGTGGTGCACCGCTGTATATGCAATCTCACGGAGCGGGATATTCTCATTAACCACCACGCGGGGTTTCGTGGTCGTGAGCGTTTCTTCGGCTTGTTTCCGCTGCTTCACCAGTAAGTGCTTCCGCACTTTCCGCACCTTACTGTCCAAATCACGCTTGTGCAAGGCGTCAATGGCCTTGTCTAAATCATGGAGTATGTCCTCATACTCACCCACCGGCAACTTGGCGAGGTCGTCGGCAATCTCATAGACCGCCGCCGCTTTGCCTTTCGCTTTCGCTGCGTCAGCAGCGGTGTAAATACGCGCCAACTCGTCTTCGCTCACCCAGACCTCATCCGGGTCACCCCAGTCCGAAGCGCCGTAGCCGTCGTCGCGCAACGCTTTCGCCGCCGCGCTGTAGTCGCCCCCGTGCTTCAACAGGGCGTAGACGGCAAAGAGCTTGTACGCCTGCCCCTCCTCAAAGGGGTCAGCATTACTGGAGAAGACGTAAAACAGGCCGAGTGCCGTGTTGTATGTGGCGGAGCAACTCCCCTCGGTCTTTCCCGGACGCCGCCAATACTCCGTGCCGTCGGGCCGGGTAGACAGATACTGCCAGCCGTGCGTCTCCAGCAGCGCGCGGTGGTCGCCGCGTGCGCTGTAGTCGTCACCGGGCCGGTTCCCCCAGCCGGGAGAAGGCGGGAGCGGCGGTTCCGGTTTCGGGTCGGGCTGCACTTCGGTGAGGCCGCGCATGATATCAAGCAGCGCGTCCACTTCGTCGGCGCTGAATACGGGAATGTCACCGAGACTCCCCGACACCACCCGGTACGGACAGTCCGGCGCGGGCGGCATACCCGGCAGGCGCGACGGAGCCACGGCATACACCCCGGTGCCTTGTACCTCAATGAGCGTGCGCTTCTTTTGTTCCGCTTCGTCCCAATAGCGGGCTAACACCATTTTTGAGTACGGGTAGTTCCCACACCGGAAATACCGGTGGTCACCCTTGCGCGTTTTCACGTGCGGCATACGCGCGGCCAAGTGGCCCACCCCCTGCTCGGCGCACCGGCGCAGGAAGGCGTCGTGAATGTCCGCCCGGTCGAAGTCGGCAATGAGCAGGTTGCCGGAGACGGCTCCCGCGTAAATGCCGATACCGTAGCCCTGCTGGTCGGGTTCCCCGCCGAACCAGTCACAGAGTTCGTCCACGGTCGCCCGGCGTGTGGTGCGCACCGGTTCCAACGCCTCACTGCTTAACTTGGGGGTTTTATCGGTCAGCGTAACCCGGAACGCCGATAGGCCATATTGCTCCACGTAAGTGACGGCGGTAGACAGCGTGTAATTATCGTCGCCGTCGTCCTCGTCTACGCCGTCCGCCATTGCCACCCCGGTTCCCGTGGGGTACAATGAGGCCGGAGCCTGTTCATGGGAATGGGCGTCCCCAAGAGCCTCGCCGTGCTGGTCGTCAAACTCGCCACTGCGGGGCTTTACAGTCGTCGCCACTGCGTCCGCGTCTGTGTCGGCTACCGTGTCCTCCCACGCGTCCACCGTGAAGCGGTCGTCGCGTTCGTCAATGTCTACCATAACATAAACCTCAATAATTCCTGCATGTATTCAGCGGTGAGTGTCACCGCCCCACCGGTTTGCGCGGTGGGCTTATATATCTCGTGTTAGCATGGTGGTGGGGGAACCACCGCGCCCGCGCTACCTGTAGCCGGTTAATACCATACCTTTGCTCCTTTCGATTCCGCGTGGAACTTGTGTATGTACCTACCACCCCATACCCTCGTCCTCCCACGCGGGGGTTTCGTCATAGATTTGCGTGCCCGCATAGACGGCTTCGTAGCGCTGGCGCGGCCACCAATAGTAGAGCCGTCCGCTGCCGTCCCGCGTTATGCGCCCGTGGTCAATCATGTCCGCCAACTCGGTAGCCATGCACTCATCCGTGTCTTCGAGCAACAGTTCAAGGGTGTCATACCCCTCCCGCTGCAACCGGACGGCTTGTGCCACCGAGACGTACCACGGATTCCATTGCAGTCCCCGGACATGACTCGCTCCGCCCCACGAGAGCGTGCGCAGCGCCCTGCCTTCCTTCGGATAGAGTGTGTAGGTATTACTCGGCGGGGGGCCGTCGTCGTCGTCCGACCAGTTATAGCGCATGGCGTGCTCCTTCCTGCCGTTCCCACGTCGAGAGCGGCCAATGTGAATTGCTCATGCAGTGTCCTCCTTTCTCATGTCTGTCGTGCATGCTTACTCTTCCGTAACGGCGTCACCGTCTGTCTGCACAGGGTCACTTTGCGGAGCGACCGGCACTGTTTCAACACGCACGACACGCGGACGGCGTGCCTCACGCATGTGCTGGTTGTCTTGCTCCGATTCGTCGAAGTCCCACGCTTCGGAGCATTCGCCCGCTTCTTCAAGGGCTTCCGCGAACGCCCGTTGAATTTCCGGGTCAGGCTGCCGCATTTTGGCGAGAGCTTCTGCGCACGCCCGCTGCACGCTCCGGTCGGGTCGCTGGGCTTTACGGAAAATCGCTTCCACCTCTCGCGTTCGGTCAGGATACATACGATAACTCCTTTTCTGTCGGTTTCTCGGTGCAGCACACAAACGTCTGCGTGTTCGGCAGTAAGCCGCCGCTAGGGTAGGGCAGTATACGGCTCGCTTGCATGGCGTCTAAACCGCAGATTAGCTCCCGCAGCGTGTCCGCACTGAGAACAGCGCGCACGTTATCAATCGAACTAATGCCTCGCTGCTTCACTCTCCGCTGTGCTTGCTCGTGTTCCTGTGACATAAAAACCTCCATATGTGTCGTTCGTCGCTTCCGCACATGCTCATGCCAACACGAAGCGAACCATGTCGGGGCGACAGAAAGAAAGATACCGCAGACGGAATTGCCTTCGTCGGACTAAAAGGGTATGATTTTGGTGCGACAAACATGGATTTGCGTCGCGGGAGGTCACATGCAGGATTATAAGCTCATGCACGCGGAGGTCGAAGTCGCGGAGCGGGGGTATCGGTGTGTAAATGCGCAGCTAGACAATTCTGTCTTATCGCACGTGAGTGTCGAAGGGCTTGCTCAAACGGCAAAGAAGCGTCGGCCTCACTGGAGTGACGAACAGGCGAAAGCCGACGCTCAAGCGCGGTATAATGCGATACGCCGTGAGGTGGAAACACGGGTACTCACAACGATTGATTTCCCGAAATCCCTCCGCCAGCGAACGAAGGAGTTATACCAGTACCGGTGGCGCGCACTTGAGCCGTCCATCCCAATCAAACGGAAAAACCCCATGCAGGAACCATACTTATTTAAGGTCTTTGCCCGCATGGTTCACGCAGAGGACTTTGAGGATGCGTGTATCCATTTTGCCAACGAATGGGGATTTCTTGGTAAACCGCGTGAGGCCAGTGAACTTGACGGTGAACATATCGTGCGGCCTATTGAGGGCGAAGCGGTGACACTGTGGCGAGACGAAGCTGCGGTTATAGCGCAGGTGGTCGAACTGCTACGCCTTGCCAAGCAAGAGAACGAGCCGTGGCAACTGAAAAGCTGGTTTCGGTGGCAAGATGGTCGCGTATATTTCACAAAAGGGGCGAAGAAGCAATACGTTGCGCACTATGTGCCGGAGGCGAGTGTCACGGAACCGCTGATTGAGCTTCGCGACGCGCGCGCGGCGGCACAGCGACACGTCCATAACCTCGTGAATGCGCATGTGAAGGGACAGACCGCCGCGCGGTGTGAATGGAATCCCACGGAGGGGGGATACGAGACGCATGTCACCTTTACGTCATTATTGGGGGCGCTGTGGCTCCAGTGCCTGAACGAACTGACCGGCGAGGTGGATTGGGCGCAGTGCCCGCAATGCGGGACGTGGTTCCAACGCAGTGGAGAGAATGGACGGCGCACGAATGCCAAACTCTGTGGGAATCCCAAGTGCAAACAGCAGCGCTATTATGTGGGCAAGGGGAAAGAGACACGGAAGCGGCGGTATGCCGCCGAGAAAGCCATGAAGACAGCGCAGGCCGCGTGACGGTGGAGGCACCACCTGTTCACACGCGGGGGAATGGCGAGTCGAGTTTAGGGAGTTTCTATTCCCGTACCTCTACCTACCATAGGTATATATGTCGGTATATATCGTTAGTGGTAAGGTAGAGAGAAGTGAAACTCCCCAAACTCCCGTGTCAACCCGCCGAGTGTTGACCGTCCCCCGCGTGGCGACACTCATTTATAGCGTTTTCGTCCGCTTGTCGGTTGAAGCTGAAGCATGTCTCCCGGACTGAACCGCCGGTGCTTCTCGACAATATCCGTCTGTGCTAACTCGGCGTACCGGCGGGTCATTTCCAAGCTGGTGTGCCCAAGGAGCTTTTGCAGGGAAAATACGTCTCCACCGTTCCGCAGGTAGCTGACCGCAAAGTACCGCCGGAAGTTATGGGGGGAGCACACGCTAATGTCCACCCCTGTCGCCGTGCCCCGGTCTTTCAGCATTTCCAGTATCCGCAGCCGGGTTAATGGCACACCGTAGCAGCTGACAAATAGGCTGTTGACCTTCGGTATCTCACCCCGGTGCGCGGTGTAGGCCGTGAGCGCGCGGTAGGCGGCGTTTCCGAAGGGCACCCGGCGTTCTTTGGCCCCTTTACCCAACACGAGTAACGTCCGGTCACGCCAATCAATCGCGTCGAGCGTCAACCCGCAGAGTTCCGACACCCGCAACCCGCAGTCCGCGAGAATGAGGATTATGGCGCTATCGCGCTTCCCGGTGAAATCCGTGCCGCACGCCGCCAGCAACGCCCGCACTTGGTCGGTGGTGAACGTCGTAATGACTTTCTTGCGTTGCCGCAGCGGTTCCACGTGCTCCATGGGATTGGTATCAATCAGCCCTTCCGCCGTGAGATACCGGAAGAAGCAGCGGAGCGTAATGAAGCTATGGTGGGCCGTCAGAGAGGAAATTCGTGTGGTTTCGTCGGCAAGAAAGTCGCGAATGACCGCTGGCGTCACGTCGGCAATGCCGAGTGTCGGGGCGTGCGCCAACAAAAACCGGGCAAACGCCTCAAACCGGAACCGATAGAACTCTTTGGTATGGTGGGAGAGATTCCGGGCGTCACACCGGCGCATGAAACTCTGAATCGCCGCTTGCACGTCCTGTTGAGGGGGTAAGGGTTGCCGAAAATCTACGGCAGGTATACGCATTACTGACCTCGCTTTCAGAAAGAAATGCGCGCGAAAGCGAATCGTGCCAGCAATAGACGAAGGTGACAAATCGTGCAAGCAAGTTGGGACTTTTTAGTTCCTTGCACGATTTTTCCGGGGCAACGGGAGAGGAATTTGAGGTCAAAGCATGGGGAGAAATCGGGGAAAACCGCGTAATGTAATTAAGCCACGATTTCCAGTCGTGCTCCTTCAACCAGACTCGGACACCTCTCCGCGGCACGCGGCGGGTGCCGTGTGCGGGTGACAGTGTAGCAAACCACCCCGCCGCGTGTCAATGTCGCGAGGCGGGCCGCGCGCGGGGGCGGCTTATGTCTTCGGCCTGGGCGGGGCGCCTGTGCGGTCGTGCAGCAGGTGTTTCAGCGCCGCCAGGTCGCCGCGCAGCAGCAGGCGCGGGCCGGCGTAGCGCATCACCGCTTTGATGCGGTCGCGTTCGGTGGGGCGGTAGCAGTGAATCGGGCACTGGCGGCAGGTGGGTTTCTCCGCGCCGTACGGGCAGCGCTCCAGCCGGGCGCGCACGTAATCACACAGCGCTGCGCACGCGTCGCAGAGCGTCCCCTCCGCCGTGCCGTGCTCGCCTTCGCAGGCCAGGCGGATCATCCGCTCCACCAATGCCAGCTCGTCAGAGAAGTGCGCGAGATCGTTTAACTGTTGTTTTGCCATAGTGTTAGTATCATTTTAGCGCGGCTGGAGGAAAACTGCAAGTCCTACTTCGAGGTGCAGCAGGCCGCGCGCGTTGCCGGAGGGGCACGCAGTGACCATTGTCCGAGGCCCCCTGGCGTCCTGACGGCGGCACCGGCGCATGATGCGCCGCGCCGCGTAGGTGCCGCGGTCGCCGGGGAGGCGGCGGCAACGCCGCGGCCCCGGTGTGTGCGGAGTGCATGCTCTGTTCATGCTCGGTATCCGGTTGGTCGGCCCGCTCCGGCCAGTCCGCGCAGGCGGACTTCGTTTCTCCAGCCCTGGATTTCAATCCGGGGGACGCACACCTGCCGATGCATAGCCCACCAGAGCGGAGATAACGTGTCACAGAGCATCAACGCTGCGGTCCCGATACGGGCGGAGTGCAACGCCGCCTCCCCGGTACGGGTGTGTGCATCGGCGCGCACAGCGCTGAATACGACAAGAGGAAGCGGGGCAATGTGGTGTCAGAAGCAGGAGAATGGCGGCTGCCCGTGAAGGTATATCAGCGGCATTGTTCCCCGGGAGTTCGTGTATGCATCGTTGGTTCGCCTGCGCCTGCGCGCTCGTTCTCGTTGCCCTCGGTTGGGCGCGCTGCACCATCAGCCAGCGCCTGGTATTGCCCGACGGCAAACCCGCCGCCGGCGCGGCCGTCACCGTGCGCCTGGCGCGGCCGGAACGGCGCGCCTTTGAAGAGCTGCGCGCCGTCGCCGATGCGCGCGGCGTCTTCGCCGTCGCCGGCGAGGTGGATACGGGCGGCCTCGCCGATCTCCGCGCCGGCTATCTGCTGGTAGACGCCCCCGGCTGCGTGCTCACGGTGGCGGCGCTGCCGGTGCTGCGCGCGAACGAGTCGCCGCGGACGCTGCGGCTGGATCCGGACTGCCCCTACACCGGCAAAGTGGTGGACGAAGCGGGCCATCCCGTCGCCGGCGCCGCCATCAGCGTGATGCAGCTCGGCGGCACGGTGTCATGGGGGACGACGACCGCGGTGCTCAACGCCCCCAACATGGGAGTGGCCACCCCCGCCCTCACCGCGAAAACGCGCGCAACCGGCGCCTTCACCCTGCGCGGCGCCACCCTGGTGAGCGAGGAGCATGGGGGCACCGCCGGCACCGGCGCGTTCACGCCCGGCAAGCTGGTCGCCTACGCGCAGACGCCGGCCGGCCTGCTCGCCGGTGAGACGGACATGCTCTTTCGCCCCGCCGGCCTCCCCGCCGGCAACCCGCCGAAGGCGGTGGTGGTCGCGCCCACGCTGGTGGTGCGCGGCACCGTGTTGAACAGCGTCACCAATGCCCCGGTGGCCAACGCGCGCATCACCTTCGACGGCGAGTCCGTGGCGGCCGCGGTGCTGCCCCCCGCGACGACGGACGCCCGCGGCGGTTTTGAATATGTCGGCGTCCCGCGCCTGGCGAATATCTACGCGCTGGCGGCGCATCCCGCCACCTCCGGCGGGTGGGCCGTCGTCACCGGGCGGCTGCGCTCCGCCGCCGAGCGGGCGCAGCTCGTCCGCCAGGTCGTCATCAAAGTGAAGCCCCTCGCCCCGGTCACCGCCGTGCTGGTGGACGCCGCCACCGGCCATCCGCTGCCCGTGCCGGCGACGCTCATCGCGGTGGCCGATGAGGGCGTGCGCGTCGGCGGCGATCTCGTCGGGCGCGATACCGCCCGCGGCGCCGTCGTCAACGGCGCCGTGGCGATGCAGATGGCCGCCGGCCGCAACCGGCTGGAGCTGGCCGCCCCCGGCTACGCGCTGGCGGAGGAGTCCGCCGAGCTCTTCGTGGCGCCGGCCGGCGTGCGCAATCTCACCTGCAAAGCGGTGCGCCAGCGCGGTTTCCTCGTCACGTTCACCACCCGCCACCCCGACGGCTTCTTCGGCACCAAGCTGCAGGTGCGCACCGCCGACGGCCAGGTGCGCACCGCCGGCGGCGTGCTCGCCATCCGCCCCGACGGCTGGTGGTTCGCGCCTGTCGGCGACCTGGGCGAGACCGTGGAGATGCGCGTGCTGCGCGACGGCCGGGACATCCTCCCCTGGACGCGCATCTCCGCCGACCCGGGCCCGCCGCCGGCGGCGATGCGGCTCGACTGACGAGGCGCGCCGCCTGTTCATGCTGCCGGCTGTCGCCGGGAAAGGACCGACCATGCCCATCCACGTGACCCCCGCCGATGACCTGGCCGCGGCGATCATCCGCGCCCGCGACGGCGACCGCCAGGTGCTCCTGCACGGCGGCGCGTACGCCGAGGTGGCCCTCACCCTCACCCCCGACGACAGCGGTCTCACCCTCGCCGCCGCGCCGGGCGAGACGCCGGTGCTGTACGGCGGGCGGCGCCTGACCGGGTGGACGCAGCAGGGCGATTGGTGGAGCGCCGCGGTGCCGGAGGTGCGGGACGGCGCGTGGGATTTCCGCCATCTGGTGGTGAATGGCGGCCTGCGCCCCCGCGCGCGCCTGCCGAAACACGGCGCCTTCACCCACGAAAATGTCTTCGACGTGCGCTGGATGAGCAGCACCGACGGCGGCTGGGAGCGCAAACCCACCGCGGCCGAATTGACGACGCTGCGCTACCGGCCCGGCGACCTGGGCGCGTGGCTGGACCTCCGCAACGCCGAGCTGACGATTTACCACCAGTGGGATGAATCGGTCGTCGGCATCGCCGCGCTGGACCCCGCCACGCGCACCGTCACCTTCTCCACCCCCGCCGGCCACCCGCCGGGCGCCTTCGGCGCCTGGAACCCCAACGCGCGTACCTACGTGGCGTGGAACGTGCGCCAGGGGATGACGGAGCCCGGACAGTGGTATCTCGATCGCACCGCCGGCACGGTCTCGTACTGGCCATTGCCGGGCGAGGAGCTGGCCGCCGCCGAGATCATCGCGCCGACGGCCGCGCGCGTCATCCGCCTGGAGGGCACGGAGGCGGCGCCGGTGGCCGAGGTCACGCTGCGCGGCCTCACCGTCAGCGCCACCACCACGCCGCTGGTGGCGGGCGGCTTCGCCGCCGGGCGCTTTGACGGCGCGCTCTCCGGCGCGCATCTCCGCGACTGCCGCATCCTCGACTGCGCCGCGCGCGCCGTCGGCGGGCAGGGCATGAAACTGCTGGGGGCCGAGCGCCTGCGCATCGCGGGCTGCGAAACGGCGGACACCGGCGCCGGCGGCATCTATCTGCATAAATCACGGGACTGCGCCGTCACCGAGTGCCATATTCACCACAACGGCCGCACCTACCCCAGCGCCATCGGCCTGCAGCTCTCCGGCGCCGGGCATGTCATCAGCCATAACGAGATCCACCACACCACCTACAGCGGCGTGGGCAGCAGCGCGTCCACCACGCGGTTCGAGGCGAACCTGTTTTACGACATCATGCAGGTGCTCAGCGACGGCGGCGCCATCTACATCACCTTCTGCGCGGACGTGACCATGCGCGGCAACGTCGTCCGGGGCGGGACCGGCACGCAGCTGTCGCACGCGTACTACATTGACGAGCAAGGGGAGCGATGCGTGGTGGAGGGCAACCTCGCCGTCAACACCCGCTGGCCCGCGCACAACCACATGGCGCGCGGCGGCGTCATCCGCCGCAACGTCTTCATTGACGCGGGCGACGCCCGGCTGACCTTCATGCGCTGCGCCGATTTCACCGTGGCGGAGAACATCATCGTCGCCGGCGGCGCGCTGACCGTCTCCGCCCCGCCGACGGGCATCACCGCCATGCCGAAGAACGTCCTCTGGAGCGGCCAGGGCGTCATTACGCTCGAAACGCTGCCCGAGGACGACTATCAGACGCGCGCCAGCGCCCCGCTCGCCCCCCGCGACGGCACCGTCATCGCCGACCCCCACCTCAACGGCGCTGCCTTCGGCCCCGACTCCCCCGCCGCCGCACTCGGCATCCCCCCGCTGGACATCAGCGCCGCGGGCCGGAGCAGGCGGGAGTAGGACGCGCGGAGCGGCCCCGCGCCGCGGGCGCGCAAAAAAAGCGGAAAAATTTTCCCGCCGAGCGTGGCAAGGGCTTGACAACCGCCGCGGCCAAGTATACTATGCGCCTGACAATCGCATAGCTGCCAGACGGACAGACTTTGGGAAGCCGGTGCGAATCCGGCGCTGCCCCGCAACTGTAACCGCTGACGAACGCCACACCAGGCCACTGCCCACCGAAGCTTTAGCGAAGGTGGGTGGGAAGGCGTGGCCAGTAGGAAGACGCGGAAGCCAGGAGACCGGTCCGGCTCGGAGTTCGACACCACTTCGCGGGAATTCGGTGTGAGCGCGCTGCTTCCTGTAGCCGTATCACGCCTCCTGTGCCTATTGGGCCGGAGGCGTTTGCTATGGATAGGCTGCTTCAGGAGCATGGCCCCACCCGTACCTCGCCACGAAACCGTCGCGCTGCCGCCGCATGCCGGTCACGGTCCCCCAACAGTCTCCGCTGGGCGCCAGATCATCATCGCAGAGGAGACAGAACTATGATACGCCGAACACGGTCAGGGTTCACGCTGATAGAATTGCTCGTCGTCATCGCGATCATCGCGGTGTTGGCGGGGATTCTCTTTCCCGTCTTTGGCAAGGCGCGCGAGAAAGGCCGCCAGGCCAGTTGCATCAGCAACCAGCGCCAGTTGGCGCAGGCGGTCATGATGTATGCCCAGGATCACAACGAGCAATTGCCCGACCGCGGCTGGCTGACGAACACCGACAGCGCCGGCGCCGACGCCCTGCGCTGCCCCAATGCGCCCAAGAGCGGCACGGTGAATTACACGCTGCACATCATGGTGACGGGCAAGGCGCTGGGCGAGATCGGCTATGAGCCGACCAGCATGTGGTTGACGGCCGACGGCAAGGAGGAGGTGGGCGGCGCTTACGGGGATGTGGTGTACCGCCATAACGGCAAGGCCATTGCGTCATACCTGGATGGACACGCCGGTCTGCTGAAGACCGCCTTTGACAACTACGCGGTAGGCGACAACCAAAAGAACGCCCTGCAGATGGTCATGCCGAACCCGCAGGGATATGGCGGTCTCTGGGGATTTGGCGCCGCCTATGCCGCGTTTCCTGCCGGCGCGCCCAATGGGCTGGGCGGGCGGATTCTCGCCTCTTCCGGCGCTCAGCTGTTTCTGCAAGACCGCCCGGGCGTTGGCAGCAATCCCGGCAGCTGGTCGTTCGCTAGTGCCCAATACACCGCGGCTACCGATTCCTGGCGCTTCCCGAGCCTGCCTCCTTCGGGGAGCGTGACAAATTTCTCGCCGGCGGCGTCGTTCAAATCCAGCTCGGTATCTATGCTCGATACTCCGCTCATCTCGATTTCGTCGGATGGCCAGCGCATCGCTCTCGGTATCGGTTATAACAGTAACGATTACGCCCTGTATATTCTGAATTCATCGCTCCTGGGCGGCACCCCCATAGATTTAGAGACCGACCCGCGGGTGTATAAAAATCACCTGATGAATAGCCATAATCCCGGTCAATTCGTCGGGCTCTCCAGCGTCGCCTGGGTGGGGAATGATACAGTCGCGATCCTGTGGGGCGATTATACCAATAGCTTTGTCGAAACTATCCCGGCGGCAGGGGGGGTGTTCACGAAAGTGATGTTCGTTCCCGGCGCCTCCGGCAGCATGACGGTCGACCTCGATGGGAATCTCTATGCCGGCATTGGCTTATATTCCGATGCCAGCGGTGATAGGACCGGCGAGGTACGGGTGATACCTGCCGGCATCGCGTGGGGGACTCCGGGTAAAACGGAAGTAGCGCCGAAAAGCGCGGGCCCCTGGCCGGTTGATTTCACTCGCGACGGCAAACTTGTCGCCAGGCAATGCGGCTGTGCCACGTCGCTCGGCGTTACTGTCGAGGGTGATGTTTTTTGTAGCGGCACCAATGCGATGGGGACATCAGGCGCTTACCCCGGGCGCGTATATCTCATCAGGAACGACCTGATCGCGCGAGTCTTAAAAGGCGGCGCGCCCGCGAATCAAAACAACTCGCTGGAGTTCCGCATAATTATGCCTGACCCCAACCACGATGACTTTTATACGTATGTCTTCTCAAACCCCGTCAATAACGGCCTCTATTGCAGCTGGGATCCCACCTCAAATGGCGGGTATTACGATAACGTCAGCACGCAGTACCAGATAGTTACCGGATATTCAGGCCTGTAAGGAGGCATTGGCATGGCCCTCTCTTCCGGCTCCACGCTGGAAGAGAGGGCATCCGGCCAATGAAAGGCACGCGATGAGTATCGAACTGACTCCGCGGGAAACGGAGAACCCCGAAAAGCCGGTGCGGGAACAATACCTGAAAATAGCTGCCGCCATCCTTGCCGGCCTGCTGATTATCCTGGTGGGTATTTTCGGCATTCCGCGGCTGAAAACAATGCATGATCGGGCGGTTGCGCGCGCGTATCGCGCGAAAATGCTGGACCCCGTCTACCGGCGTGAGCAGACCATAAAGTATCAACCAAGCGTCGAGCGGGAAATAAAAGAAAAATACCCGCAGGCGATAATTAAGCCGTACCCGCATGCCGAGCCAGGAAAATTCGTCTATGAAGTGCACCTGCCGGATGGTGATGGTCGCGAGCTGCCGCGTCTTACCGAGCATCTCTGCCATGTCTGCGGCAAATATTACAAACAAGGCTATAAAGCGACGATCTTGATTTACCATGAAGATCGCATCATCAAAGCCTTGCCGGAAGTGCCGTTTTGATTGTTTGCGCCCTGCAGTTGTAAGTATTGTCATTGTTGCAAACAGTGACTATCGTTCAGATGGGAGTTGTCGCCATGCAAAATCTTCACTTACGCTATGCGCGTATTGGGGCAATACTGCTCTTCGTAATTATCGCCGCGTTATTGAGCGGTTGCCGCGCTAAAACGCCCGCGGAAAGCCGGGAGAAGCTGCACGACCCCGCCTATCTGGCCAGCCAGACGCGGACGCTGCAACCGCAGGTGATCGCAAAACTACGGGAGATCATCCCCGACGCCACGGTCAGCGAGGCGGCGGCGAGCGCCCCGTCGGGCAATATCGGCTGCACAGTGCAATTGCCCCCTGAGAAAGCCGATCAGATGGGCAAGGTGATGGAGCGCATGATAAAAGTGAAGCAGGAGTATAGCCGGCAAGGATATATCGGCGTGTTTGAACTCTATCTCGGCGAGCGCCTGGTGAAACGTATCCCGTGATCACCGGCGCGCCGGCCGTCACCGCGCGCGCAGGCGTGAGTGGAACAGCCGCTCCACCCCGGAAAATTCCGCGCACCGCCACGGCAGGTTCCAGTGCATGTGGGTATCCACGTACACGTCCCGCCGCCCGGCGATGATGATCTCCAGGCCGGTGATCTCGAACGGGTCAACGGTGCGCGCGTCCGCCCGCACGTCGAGCAGGCGCGCCCGCACGTCGGGGCACTCGCCGGTGAAGGGCACCAGCAGGGTGACGAACAGCCCGCTGCCGTCGCGGGTCTGCGTGAAGGTGAGCTGGTCGGGATCGGCGTAGTCGCCGCCCAGCGGATACGGGCAGGGCGCGATGGCCGCCTCGCCGAAGAGCGGTACGAAGAGCAGGTTGCCGCCCTCGCCGTCCGTCACCACGCGGTGGTCGGCCAGCATGCGGCTCGGCACGCCCAGTTGGAAGCGCTGCTGGTAGGTGTGCCGGTGGTCGGGCGCGGCGGCGGTGAAGCGGTCCATGAGAATCCAGTAGCCGCCGCGCAGGTAAAAGAGTTTGCGCCGCGCGCCCGATACCTTGTGCTCCAGCCGCTCGTAGGCTTCATGGACGCCGCTGAAATAGGCGTATTCGTCCGCGGAAATCCATTCGTCCACCGTGGGCAGCACCACCCCGGCGAAGCGATACACGCTGCGCAGCGGCAGGTGATGGGCCGCATCCACCACCGCCACCGTGTGCGACAGCGTCTGGTGGCGCCAACTGCGCTCCGGGTCGTCCACGCCGTCCGGGCCTTTGCCGTTGCCGGCGGTGATCTGCCGGCCCTTCGCGTAGAGGAGCAGATCGAAGATGGCGCCGTGGCCGTGGCTGGTGATGAGGTTGCCCTTCGCCGCGGCCTCGATGGCCGCGTAGTCGCTCTCCCGCGTCCAGTTCTCGCGCATCACGTAGTACCCGCTGTCCGGCAGCGTGGTATCGGCCGTCGCCGGCGGGCGCGCCGCCACCGCCTGATAGCTGGGGGCCAGGTCCTCGCCGACCGACGGATAGTGCAGCGTCTCGATCAGCATCGGGCCGAAGGGCGACCGGTCTGCAGGTGCAAAGGTTTCCGCCAGCCACTTCGCCTCGGGGATGCCGAGCAGCGCGGCGACCGAGCGCGCCCGGTCCAGGAAATACGGCCCACGGCTCCAACAGTCGCCGAAGGGGGGCATGCCGCCATCCGGGCACATGAGCTTCCACTCGACTTCATAGCCTTTGTACAGCTTGTCCATAAAAGCATCACTGAGGCGCAGGCCGTTCAGCTCGGCGATGCGCGCGCAGTCGAGGAAGAGGTCCATGGTGCCGCTGTGATAATTGACCGAGACTTCGTGGGTGAAGCCGTCGGGGAAGAGCAGCAGGCGCATCTCCCGCTCGAAGTAGTGCGGGAAGAGGGCATGCCAGCGGGTGAATCCGGTGAATTCGGGGAAAAGGAAGGCGGCTTTCCAGGTGGCGCCGTATTGCGCGACGTACCAGTTATGCCCCTGGGTGCCGAGCATCACCTCGTCCCAGCGCTTCGCGCCGTCCCACTCGTGATGCATCCGGTAGACGAGGAAACCGAGAATCGGCAGCACCGCGGCATCCGCGCACTCCGCCACCTCCCAGACGATCTGCAGGTAGCGGGTGAGATACATGATGGTGTGGTGCGCCGCCCGCGCCCAGGTGTCGCGGCTGGCGGCCACGCAGTCGGCGTAGCGATCGTAATCCTCCCGCGCGGCGGCCACGTGCAGCACCTCCGGCCGGCAGTGCAGCAGCGTCCCCCGGCCATCCGGCCAATCCCCGCCCATGAAGGGCACGCGCAGCAGGCGGTGGATCTCCGCCTCGGCGCTCGTGCGGAAATCCGCCGCGGCATGCGCGCGCAGCCGCGCCACGTAGGCCGCGCTGTAGCCCATGCGCGGCGTTCGCCGCGCGCGCAGGTGCCGCACCAGCGCCAGCGCCGTCGCCGACGGGTCATCCGTCCGCAGCGCCGCCAGCTCCGGACGCGACCAATCTACCGCCGCGCAGAGCTCGCGGGCGATAATCTCGTAATGGCATTCGCGGGTGGATGGCATCAACGATTCTCCCCGGGAGGGCCAAGCGGCATGCCTCCCTATCGTTCGGGCGGAGTACAACTCCGCGGCCCCGGTGTGCGGAGTACATGCTGTTTGACCAATGACTCCCGCGTTGCTCGGTATCCGGTCAGTCCGCGGGGGCGGACTTCGTTGCTCCAGCCCCGGATTTCAATCCGGGGGACGAAAGCCCACCGATGCACAGCCCGCCAAAGCGGCAACACGTTGGCAAAGCGCATGCATCCGGGGGCCGCGGACGCCGCGGTTACCCTTTCGCCGCGAAATGCGCTTTGAGCTGCGCGATGCAGTCTTTCAGCGTGTCGTAGACCGCTTTTTTCTCCCAGTGCTCATCGAGGAAGCCGTAGCGGAAGACGCCCTTGCCCGCGTTGTACCAGCGCCAGTGGATGGGCGCGCGCACGTCCACCAGGCACCACGGGCAGTAGCCGCTGATCTCCGGGATCTCCGCGAAGGCCGTGTAGGCGTCGCGGATCACCGCGCGGTGGTTCGCCTCGCTGCCAAGCTGGTCGTCCGGCACCTGGGCGCCGCGCAGCGAGGTGCTGCCGAATTCACTGAGGATCATCGGCTTGTTGTAGCCGCGGAGCATCTCCACGTAGCGCCGGTAGGCGATGCCCGCCTCGCCGACCTTCAGATACATGTTGGCGGCGAAGATGTCGAAGAGCGCGTAAATCTCGTCGGTATGGCCGGGCCGCCAGTGCACGGACTCGTCGGTGCGGCGGTTGAACTGGTCGCCCTGCTCCGGCTTCCACACCGGGGCCACGGCGATCATGTTGCCCGCCTCCGCGCAGGAGATCAGGCGGCCCGGGTCCATCTCGCGCACCAGCGGCACCACGCGGAACCAGTAGGCGTAGTTATTCTCCTCCGGATTGTCCGGGTTGCGGTAGCAGCACTCGTTGGACACCGACCAGATGATGAGCGAGGCGCGGTTCCAGTCGCGCTGGATCGTCTCCGCCATCATCCCGCAGGCTTTGCGGCTCTGCCCGTCCTCCCCCATGTTCGGCAGCCAGTAAGCGGGCACTTCCTCCCACCAGAGGATGCCGGCCTTGTCCAGCGCCCGCCCCCAGGCGGCGGCGTAGGGGTAGTGCGCGCAGCGCAGAAAATTCACCCCCAGCTCTTTCGCGTGGGCGATGAGCAGGTCAATGCCCGCCGGCGTGGCGGCGCGGCCGGTATCCTTGAATTCGGCGTGGGTGCACAGGCCGTAGAGGCGGATCGGCTCGCCGTTGAGCAGGATGCGCATCCCCTCGGTGCGCACCTCGCGAAACCCCACCTCGTCGGCGATCTCATCCTCGTCGGTGGAGAGCTCGATGCGGTACAATTGCGGCGTCTCCGGCGACCAGAGGGTGATCTCCGCCCGCGGCGCCTGGAAAAAGACGGACTCGGCGGTGCCCGGGGCGACGGTCACGCTCTCCTCCAGCCCGAGCTCGGGGATGCGCACCGTCACCACGCGGCAATCCGCCAGATCGCGCGACGCGAGGTAGGCTTCCACCTCGATGACGGCGTGCTCCTCGTCCAGATAGGTCTGCACGCGGAAATTCTCCAGATACGTCGTCGGGGTGAAGACCAGCGACACCGGATTGATGATGCCGCCGTCGTTGTTCCAGTCGAAGCGCGCCCCCGGCACGCGATTCTCGCTCAGGTGGCTGTCCACCAGTACGAAGAGCTGGTTCTCGCCCGCCCGCAGGCACTCCGTCACCCGCAGCGCGAAGTTGGAGTATCCCCACTCGTGGCTGCCCACCAGCTGCCCGTTGAGGAACACATCCGCCTGGTAGATGATGCCGTCGAAGACCAGGAATGCCTCCCGGTCCGCGGGCACTTCGTCCAGCGAAAACGTTTTGCAGTAGACGGCGTGGCCGTCGTACCACTTCAGCTCGTCGAACTGCGTCTTCCACGTCCCCGGCACCTGGATCTCCCACAGCCCCGCGGGGTCCCAGCAGGGGAACATCGAATCCCGCTTCGGCGGCGTGCGCCACCACTGCTGCGACCGGCACCGCTGCATCGGGTCCGGACAAAACTGCCAGGTGCCGTTCAGGTCAATGGATGGACGACCATAGGTGAACATCGTCAAGCTCCTATTCAAGCTCGTTTGAAGAGGCTTCGCAATCCATCCCGTTCGTCGTGAAATGGGGACTGTCCCCCTTGTGCCAAATCGCGCCATATCAGTGCGGCACGCAGCGCAGCGGCTTATCCCCCGTAGCATCCCCCATAGCTTGAGCCTGCGGAGTTGCTGACGGTTGCAGGCACGCACCCTGGGGACAGTCCCCATTTGACGGTACTCCGACTCCGCACCCTGGGGACAGTCCCCATTTTGACGCCACTCCGCTCCGCTGCGTGGCTGACTACGAACGGGTTCTGGTGTTACCGACGACTTATTTCACTTCCACTTTCGCGCCTTCGCCCTGCGTTGAAGTCGTGGCCTTCCCGTTCTCGATGACGACGGTGAACGCCCCCGCGCCGGTGATGGTCTTGCCCGCGACGGTATACGTCGCCGCGCCTTCGGCGTTAGTGACGACGATCTTGCCGTCCGTGTAGAAGCGCACCGAGCCGGCGGTGCCTTTGAAGGTCACGCGGGCGTCCGCGAAATCGAAAGCGTGGGCGTTGGCGAAGACGTAGTCGGTGGAGAGCGGCGTCTCCACCGTCACCGCGCCGTCGGCCAGCACGGCGTATTTCGCCGCGGGGTCGCCCTCCTTCAGCCGCGGGTAGAGGACGACCATATAGCCTTTCCCCGCCGGCTGTTTGAGGCGCAGGAGGAGCTGCGTCTCCTGCAGCTTGCCGTCCGGATGGAATTTCGGGTCGAAGCCGACCATGCGCCCGTAGGGCTGCTGCCGGTGGCCGTATTGGCCGGTCTCCGGCTCGGCGCCCGCCGGCGAGGCGACAAAGACATCCATATCCACCAGGCACTGGCCGTCGAAGTGGAAGACGTCGCCGGCGCGCGTCATGCTATTGGCGAGGAACCACAGGCTGAGATCGGTGGGGCGGGTGGGCGTGCCGCTGAAGCTCTCGCGCAGCACAAAATAGTTCGGCCCGCGCGGATCGGTATCCTTCAGGAAGAGCACCTGCCGGTGCCAGATCGTCATCGGGATGCGCGTGAAGGGGTTGGCGAGATTCGCGCTCTCCGCCGGCGTCCAGTTGCCTTTGTCGTCGAGGTCGGGGTATTCCGTCGCCACGTCGCGCAGGCTGTCAATGCCGCGGGTCGCGTGGGCGTATTCCATCGCCGGGGCGAAGGCCGCCGCCGTCACCGCCGTCACGTTGCGCTCGCTCTCCTCGAACTTTTGGTCAATGGACACCCGGTTGCGCAGCCACGGCCGCCCGAACATCGGGAAGTAGCCGTTGCCGAAATGCAGGTTGATGGGCTGCCCCTTCGCGTAGAGGGTGTAGGACATCTGGTCGGATTCCCACTCGTAATGGCCGTCGCAGTTGCCCGCGTAGAGGAGCAGCAGCGTCTCGTACGGCGTGCCGAAGCCGTGGCGGAAATAGACGCCGTAGTCTTTGTACCAGGTGCTGCCCAGCGGCGGCACGATGTCCTGCACGATGGCGAGCTGCTTGTCCTTCGGCAGCGTCTGGTTGGCGGCCCACTGCAATTGTCCGGCCAGCTCCGGGTCGCGCTCCCGGTAGTAGGTCACGTACTGCGTCGCCATGCTCGGCGGGATGGACTGGTACGAGCAGTTGCCCAGCGGCAGCGCCACGCGGTGGCCGAGGAAGCGCGGGTCCGGCGGGGTGAGCCAGTCCAGGCAGAAGCGTATGCCCTTCGCGAAGAGCGGATCATCGAAGGCGTCGCCGATGCCGGCGTCCATGAGGATCTGATTCGCCTGCGCCTGCCAATCCAGCGTGACGCCCAGCGAGTAGTGCGGGTTTTCATACAGCGCGCCCGACTCGCGGGTGAAGCGCCGGTTGAAATGTTTTAGGAGGGCCAGCGACCACGCGCCCCACGGGGTGAACTGCGGGTGATCCTTGATGAGGAGGCTGGACTTCACCCGCGCTTCCACCGCCATCACCGTCATATTGGGGTTGTTCAGGTGGAAGCCCGCGCCCCACGGGAAGGTGGCGACGGCGTGCATGTCATAGGCGTTCCACGCGCACAGCCGGCGCAGCATCTTGCGGTCGGCGGCGGTCAGCTCTTGCGGCGAATTGATCGCCGCCTGCACCGCGCCGAATTCGCCCTTGGCGTAGCCGTAGTGATAGGCCATGGAGCAGCGCGCCCACTGCCCGAGGGTGCGCGTGGTATACAGCCGGTTGCGCATCATCTCCAGCGCCTTCGCGCCGGCGGGCGAGGTCTCCGCCGCCCAGGGCGCGTCCGCCAGCGGGTCGAGCCAGTCCAGCGTCATCTCCTTCACTGTATCCAGCGCCAGCGCGCCCGGGTCCAGCCGGCTCGCCTGGGTGAACAGCGACTGCAGCATCTCCCGCGTCTCGTCCACGGCGGGCGAGAGCATGATGCCGTAGACGCGCCGGGCGGTGTTCGGCGGCACGCCCAGCGTCATGCCGGTGTAGTTGGGGCTGCCGTCCCCGAAGCCGTCGCTGGGCCATTCCTGCCGATATTTTTGCAGCGGGAAGCAGAGCTGCGCCCCGCCGTCGGCGGTGGCGCGCAGGCGGATGCTCATCGGCTCGCGCCAGGCCGCGGTGTCGAGGGCGGTGAGGCCGATGGCGTCGCCGGCCGCCTCCTGCACCCGCGCCAGGCAGCCCACCCGCGCCAGCACGCTGGGGTAGCCGGTCAGCCGGTACAGCTCCCGCGCCGCGCCGTGCGGGATGGGCGCCCCCTGCACCGGCGAGGCGAACCAGCCGCCCCGGATGCCGAAGGCATCCCAGTCCTTGCGCATGCCGTCCTTGACGAGCGTCGCGTATTCCGGAACATCGTTGCGCCCGCCGAAGAAGAACTGCCCCGGCGTGAACCCGCCGCCGCCCAGCGGCAGCGTGAAGAAACGGTCGGCGTCGCGCGCGAGCTGGCCGCTGGCGCCGGTGTTGAACTCTTCGGTGATGATGATCGTCGGGCAGTCTTTGATGACCCGCGCGGTGAAGGTCCAGTAGCCTTCATCGAAGGTGTAGCGCACCCGCGCCTCCGCGAAAAGCGGCCCGTTGGCGAGTATTTCCGTCGCGTAGGACCGCACCGTGAACGGCGCGTCAATCTCGCCGGGGCCGGTCACCTTCCCGGAGGGGAGCAGCAATCCCTGGATTGGCGCGGGCACCTCGGCGGCGGGCACCGGCCAGGCGAAGGATTGCGCGCCGTTCGGCAGGCGGATGCCGATGGGCCGCGCGCCGCCGGCAGTCAGCAGGATCGCCTCCGGCAGGCGCGTCCCCAGCGTCTCGCCCCCCTTCACGCCCCCCTTGCCAGGGGTGAACGTGTAGGTCACGGAGCCGTTGGCCGGCACGGTGGCGACGAACCACACCCGGCACGATGCCACCGAGCCGTCCGGGTGGCGCGTCACGTCGCTCGTCTGACTGGGCAGCGCCGTCTTGCCCGCCGTCACCCCCACCTGCGCGGCGCCCTTCAGCTCGCCGGGGGCGAAGGTCAGGTCGTAATGCACCAGCTCGTCGCGCCAGTCCAGGCCGAGGTAGTCGGTGATGGTCTCCGTGCGCGGTCCGGCGAAGGCGGTAGCGCAGCAGAGGAGCAGGACGCAGAGTACGAGGTACGGCATGTTCAAACTCCCGGGGAATATGTCGTTCGTTTCCCTTTTTCCCCCTCCGCCGGCGATTCCCCTCTCCGCGGCCGCGCGTCCCGCGAGATTTCCGCGGGAAAAACCTTTCCGCCCCCCGCGCGAGAGCGCGGACTGCCCTCCTTCCCCCCGCCGGCAAGCAGAAATCCCCCCACGCGCGCGCCGCTGTCGGCGCGCGGCGACGCCATCGCCGCGCCACCATCCGACAATGGACGGGCGGGGCAGTCAATCGCCCCATGCGGCGGCGAAAGGATGCGCACGATGCACAGGAACGGGGTGATGCTGCTGGCGGCGGCATGCGGTGTGCTGGGATTGCTGGGCTGCGGCGGCGCGTCGCGGATGACGGGCGAGAGCCCATTAGAACCCGGCGGCGGGACGGGCACGCTCACCGTCACCATCAACTGGCCGGAGCCGGCGCGCGGACGGCTCATGCACGAGGAGACGGCGAGCGTCGTGATCATCATCAGCTATCTTGTTGGAGAGGCGATGTCGTATCAGCAGACGACGGTGAACCGCCCGGCGGAGACGCGGGTGAGCACCGTCAGCTTCCGCGACATCCCGCCGGGCGCGGTGACGTACTATGCGGATGGGTACACCGGCGCGGATGGCGCGGGGCTGCGGGTGGGCACCGCGAACAACACGCTGCCGATTGACGCCGGGCAGCAACTCGCGGTGACGCTGGATCTGAATCTGCTGCCGGCGGATTACCTGAATATCCTCTCCCAAACCAACCTGTTCGTGCTGAAGCCGGGCGAGACATTGACGCTGCTGCCGCGCGCCTGCACCGTCGGGCCGCTCGCGTATGAGACGCCGGTGCGGCCGTCCGTCGCGCGCTGGAGCAGCGCCAACCCGGCGGTGGCGACGGTGGGCGAGACGGACGGCGTGGTGCGCAGCGTCGCCGCCGGCGAGACCACCATCACCCTCACCGACGGCGATCGAGGTCTCACCGCGACAACGCCGATCTACGTGTATGACAGCTATCCCAACCCCGGCGGCGACGCGCGCATGCGCGTCACCCTGGTGGGCGAGACCTACGGGGAATCGCTGCAATATCTCTTCACCTTCCGCGCGGTGGTCAGTTACTGCGGCCAACTGGCCGAGCAGGCCCGCGTGCGGTGGGACTGGGAAGATGACGGCGTCTATGACACCCCCTATCTCGCGACGGAGACGATAGAGTATCAATACTACACGCGGACACGGCCAGGGGTGGTGATGACGCGGGTGCAGGCCGTGATGCCGGATCGCTACAGCGTCTCCGCCGCCATGCCCATCAGCCTCTACCGACCGCTTTTTTGGATCGAGACCGCCTTCTCAGTCACCCCGGGGACGGGCGATACCGGCACGCGCTTCACCTTCAACGCCGGGGGTATGGAGAATGGGCAGGTGCTGCCGACGCGCTACGTGCGCTGGGATTGGGAGAACGACGGCCTGTACGACACGCCGTTCATTGATTGCAGCCCGACCGGATCGTGGCAGGTGCCGCCGCCGGAGCCGCCGGCCACCCACCGCTTCGCCGCGCCGGGGCGGTATACCGTGCGCGCGCAGCTCAAATCCTACACCGGCGCGGTGAATACCGACTTCGTGACGGTGGTGGTGACGCCGTAGCGATGCGCCGGCGGGCGCGGCGTTGCCCTCGGCACACCGGGGCCGCGTCCCGATGAAATCGGGACGCACACACTGGGGCCGCGGAGTTGCACTCCGCAGTTACTGGTTGCCCTCCGCACGCCCCCTCGCGTCACGACGCGGGGTAGGGGGGCGCCACGGGCCGCCCGGCCCTGGAGCGGGCGGCCCGTGGCGGTGCGCGGATGACCGGATATCAGACGCGCACATCGTCGAGCGCGATGCCCAGCGCCTCCGCGACCCCTTGGCCGTAGGCGGGATCGGCGCGCAGGCAGTTCGCGATGTGGCGGGCCTTCACCTCGTCCGGCGCGTCGCCCATCGCGCGCGCGGTGTTGCCGAAGAGCGCGGCCTGCTGCGCCGGGCTCATCAGGCGGAAGAGCAAGCCGGGCTGGGTGTAGTAGTCGTCATCGTCCTCGCGGAAATCCCAGTGCGCGGCGTCACCGTGCAGCGCGAGCGGCGGCTCGGCGTATTCGGGCTGCTGCTGCCATTCGCCATAGCTGTTGGGCTCGTAGCCCAGCGTGGCGCCGTAATTGCCGTCCACGCGCATCTGCCCGTCGCGGTGGTAGCCGTGCACCGGGCAGCGCGCGGCGTTCACGGGGATGGCGTGATGGTTGACGCCCAGCCGGTAGCGCTGCGCGTCGCCATAGGAGAAGAGGCGGCCGTGCAGCATCTTGTCCGGGGAGAAGCCGATGCCCGGCACGATATTGGCCGGATTGAACGCCGCCTGCTCCACGTCGGCGAAGTAGTTCTCCGGGTTGCGGTTCAGCTCGAGCACGCCGACTTCGATGAGCGGGTAGTCTTTGTGCAGCCAGACTTTGGTCAGGTCGAACGGATGGAAGCGGTACCGCGCCGCCTCCGCGTCCGGCATGACCTGGATGTACAGCGTCCAGCGCGGGAAATCGCCGCGATCAATGCTCTCCAGCAGGTCGCGCTGGTGGCTCTCCCGGTCTTTGCCGATGATGGCTTCCGCCTCCGCGTCCGTCAGGTTGCGCACACCCTGCTGCGTGCGCAGGTGGAACTTCACCCACACCCGTTCGCCGGCGGCGTTGATCATGCTGAAGGTGTGGCTGCCGAAGCCGTGCATGTGCCGGTAGGAGTAGGGGATGCCACGGTCGCTCATGGTGATCGTCACCTGGTGCAGCGCTTCGGGCAGCGAGGTCCAGAAATCCCAGTTGTTGCGCGCGCTGCGCATATTGGTGCGCGGGTCGCGCTTGACCGCGTGGTTGAGGTCGGGGAATTTCAGCGGATCGCGCAGGAAGAAGACCGGCGTGTTGTTGCCCACCAGATCCCAGTTGCCTTCCTCGGTGTAGAATTTGATGGCAAAACCGCGGATGTCGCGCTCGGCGTCGGCGGCGCCGCGCTCCCCGGCCACGGTGGAGAAGCGCACGAACAGCTCGGTCTGTTTCCCCACCGCCGAAAAGATGGCGGCGCGGGTGTAGCGCGTGATGTCGTGGGTGACCGTGAAGGTGCCGAACGCGCCGGAGCCTTTGGCGTGCATGCGCCGTTCGGGGATCACCTCACGATCGAAATGCGCGAGCTTTTCCAGGAACCAGACGTCCTGGAGCAGCATCGGCCCGCGCGGTCCGGCGGTCATCGCGTCCTGGTTGCTCACCACCGGCGCGCCGGCGGCGGTGGTCAATTTCTTTTTCTTCACGGGGTCTCCTTTCTCTGATGGCCGGGCTGGTCAGGACTCCTGTCCGGTTGACACCGACGGCAAATGCCGCGGATTTCCACCTGCACGGTCTGCACGTGCCCGAATGCGTGCGCGTCGGCAGGGATAGGTAACCGATCAAAGGTTTCGCAGGTGAAATCATACATCTCCCCGCACCGCGCGCAGACGAAATGGTGGTGCGGGGTCCGGTTGGCGTCAAAGCGCATGCGTTCCTGGAGCGCGCCGATGCGCGTGATCAGCCCGCGGTCGGCCAGCAGGGCGAGCGTGCGATAGACGGTATCCAGCGAGATCGTCGGCACGCGCGCGCGGACGCCGTGAAAGACCGTCTCGGCGTCCGGGTGGTTGGTGGCGCCGGCGACTTCCCGGCACACCTCCAGCCGCTGATGCGTCAGCTTCACGCCGGCGTGCTTGAGGCCGTCGGTCAGGCGCTTCAGGTGGCGTGTTGCTTCATCTGACGAGGGCTGCATGGCGAAACGTTCCCGGATAGGAATCATTATTACTTGAATAATAAGCTAAGCGCGTGTCATTGTCAATACCCTGCCGGGAGCCAATCTCATCCGACAGCGAGACCATTGTCATGAACTGTGGCGCCAACAGCCGCGCGTCGTGCCGACGCGTCCCGCGCGCATTTCCCCTCACACTCCGTCAAAGCGCCACAGGTAATGCCGGATCGGCAGCAGGTCGCCGGCGAAGGCGGCGATGCGCTCCGGGCCGAGGAGGAGCTTGACCACCGCGCCGGGTGACAGCGTCGCGGTGTCATCTCCGCGGCGGAGGGTGACGGCGCCGTCCGTCTCGGTGACGGTGATCTCCGTCAAATCGAGCGCGCGCAGCAGCGCGGGCAGGTCGGGAATCCACCACATGCCGCCATACGTGCGCGCGCGGGGCAGGCCCAGGTCGAGGAGCGCGGCGGCGACACCGTCATGCGCCGGGCAGGTGCGCACCGTCATGCTGCCCAGGCGCGCGCTGGTGGAGGTGGGTTGGTCACGCGCGTCCTGGCGGAGGAATACCGCCCGCAGCAGGCCGGGGATGCAGGCCGCCTCGCCCGCCTGCTCGTAGACGTGCATCCCCTGGTAGAGGACGTAGGCGAGCAGCGCGCCGTCCCGCGAGGCGGTGGCGCAGCGCAAACCGGGCCGCCGCAGCAGCACGTCACACCACTCCCGCGAGCGCCGGGCGCCGAGGCCGATGGCGTGATACCGCGCCAGCATGGCCGCGGTATCCGGCCAGCGATCGAAGCGCACCTCCGCGCTCGGCGCGGGGAGCAGGTTCACCGTGAAGCGGTCGAGGGTGAAGGTCCAGTCCTCCCCGCCGCTCTCCCAGCCCAGCGCGCGATACCAGGCGTTGATGTCGGTGCCCAGCCAGCCGAGCTGACACCCTTCCTCGCGCAGCGCGCGCATGGCGTCCAGCACGCACAGGCGGCCGTAGCCCCGGCGGCGATAGTCGGGATGCGTGGCCACCGCCCACAGCCCGCCGAGTTTCACCACCCCGCGCGACGTCTGATAGTCATACACCCAGTAGCCGGCGTGCGCCGCCAGCGTGTCGTTGACGCGCAGGATGCGCATGCGTCGCGCGTTCGCCTCGCTGGTGATGAGCGGGTTGAAGCTGCCCATCTCCGGCGCCCGCGGGGAGAAGACCAGGTTCAGCAAATCCAGCGCCGCGCCCACCTCGTACGGCGTGCAGCCGCGCGGCCCATCATGCTGTTCGGGAGCCGTCATCGCCCGGCACCTCCGCCGGTATGGTAGCACAAAACGCGCTCGCGATGTGTGGCATCACCGACGGATGGCGACCGAACAGCCGTAGACGATGCCGCCGCTGGTGCCGAAAAATCGCGGGCGAGACGCCGGTGCCGGCGTCCAGCGGCGGAATCTCTGCAAATAATTTATGCCGCGCGCGCACAGGGACCGTTTCTGTCCCTCACCTCCGCTACAATAAAGGCGATGCCGGCGGCGGGCATGGTCGTCGGGCAGGACGCCCAGCTCCAGGAGGGAGCGCGTGTAACGGAATTCCGTGCCGCCGGCATCACCCCGCCGCTGCGCTGACCGTCGCGGTCTGTTGATGAACAGAGAGTGCGCGCAGCTCCGCGAAGGGCTGCCGCAGAACTTCCCGGGCCATACCATCCGCACACGGAGAGTGACTGATGTGTGAAATACCGTCCGCGTCCGATCGCCGACGAACAATAGTGCCGCCCTGGCCCTTGTATCTGGCGACACTGTTCCTCGTCGCGACGGGTGATGAAGGAGGCGTTCATCGCCGACGACGGCTCGGAAGACGCCGCCGGCAACGCGCTCACCGACCTGTTGTACGAGATCCAGAACGAGCCGGAAGGGCCGCGCCATGAGCTGGGAATATTACCGCTTCATCAGTGTCGAACCGACGGCGGAGCCTGACGAGATCACGCGCGCCTGCGTGCGCAAGCGCCATGAGCTGGCGGTGGCGCGCGATGAGGACGGCGCGGCGCACCTGAGCCAAGTGCGCGAGACGCTCCTCGACCCGAAGGCGCGCGCCGAGTATGACGCGCTGCAGGAGCACGGCAGCGCAATCGCCGCCCTCTTGGAGGAGGTGGAGGCGGCGAGCGCGGCGGAAAACTGGGTGGATGCCGTTCGCCTGCTGCAGCGCCTGCTGCAGCGCCTGCTGGCGCTGGCGCCGACCAATGCGGTCGCGCGCAACCGGCTGGGCGTGTGTTTCCTGCGCAGCGGTCAGTATGCTGAAGCGATCCGGCTCTACGAGGCACTCACCCGCGACCATCCCGAGATGCCGCTATACTGGTTGAATTACGGCCGTGCCTACCTGCGGCTGGCGACGATCGCCGGCGTGGCGGAGGGAGCGGAGATCGTCCTCACCTGCCCGGAGTGCCGCGCCGCGCAGCGCGTGGCGCGCGTCAACCGGATTATCCAACAGCGCTGTGCCGGCTGCGAGACGACCTTCCCGGCCTACGGCGAAGACCAACTGCCGTGCTACATCGCCGCCCGCGAGCGCTTCCAGTACGCCGCGCAGTTGGACCCCGCCAATCCGGACGGGTATACCGAGACGGCGCGGACCTACCTGGACCTGCAGCAGTTCGATGAGGCGCTGGCGTGGGCGGAGCGCGCGGTGGGGGTGACGGGCGAGACCGGCCCACGGGATTTCGACACCTTCTACTTCATGGCGATGGTGCACCTGCGCCGCGGCGACTGGGAAGGGGCGCAGGCCGTCGCGCGTCGCCTGGCGGGCATCCTCACCCAGCAGGACGACCGCGAATACGCCGCCTGGCGCTTCGGCACGTTCGGCGACGAGCTGTATCAGGCGCAGCACTTCCGCGAAGCGGTCGCGCTGGCCGGCTGCGCCCTCGTCCTCTGCCCGGAGGACGGGGCGGCCCAGGGCCTGCGCGACCGGGCGGAGGCGACGGCGCTGGCGGATGAGGAGTACCCCACGCTGGAAGAGGATGAGCAGGTGGCGCGTCCGCTGCGCCGGCTGGCCGCGTTGAACCTGGTGAAAGCCTGCCAGGAGGAGGTCGCCAACGAGGAGGAGATCATCACCTGTATCCTGCGCGACCTGGACGCCTACCCGCTGCAGCAGGTGCTCAAGAGCCTGCAGCGCATCGCGTCATGCTATCCCGGCACCTATCGCATGCGCCCGCGTGCCTTCGACGACATCGAGCGCATCGTCCGCGATGCGCTGGCGGAGGCGACGCCCGCCCCACAACCGCGCTCCAGCGGCGCCGCGTAAAGCAGCTACGTCCAGCCGTCCCCCGGACTCAAATCCGGGGCTGGCGCCACGGGTCGGGCCGACGGACCGGGTACAGGGCACAGCGGGAGCCATGTGGCACAGCGCATGCACTCCGCATGTACCGGGGCCGCGGCGTTGCACTCCGCCCGCGTGCCCTCACCCTGTCGTTGAACACAGAGCGTGCCAACGCGTGCGGAGTACAACGCCGCGGCCCCGGTAGGGGGTGTTCGCGGGGGGGCGGCGCGACGCGGCGCGATTACGCGTCGGCTTCCTGCCCGGGCAGGCAGATGACCAGGTGGCGGTGCGGCTCCTCGCCGACGCTGAAGGAGGAGACGCCTTCGATCTCGGCCAGCGCCATGTGCGCGGTGCGGCGATCGCGGGCGGTCATCGGCTCCAGCGCGACGGCTTCGCCGGTCTCCAGCACGCGCCGGGCGTTCTCCCGCGCCACCTCGCGCAGGCGCTCGGTCTGGCGTGCGCGATAGCCCTCGGCGTCGAGCATGATGTGCTTGCCGCGCGCGCCGGTGCGGTGGAAGACGATCTCCTTCACGATCATCTCCAGCGCGTTCAGCGTCTGGCCGCCTTTGCCGATGAGCACGCCCAGCGGTTCCTCGCCGGTGAGGCTCACGGAGATTTGCTCGTCATCTTCGCGGACATCCACCGCCACCGGAGTGGCAAAATCCAGGTAATCTACCACATTCTCCACCACCTCTTTGGCGATGGCGGCCTGATCGGAGAGCGGTTGTGCGCTCATCGGCGTTTCCCTTTCTTACGCGGAGTGTTCGGCGCGGGCGTCACGGTGGTCTCGGTCGGCTTGACCGGCCCCGGCTTCGCGCCCGCCGGCACGATGCCCGCCGCGGCTTCCTCGGCGCGGAACTGCCGCAGCAGATAGTACTGGTGCACGGTGGTGAAGAGATTCAGGAAGAGCCAGTACAGCACGAAGGCCGAGGCGAAATCCTTCAGGAACACCACCAGGAAGATGGGCATGAACCAGGTCATGATCTTCTGCTGCTGCTGCACCATCGGGTCGGCCGTCGCCGTGGTGGGCGTCAGCTTCTGGCTGACGATCATGCTCACCAGATAGAGGAGCAAGAGCGGCGTATCGGGCAGCGCCAGGCTGTGAACCCAGAAGAACCGCGCGCCGGCGAAGCCGCTGGCGTAGACGTTCACCGCGTTGTAGACGATGATGAAAATCGGGAGCTGGATGACCATCGGCAGGCAGCCGCCGGTCATGCTCACGTTGTGCTCTTTGTAGACGCGCATCTGCTCTTCGGCGAGTTTTGCGCGATCGCCCTTGTATTTTTCCTGCAGCTCCTTCAGGATGGGCTGGATACGCTGCATGTCGCGCATGCCGCGGAAGGCTTTGTTGGTCAGCGGGATGGTGAGCACCTTCACCAGCAGCGCCAGGAAGATGAGCGCCAGCGCCGCCCCGTAGGCGGGGGAGAGCGCGCGGAAGGCGTCCACCATGCCTTTCACGGTGAAGTAATACACCTGATCCACGCCGCCGCCGGTGCGGTAAATGGCATCCAGGTACGCCAGCGCGGTGGCCGACATCGGCGCGGGCGCGATCGTCGGCGTCTCGTCGCCGCCGTCCACCGCCGCCACGCCGCCCTCGCCGGCCAGCGCCGGCGGCGTCTGGCCGGGCACGGTGCGCACCAACACCCGATACTGCTGCGGCCGCGCGCCGGAGAACAGGCGGTCGAGCATGCCGGGTTCGTCGTGCTTCATCACCAGCGGGCGGAAGCTGTTCTTCGCCACGCCGGCGGACTGCTGCCCGAGCACGCCGCGCATGCCGAGCACGCCGGAGCGGTAGAGCGCCTGCGCCGCGTACGGGGTGTTGGTGCGCTGCACCTCGGCGTAGTTGCGCTGCGCGCCGGCGTAGTCCTTGGCGTTCTCGTACCAGTAGCCTTGCAGGAAGAGCGCCCGTCCGCGGGTGTAGACTTGCGCGCTGTTCAACTGCTCGGTGCCGAAGCCGAGGCGGGCGTGCAGCTCTTTGATCTGCCGCTGCGTCATGTTGTCTTCGTCCACCGACAGCGTTTCGATGCGCGCCATCGCCCGGGCGAGATCGGGCAACTGGTCCGGCGGGAAGGCGAGGACGGGCGCGCCGGCGTGGCAGCCGCCGAGCAGCAGGGCGAGGAACGCGAGCCCCGCCAGCAGCGCGACCCGGGCGGGTAGGTGCGAATGTCTATTCATGACGGCCTTATCCATTCGTGTCAGGAGATGCCTCCGTTCGGGCGGCCTCCGTGCCGGGCACCGGGTCGTAGCCCCCGGGATGCCAGGGATGGCAGCGCGCGAGGCGCAGGAGGCCCAGCCAGCTGCCTTTGAGCGCCCCATGCCGGATAATCGCCTGCGCGGTGTATTCCGAGCAGGTAGGGATGAACCGGCACACCGGCGGCGTGCGAGAGGAAATGGCGCGCTGATACAACCGCACGGCGGCCAGCGCCCAGCGGGCCAGGAGCGATTGCGGCGCCGAGGTCATCATGACTCGCCCACCTCCCCTGCCTGTTCCCTGCGCATCACGCCGAGCAGACCCAGCAGCGCGCGCAGCGACGCTTCCACATCCGCCATCCGGGCCTGGTGCGCCTCGCGCGGCAGCACCAAGATATCCCAGCCCGGGGTGAACTCCGGTCCCAGCGCGCGGATCGCCGCGCGCACCAGGCGCTTGAAACGGTTCCGCTCCACCGCCGAACCGTACTTCTTCGTGACGAGCATGCCCAGCCGGATCAACCCTCCCGCGGCGATGCCGGGCGGCTGAGCGGCGACCCGCACCTGGAGGAGCCCATCAGATTTTCGACGCCCCTGCTGATGCACGCGGCGGAAATCCGCGCGTTTGCGCAGGGGCGCGTAGATCTCGCTGGCGCGCATTAGACGGTCAGGCGCTTGCGGCCTTTGGCCCGGCGGCGGCTCAGGACATGGCGGCCGTCCAGCGTGCTCATCCGCTTGCGGAACCCGTGCACGCGGGCGCGGCGCCGGCGCTTGGGCTGCCAGGTTCGTTTCATGGGACCTTCCTCCTCACAACAATAACGGCAGGCTCGCACCTGCCGCTGACGGCGTCTGCCGCCTTGCTACCACCAACCGGTGCATTATAGCAAAAGGCGCCGTGGGGCGCAAATGCCGGCCATCAGCGCGCGGCGCGCGTCACACGCCTTCCATGGTGAGCGCGTCCTGCGCGCCGAGGGCGAGGAGCTGCGTGTCCGCCCAGCCGCGCATACGGCGGAAGAGCGCCACCGCCGCTTCGCGCTCGCCGGAGGCAATGCTGATCTGCGAGGCTTCCATCTGGTCGAGCACGCTGGCGAAGTTGAACAGCCACCCGCCGCCGGCGGCGGCTTCCGCCGCCCGCTGGCGCAGCTTGACGAACTCCGGGTCCATCAGCGCCTTCTTCACGTCGGCGTCGGTCTCCACCAGCTCCTTGCGGATGGCGCGCACGGCGCGGCGCACGTCGGCGGGGGCGGCCTCCACGTCGCAGATCATCTCCGCCACGGCGTCGCGGTCAATGGGCTCCAGCTTCGCCACCTCGGCCAGCGATTCGGCGGGCAGCGCCGCGCCGGGGTGCTGCGTGGCGCGAAAATGCGCGCGCAGATCCTCCGCCTGCTCCGCCTGCTTCACCAATATCGGCGTGCAGCCGAGGAACTCGACGATGCGCTCCGGCGTCCACCCCTCGCGGGCGAGTTTTGCCACCGCCTTCAGCCGCTCTTCGCGGGTGAGGCGCAGCCCGTGGCCGAGGTTCAGCTTCACGGCGTGCGCGAAGAATTCCTCCTCCGGCGCGTCCACCCACAGCACCGGCAGGCGGTAGATGCCGGCGCGCTTCGCCGCCTCCACCCGGTGCCAGCCGTCCAGCAACTTGCGGGTGGCGCGGTCCGCCACGATGGGCGGCCAGACCACCTCCTGGAAGATGCCGGCGTAAAACTCCACCACCTCCTGGTCCACCCCGTGCGCGCGGGGGTTGAGGGCGCGATCGAAGACGAGATCGTTGACGGACACGGTATCCACGGCGGGAACTCCTGGTACGATTGAAGTGCGCTTGGTCATTACGCCGGGGCGGGGGGAGAGTCCTGCCGGGTGAGCAGGGATTTTTCCCGGTACGGCGTAAGTAGCGGAAACGGCGAGAGGGGGCGGCGATGATCACGCTGGACGACGGCATGCTGGTGCTGAACCGGCAGGCGGATGGCGATGATGTTCAGCCGGTGTTGCGGCGCGCGCGGGGAAAACAGCAGGAAGCGTGGTATATCCTCATCCGCGTGGAGACGGAAGCGGTGCTGCACTGGCTGCTCGACATCGAGATCATGGATGACGATGTGCCGCTGCGCTACCTCGCCCGCACCGGCGAGCGCAGCGACGGCACGGCGAAAATTGACGAGCTCGTCACCGCCGACGAAGGCACCCAGTGCCGCCTGAAAGGCATGGGCCCGGCCCCGGCGGCGCTGGTCGGGGATGAGCCGGAAGAGGTGTGACCCAGCGCCGAACAGGTGGATAGTCACCCCGAAGGGGTGGGTGATGCTAGCCACGGGTGAAGCGCCAGCGCAACCCGTGGGATCAAACGCCGATACACAGAAAAGCCCTGAAAGGGCGACAGCAGAAATAGCTGTCGCCCTTTTCAGGGCTTCTGTTGTTTTTCGCGGCCGGGTTCCACGGGTTGTGCTGGCGCTTCACCCGTGGCTAACGGCTTCGGTCCCTTCGGGACGTGGGCGGGTGGGGACCCCGATGGCATCGGGGCAGGCTACCGGCGCTCCCAGGTTACTCTTCGATATATACCGTGGTCCCCGCCGGCACCGTCACCGTTTTCGCCAGCGCTTTCAGGCCGGTGATCTCCTTTGGCGTGCTGATGGTCGCCGCGATGGGGGTGTCGGTGGGGTTATGGACTTCGACTTTGATCTTCCCGGGCTCCCATTTCACCACTGCGAGGACGAGGTCGCTGTTGTCGGCGGTGAGGAGGTTGCCGGCGACGAATTTTCCCGTCACCGCCACGTCCAGGCGCGGGTAGGCGCTGCCTTCGAAGACGCCGGTGTAGGTGATGCCGCTCCCCTCGCGCCAGATGCCCGCCGGCCAGCGCGGGTTCAGGCCGGTAAGCTGCAGCGGGATGGCGCAGGGGATGTCGGCGGCGGCCGTCACCTCGCCGGCGGCGCCGCCGTTGGCCGGGGTGATGCCGGCGAGATACCGGATGCCGGTGAGCTTGCCGCGGGTGAATTTCAGCGCGTAGGGGGTTTTGTCGGCGAAGCCCATGGCGCGCAGCCAGGCTTCTTCCGCGCCGTCGAAGTGATGCTGCGCGGTGAAGGCCGGCATCTGGGGGGCGGCGTAGATGAAGCGCGCGGTGAAGCGCGTGCCCGCCGGGATCACCGCCGGATGGCCCGCCGGCGGCTTCAGCCCGATGCGCCCGTTCTCCAGCCGCAGGCCGTCATTGAGCGTGATGATGTTGCCGACCATGCCGCCGGCCGGGATGTCGAAGGCGGACCGCGGGGTGATCTCGCCGGCGATGAGCTTGCCCTTCTCGAACCAGGCGTATCGCGTGCCAGTGGGGGTGGCGAACGCCGGGAAGAGGCCGGCGGGATTCACCGGCTGCACGTCGCGCTTGAGGGTGATGTCGTACTCGAAGATAGTCGGGTAGGGGGAGGCGTCCTTGCCCGGCGTGAAATTCCACGTGCGCACCTTGCCGCTGTAGACGGAGGAGGGTTTGCTCGCCATGCTGGGCATGGCGTCATACCCCACGTCCTTGAACATCGCGGTGACGTATTTCTCGTCGAGGATGCTCTCGGTGAGCACCACGTCATTGGTGGTGAAGGGGTAGTTCAGCTTCACCGCCATGCTGGTGCCGGGCGTGCCGGTGAAGATGCCGTTGCCTTCGTCAGTGCCTTCGATGGGCAGGAAGAGATTCAGCTTATACGGCAGGTCGGTGCCGGTGTAGTAGTGCCCCACGTCGCCCAGCCAGTTCTGCCGGTCGGCGCAGCGGTTGTGATAGCGCCCGGCCACCGTGCGCATGGACGAGGTGATGACGCGCCGCCCCGCGCTGTCCTCGGCGATGAGGAACAGGTCATACTGCTTGCCGTGCTGAAAATCGGCGCGGGCGGCGAACGCCGTCGCGTTGGGCCGCCAGCGGCGGATGGGCGTGTGCCCGTCATAGAGGACGACGCTGGTGAGCGGCTGATCGCTCTGCACCCCGATATCCACGCGAAAATGCATGCGGCCTTCGGCGGCGGGGCCGAAATCCTTCGGGTTGATCACCCAGTTGGTGACGAGCGGGCCTTCGCTGATGAGGTAGCGCACCGGGCATTCGAAGTAGTGGCCGGTGCCCACGCGGAAATAGTCCACCGCGGCCTTCACCGTATCGGCGGGCATGAGCTGCTGGAAGCCGCCCTTCGCGGCGACGGCCACCTCGGCGGGGCTGAACGTCTCATGCACCACGATGGGGTGGGGGTTGGAGCCGTTCATCACCTGCCAGGCGTAGGCGCCGATGCCGGCGTCTACCACCCGGCCGTTGCGATACGTGTAGACGGTCAGCCCCTGGAAATGCTTCAATCGCTCGTAGGGCAGCGGCGACGTTTCCGGGCGATGGGCGACCACCATGTGGTTGTACCAGAGCAGGTTGATCATCTGCGTCTTCACCAGCCGCGTGCCGTCGGCGCTGAGCCAGCTCGCGCGCGGGTAGGACGGCGGGGCGACGAGGATGAAGTGATTGTTGTCCGGGTCCATGATGTCGAAGCCGGGCAGGCAGATGAAGTCGTCCGTGCTGTTTTTGGCGCAGGCGGCGACCAGTTTATCCCAATCGCCGCGGCTCAAGCGCGCGAAATTCTCGGTGAACACGATCAGCGAGTAGCCGGCGGCTTTCGCGGCGGCGGCGTAGTCCTCCACGCTGCCCGCGCCGTCGCTGTATTCCGAGTGCGCGCCGACGAGGGCTTTGAAGAACTGGATGTCGCCCTGCACCAGCGGGTCGCGGAACTCCGGGTAGTACGTCACCCCGTTCAGCCGGTACGGCATGGGCCGGTGCCGCCAGGACGTGGGCATGAGCATGGTGTCGGGGTCGAGCACCGGCGAGAAGGCGTTCTCCTCATCCGTCAGCGGCAGCTCGATCTCCTCGATGGGATCGCCGGCTTTGTACCCGCCGAAACCCACGGCGGCCGACGGCGCGGCCAGCCAGGCATACAGCCGGCTCACCAGCGCGCCGGTGTCGCTGGGCACCTCGCCGTTCCCCTTCTTCAGGATGATGCCGTCAATCGGCCCATAACTCATCTCGCCGTAGTTGTTGTTGCCCAGTTTCGTGTAGGTCAGGCGGTGGATATACGACGGGTTGATGGTGACCGCGCCCAGCCGGCCTTTGCCCACCGCGCGCACGGCGGCCAGCACCAGGTCGCCCGCGCCATCCGGCTCATACAGCCACTCGCCGTCCACCAGCGTGCCGACGCGGGCGCCCGCCATCGCCTTCACGATGGGCGTCCAGCTCGCGTCGCACACCAGCGGCGGGGCGGTGTAGCAGTCGTCCCAGCGGGTGTTGGCCATCGGGTAGTAAATGCGCTTCAGCCCGTCGGTGACGGGGTGTTTGGCCAGGTTCTCCGTCCAGCCATAGGCGTTTTCCCCGTAGGCGCGCCACTTGGAGAAGGCCAGCGAGCGGTCGAGGATGCACGCCTGCTGCGCCTGAATGCCGTAGCGCCGCATCTCCTCGTTCCAGCCGCCGGCCAGCGCGCCGCCGCAGTCCGCCAGGTTGGAGTAGACCAGCAGCCCCGCGCCCTCCGCCACGTACTGGCGGATGACCGCCATGTTCGCCCAGTACTGCAGCATGCGCTGGCCGAAGATGTTGTTCTGCTCGTTGGCGATGGGCAGCCGGTCAATGACGAAGAGGTTGAATTTTTTCAGGAAGGCGGGCGTCATCGGCGTGAAGTAGCTGACGCCGGTGAGGCTGAAGCCGGCGTCGGCCAGCTCAGCCGCGTATTGCGCGTCCACCTGCGGCTCTTCGCTGATGAAGAGGATGGCGAGCGGCCCGCCGCCGGCGCCGGCGGTCTTCGGGTCGGGCAGGTCGGCGGCGAGGGCCGCGGCGCACGGGCCGAGCATGGCGAGCACGACGAGAGCGAAGCGCATGAGAACCTCCCGGCGGGATGAGTCTTATTGCTGTTTGACGATGGGGAACAGCTTTCGTTGTGCGTCCGCCGCCCCCGCTACGCCCGCCCCACCAGCGCCTGCACGTTCACCGGCACGTTCGTCAGCACCTCCACGCGCGGGCCGTATTTGCCGAGGGTGTTCTCCACCAGCGCGTAGTCGAAGCCGGGGAGGACGATGTCGTCCCAGTGGTTGCCCACGCCGCGCAGCGCGACGTCGAGCATGGTGACGATCTGGTGCCCCAGCGGCGCGTGGCTGTCCAGGGTGATGGCGCCGTAGAATTCCTGGCACTCGGTGTAGCCGGCGTTATGGGTGCCGGTGTAGGGCTTCTGGCGGGCGAGATCCACCGGTTTGCCGATGCGCGCGGAGACTTCCGCCGCCTTGCCGGCGAAATAGTCTACCAGCGCCTGCTCCTGCAAACGCGCGGGGAGGCCGTCGGCGGCGACTTTGCGATACCACGTCTCGCCCACGTCATAGGCGCCCTCGACCAGGTCGAGCCAGTAGCGCTGCTCGGCGGTGACCCGTGACGGGCTGTCCACGGCGATGGCCGAGCGGCGGATGCAGGCGGTGAGGCCGTCGCGCTGCGGGGCCACGCCCAGGTGTACCCAGTCGCCCTCGCGGATGGGGCGGTTGAGCGCGGGGCCGATGAGCGTGCGGTTCGCCTCGTTGGCGCCGACGATGATCTTGAAACCGTCGGCCTCGGAGCCGAGCATGCGGCCCACGAACTGCGCCCACGCCGCCAGCTCCGTCTCCAGCCGGCCGGGGCGCAGCACGGCGAGCATGGCGCGCATCATGGCGTCGGCGATGGCGCCGGCGTCGGCGATGAGGCGCATCTCGATGTCGCTCTTCTCATATTTGACTTTGTAGTAGAGCGCCTGGGCGTCCACCACGCCGTCCCTGCCGAAGAGGTTCTCCAGGTACGCGACGATGCCGGCGGGGATGACCTGGCGCGGGGTGAGCAGCGCCACGTGATCCACCGCGCCGCCCGCCGCGGCCGCGATGATATCCTCCAGCCGCTCCGCCTGAATGGGGTATTGCTCGTCGGCAAGCTGCAGCAGCTCCGCTTTGTGCACCTTGGCGCCAGAGCGGTAGACGAGCTGCTCGGCGACGTAGCCGCCTTCCAGCCCGGCGACGATGTGGAAACCGGTCGGCCCCACCACGCCCGCCACCTGCTCGATGGAGAGGTTGGTATTCCCGCCGAGATACGGCACGTCGCCGCGATAGTGCTCGTCGGAGAAGACGAGGCCCACCGTATGCCCGGCGGCGGCCAGCGCCACGTTCACCCGCTCCACGCGCTCCAGGAACTCCTCCTTCGGCGCCAGGTAGGTGCGGTCAATGGCCGGGGTATGTTCCAAAATGCGCTCGATGAGCGCGAGGTCACGCTGATGCTCGCTGGGCATGGGGTCGCCTCCTGTCGCAGGGTTGCCTACCAAGGATACGGATTGCGGGAGGGGCTGTCAACGCGGGGGAGAGGTGACGGCAGCCTCCATATTACGGCAGCGCCACCGCGTACCCCTTCACCCCCTCCACCGTGATCTCTGTCACCGCCGCCGGTTTCTCGTTCACCCTCACCGTCGGCGGCTTCGGGTAGCCGAAAAGGTGGAGGGCGGTGGCGGCGGCATCGTTCTGCTGGCCGGGCCGCCAGGCGTACTCCACGTAGAGCGTGTTGGCCTTCGGGTGGGCGGCCACGCGGGCGAGGCCGAGCTGGCCGTTGGCCTGTACCACCTGCCCGCCGGGAAGGGTGAGCTTCCACGGCATCGGGTCGGGCATCGGGTTGTAGGCGACGACGGCATCCGCCCAGGGGGCCGACTGCAGGTAGGCGTGGCGGCCGGGCCGCGACTCCAGCACGGCGCCGTTCTTCTCGATGCGGCCGGTGGACCCCTGGATCGCCCACGAGGACTCGCGCATGATGCCCGGCGGCAGATACGGCCACTGGCCGTTCACTTTGCGCGACACCGCCGGGTAGCGGCCGGGGTCGAAGGCCATCTCCAGCGTGTCTTTCCCGCTGGCGTAGCTCACCTCGGCGTGCTTCTTCTCGGCATTCCAGGCGACGGCGAGCTTCACCGCGCGCATGTGCGCGCGAAACGCGTCGAACGTGGGGTATTCCGTCGCGTCGGCCATCTCCACGACGAAGCCGGCGGTGGCCTTCTTCTCGGCGTGGTAGTAGCGGTTCATGTCCAGCCCTTTCGCGCCGCGATAGAGGAAGGCGTGGATGAACAGGGTGGGGTACTCGTAGCTGATCTCCACCTGCCGGTCGCGCTCCAGCGGGTTGACGACGATGGGGATGAAGCCGAGGTAGGAGACGCCATCCTTGATGCAGATGATGTCGCCGTCCTTCGCCGCCGCCACGCTTTTTGTCCGGGTGTTTTCGGCGGGCGTTTCGACGTGCGGGATGTCGAGCGCGTCGGGATCATCCGGCAGCTCCGCCTGCAGGATGGGCATGCCGGCGGTCATCCGCTTCAGCCAGTCGCCGCCCGGATCGGGTTTCGCGCCGGAGAGCGCGGCGATCTTCTTGTCGTTCACCCACACCTCGCGCTGCGCGGCATCGCCGAAGTCAATGAGCGCCACCGTGCTCTGCAGCGCCAGCGTGGGCACTTTCTTATCCTCGAAGCGGTCGGGGGCGGGGATCGCTTTCAGCGCCACCAGCTTGCCGTCGCGCTGCACGATGCCGAACTCGGCGGTGCTGTTGGCCGGCGCCATGAAGCGGGCGTTGCGCTCAAACCCCATGAGCAGCGTGCCGCACTGTTCCAGCCGCGCCACCTGCGCCGGCGTTTTGCGCCAGTTCCCCACCACCGAGGTGACGCCGTAGTCGTGGTTGGCGTTGTCGCGCGAGGCCAGCGCATAGTGGGCGCCCAGGAAGTTCACGTGCCAGCCGCCGCCCCGGCAGCCGGGGGAGTAGTCCAGCGCGAAGACCCGCGCCGGCAGCGGCTTGCCGTCCGTCACCGCGCCGGAGAGCGCGGCCAGGTGCGGCTCGGTCCACGGGGCGAGCAGGCCGATACGCAGCGGCGGACCTTCGTCGCCGATGATCTCCAGGCCATGCACCTTGCCCCAGGCGGCGGGGGTATCGCGGCGCTTCGGCGTCAGCTCCTCCAGGTGCATGAGCACGCCGCTGGGCGAGAGGGTGTGCAGCACGTGGGTGGGGCCGTCCTGGCAGAAGACATGTTTATAATAGCCGCCGCGGCCCATCGGGTGGGTGGCGTGGCGCAGCCCGGCGTGGTACATGGACATCAGCGGCTCGGTGAGGCGGTCGCGCCAGATGCGCGCGCGCAGTCGGTCGAAGGGGTCTTCCGCCCACTTCGCCACCGCGCCGGCGGCCGCCAGCGTGAGGGCGTGGTAATAAGTGTCGCCGATCTCCTGGTGGGCGCCCGTGCCGAAGACGTACTGGCGGGCGATGTTGTCCATGCCGCCGCGGGCGTCTTTCAGCAGGTTGGGCGCGTCCAAAAACTGCCCGGCGAGATAGGCGCCCATGGTGGCATTATGGCCGAAATTCATCGTGCCGCCGCCATGGGTGTAGCCGCGAAAATAGCTCGGCCCGCCGCGGTGGTTGCCGCCGCCGATATTATCGCGGTTCGCCACCTCCGGGTGCAGCCAGGCGTCCCAGTAGATGCGCAGGTGGTCCTCCACCGCCGGCGGTAGCAGGTCGCGGTAGGCGTAGGCGAGGATGGCGAAGTCGGAGGTCTGATGGCCGTGCCAGGTGCGCGGCGGCATGCGCAGCAGCGTGCGCATCGAAGCGAGGTAATCGTCCTTCGTGCCGGTGAAAAGGGTGTTGAAGTTATAGCCGCGCCCCAGGTAGAGGTCCACGTCGCCGGGGTCGGTGCCCAGCGCGAACAGCTCTTGCATCCGTTTCCACTGCCAGTCGGGGATGCCCGCCGGCCGCGCTAGGTGTTTTGCCGCGCGCTGCGGCAGATCTGCCGGGTAGTAGATCGTCGGCGTGCCGGTGATGCCTTTCGCCGCGAGCGCGGCGATATTCGCCGCCGGCGGCAGCGCGCCCGGCGGCGGGGCTTTCGCGTCCCGCACCAGCGTCACCACCAGCCGCGGCGTCTTCACCCAGATCTTCATGTAGCCGATGCCCACGCTCCAGTCATAGGCCCAGAAGGAGCGATACTTCATGTCGCGGGTTTCCTGCTTGTGAAGCTGGAAGCCGCAATCCTCCAGCGCGCGCAGGCGGTCGCCGAGCTCCTTGCCGTAGGCGGGATCCGTCAGCACCTTCGTCACGTCCAGGCGGGCGATGCTGGTGTCGGGCACGGCGGGCGGCGGTTCCACCAGATCCTCGTCGCCCGGCTCCGTGGCGACCGGTTTCGGCGGCGGCGGCGCGGGATAGAGCGGCGCCGGGCCGAAGGTATCCGGCCCGCGGTCCCCGGCGGCGCGCCCGCCGCCCAGGCCCCAGAAGGCCCTGCCGTTGATGTAGGCGTTGAAGGTGGGGGCGGTTCTCGGGTCGTCGGTGCTCCACGGTTTGCGCAGCGGGCGCGCCAGCACGTGCCATTGGCCGGGATTGCCGGCGTACAGCTCATCTGCGCCCCAGCCGTGCCGCCCGCGCTCCGGGCGGGCGCCTTCCTGCTTTGCCCACTCCAGCACCAGCTCCGCCTTCTCCAGCCGATAGCCGTTCTTCAGCCTGCCGTACAGTGCCTCCGCGCTGCCGGGGAAGCGCACCAGCAGCGGGCGGAGGGCGTCGAAGTACAGCTCATCGGGCAGCGGCGTATCCCAGTCTGCCGGGTCGAGCACCGCCGTCTGCACGTCGAAAAACTCCAGCGTCGCGCGCTCCTGCGCGGCGGCGGCGGTGAGCAGACACAGGGACAGCAGGATGAGAGAGGATGGGAATCGCACGGGCACTCCTCCGACGGGCGTATGGGTATTCGCGCTTTAAGTATACCCACGGAAGTGGAAAAGCGGAAGGCCAGGGAAGCGCGGGCGTGGAAGTAGTGAGGTCACCTCTCCCCCGGCCCGTCGTACTCGTACTCGTAGTCGTAGTCGTACTCGAACATGGGCTTCGCTTCTTCACCGCGTGTCGGAGCGCCACGTCCCGGACTGCCCGACGCGCGGCAGCAACGCGCTCGGCTTCAGCATAACCGTTTCGAGTACGCGTATGAGTCGGAGCGCGGACATCCTGTCCGCCCGTAGCTGTAGTGGGTCGTCACGTTGCACCGTGCTCTGTAGTCCGCGCCCTCCGCGGCGCGTGGTGCCGCATTGCTACCCCGTTTGCCAGCCGAAGCTTTAGCGAAGGCTGGTGCCCGATGACGGTGGTGTCGGACACGGGTGCGCATGTTGGTCACACGCGCCGCGGAGGGCGCGGACTACCCCGGGCTGGTTTGCTACACAGAGTACAACGTGACAACCCGCTACATGTAGCTGATGTCGAGTACGACTACGACTACGAGTACGACGGGCCGGGGGAGAGGTGACCTCTTTTTCAGAACGTCGCCGTCGCCGCGCCCGCCGTCACGCTGACCGCGCCGTCCCGCGCGGCCACCGTCACCGCCGGCTGCGCGCCCTTGGCGTAGGGGACGATGACGACCTGGAACTTGCCGGCGCCCTTCAGGCGGAGGATGGACTGCGTCTCCGGCATCACGTTCTTGTGCGCGTATTGCGCGATGAACGCCTCCTGCGGCGCGTCGGCGATGACATACAGGTCCCAGTCAATGCCGCCCGCCGGGTGTTTCGGGAACGGCTGGCCGGTGTAGCGCAGCTTCGTCACCCCGGCGGGGATGGTGAAGCCGTCGCCCACGGTCTTCACGCCCTGCGGCGTTTCGATGGGGCCGGTGTTCATCAGGTTCAGCAGGAAGACCTTGCTATCGGCGGTGGTGAAGGTGTCCGTGATGCCGATGACCGGTTGCTCGTCGCGGAGCATGGCGGTCTTCAGCGTGCGCGTCCAGATCGTCTCGTCCATGGTGAAGGCGGCGGTGGACCACGCCTCGCGGTCGCGCGCCTGCACGTCCACCGTCTTCGGCGCGCGCCAGCGCGGGCCGACGGTGATGTCCGGCGGATTCTGCTTCCAGTCGCCCACCTTCGCCTCCGGCAGCACCACGCTGTGCACGAAGCCGCCGGGCGAGTGCGGCGAATACATGGTGCCGAAATCCAGCGAGAGCGGCGCGCCCAGCGCGTAGATGATGACCTCGCCCAGGTCGTTGGAGGCGTGATCGCTGTAGAAGCCGCCGTTGACGAACCAGGAGGCCGTCTCGTTGGGCGTGCCCCAGCCGAAGCGCTGCACGGAATACCACCCCTCGACGTGTGCCGACCCCAGCTTCGGGTCCTCCGCCGGCAGGCTCTCGTCAATCTTGAAGGTGGTGGCGCCGTGGAAGTCGGAGTGCGGCTTGCCGCATTGCTGCCACATGCCCATCAGCCGCGCGGAGAGCTCGGGATGGACATCGGCGAAGCCGGTGGCCAGTTGGCCGAGGAACTCGCTGGTCTCCCCCGGGCAGGAGTCGCCGATGGCGGGCCGCACGCGCTTGCCGAAGCGCGGGTCCACCGGTGTGCTGAAATGCATCTCGAACTCGGCGTATTTCGCCAGCCGCGGCTCCTCCCTGAACAGGTCCGCGATATCATACGTCTTCAACTGCTGGATCGTGGAGAGCAGCGGGCCCATCGCCGCGCCGATGTAGTGCGTGCAGCCCATGTGCGCGCCGTGCTCGTTGACGGTGTTGCGCAGCATGCGGCGCGCGCCGTCCTGCGTGCGCGCCTGCGCCTCGGCGGCTTTCGCGGCCATCATCGGGTGTTTTTCCAGGTACAGCGTGTACATGTCGCGGTACCCCTGCTGCTGGATGGGCATGTTGGCGGTGCCCAGGTTCACCCCGGCGGGCACGGAGAGCGGGGCGTGGTCGTCATCCCACAGCACCGCGCCGTAGAAGACGGCCACCTGCCGCGCCAGCGCTTTATCCGCCTCCGTGGCCTTCTCGGACGCCAGCACCTGGTCAATGCGGATGAGCGCGCGGCTGGCCTCCAGCCCGGCGTGCCAGTACCCGAAGCCGCCCCCGCCCATGATGCCCAGGCCGTTCACCAGCGTGTTCAGGCCGTCATGCGCGCTACGCCACAGGCTGTAGGCCATCTGGTGCACGCGGATGCCGGAATCGTCGCGCAGCATGTCCAGCAGGTCGCGGAAATAGGTGACGGAGTTATAGGCGCTGCGGTAGAACGCCTGATCCTCGCGCAGCTTGCGCACCACCGTCTTCGCGGCGTCTTGCTGCATATACATCGCGCCGAAACCCGGTTTCGGCGCGGCGAAATCGTAGGTCAGGGGGGCGATTTTGTTCAGCCCGATGCCGCTGTGCAGGTTCATCTGCAGGTTGATCGGCTGCACCTGCCGCCAATCGCGCAGGTCAGCGCCTTTGCGGCCGATGAAGAGGCGCCACTGCCAGCGCGGGTTGGGATGGAGGCGCGCGTCGGGGCCGCGCTGCCATGCCTGCACGGTGATGCCGGCGCTGTTCTCGGTGGCGCGGGTGTAGACGCCCACCCCCACCGCGCCGGCGTTGCGCAGCCGCGAGGCGCGGCCATCGTAGTAGCCGATGACGGGCGCCTCATCGCCGCCGTCCGTGTCGTAGAGCATCCAGTAGCTGCCGCTGTCGAAGATCCACGGGTCCCACGGCGCCATCCAGCGGATGCTGCCGCCGTTCAGGTCGGTCACGTAGTTGGCGCGGTAATTTTTATCGTAGGGCAGGTCGAAGAAGGCGTCGGTCCGGCGATCCTCGACCTTTTTCCCATCCGGGCGCCAGCCGTATTTGCTGTCGCGCACCGAGTGCCCCCGGTAGCGCGCCTGGGTGAGCGTCACGCCGGCCAGATCAATGTTGTAGGAGAACTGGCAGTCGGTCTCTTCCTCGAAGAGCACCGACGGCTGGCCGGCCTGCACCTCGATGCGGCAGGTGTATGCGCCGGGGCCGGCGGGGCAGACGGCCTGCGCCCCGTAATTATACCGCGCGCGGTCCAGCGTATACGTCACCTCGGCGACGGTCTTCAGCGGGCCGCGCTCCGGGAAGGTGACCGCCACCTGCTTCACCTGCGTGCCGGGGGTGAAGGTGATGGGCGAGGAGGCGGTGGTCCACGTGCCGTCCGCCAGCCGCACCGCCAGCACCGGCGCGGGGGCTTTCGCCGGATCGGCGGGGGTGTGCGACACCGGGAGGCGCACGCCCAGTGTGCCGTTGGTGATCTCCCAGGACATCTTGTCCGCCGGCTGCGTCACCTGCACGCCGCCGGTGTAGGGTTTCGGCGCGCGGCCGCTCTTCAGCGTCCACGTCCACTGCACCAGCAGCTCGTGGATGCCGCGACCCGGCGTGACGAGGTCCAGCGGCTTGCCGCCGCGCGTCGCGCTCACCTGGAAGCGATCGGCGGACGCGTTGCGGACGTAATATTCCACGTCCGGCACCAGCGGGCGCGGCAGCTCGCCATTGGTGCGGAAGATCACCGGCGCGTCATTCGCCAGTCGGTGATCGTGCACGTACAGCTGGTCGGTCTCCGGGTCGGCGACCAGCGCCTGCGCGATGATGCCGGTGTTGTCGCCCGATTTCGCGATGGGGATGGCCGGCCCGTCCGGCGTGAGCGCCAGGCCGATGAAATGAAAGCCCCAGCCGCTCACCTCGCGGAACTCCAGCGTCGTCACGTAATAATTCGTGTCGGCGGCCAGCTCCTCCGGCAGCCGCGCGCCGTCCACCTGCACCACGTCGCCGGGGGTGAAATACGGGCCGTCGGTGGTGAGCAGCTTCTCCACGCCCGCCGTCTCGAATTTATAATGCGCCGCCCACTCCTCGCACGTGCGGCCGAGGCCGCGCCGCACCGCCAGCCGCGAGGCGGTCAGGTGCGTGCGCACCGCCAGCGTCTTGCCGCCGTCCAGCACCTGGTACGGCGTCTCGGCGTTGTTCGGCGCCAGCAGGTAGCACCGTTCGACGTCAACGGGGTGCGCCAGCGCGAATTCGACGAGCTGGTCGGGATGCGACACGCCGAAGAGCTCCTTCAGCGTGAACGTCGCCACCACGTCTGGGGGCTGCGCCTGCGCCAGGACGGCGCCCGCGCACAGCAGCGCGAGCAGCACGGACAGATTTCGCATGGGACACCTCCCTTGTGACCGGTCATTATGCTGATAGACACCTGCCGGGACCGGTTGTTTCATTCGCGAGCGGGACGGAGAGTCCTGCCGGCTTCGCGCGGCATTGCCCCTGGCCCCTTGCATCCCCGGCGCAAGTGGGTTAAGATACCGCCCAGCAACACACCGGGAGCACCGCCATGACCGACCGCCTGCTGCAGGGCATCCACCACGTCGCCATTCGCGTGAAGGATTTCGACGCCTCGCTCGCCTTCTACACCCAGGGCCTGGGCCTGACCCCGACGATGCGCTGGGGCGAGGGGGACACGCGCGCGGCCATGCTGGACGCCGGCAACGGCGACAGCGTGGAGATCTTCGCCGGCGGCGGGGACGGCCCGCTGCCCGAGGGCGCCTGGCTGCACCTCGCCTTCACCAGCGACGATCCCGACGCCGCCTTCGCCCGCGCCCTGGCCGCCGGCGCCGCCGAGATGCACGCCCCCTTCAGCCACGTCATCCCCACCGAGCCGCCCACCCCCGTGCGCCTCGCCTTCGTCCGCGGGCTGGACGGCGAGGTGATCGAGTTTTTCAAGCGGGGGTAAGCGCAAGCCGTGGCGCACCTCTCCCCCCGGCCCTCTGGGAGCGCCGGTGTCCCCACCGGCAGAATGATCGCTTAAAGGAGGAGGTCGGGGGCAGAGGTGCGCCAATCTACTCGTCCAAGGAGCATCCCATGACATCCGTCGCCGAATCCGTCACTTCGCTCACGCTGGCCGCGCTCTTTTCCGAGGGCATGGTGCTGCAGCGCGAGCGCCCGCTGCCCATCTGGGGATGGGCGCCGCCGGGGGCGCGCGTGGCCGTCGCGCTGGCCGGAGCGCGCGCGGAGGCGACGGCCGGCGACGATGGCCGCTGGCGGGCGACGTTGGCGCCGCTGCCCGCGGGCGGCCCGCACACCCTGACGGTGACCGCCGGCGCGGAGGCGCTGACGGTGGGCGATATCCTCGTCGGCGAGGTGTGGATTTGCTCCGGGCAGTCGAACATGGAATGGCCGCTGTCGCTCGCGCGCGACGCTGAGGCGGAGATTCGGGCCGCCGATGACCCCGGCCTGCGCATGTTCACGGTGGCCAAGGCCGCGGTGTACGCGCCCGCGCGCGACGTGCAGGGCGCCTGGCAGCCGTGCACCCCCGGCACCGCCGGCAACTTCTCCGCCGTGGGCTACTTCTTCGCCCGCGAGCTGCGCCGGCGGCTGGGCATCCCCGTCGGCATGATCAACGCCTCCTGGGGCGGCACGGTGGCGGAGGCGTGGACGAGCCGCGAGGCGCTGGAAGCCGACCCCGCGCTGCGCGGCATCGCCGACGACTACGAGGCGATGATGGCCGGCGTGGATGACGTGCAGGCGGCCTACCGCACGGCCTACGCCGCGTGGGAGCGGCGCGCGCTGCCGGAAGACGCCGGCAACAGCGGCCACCCGCGGGGGTGGGCGGACCCGGCGACGGACGCCGCCGACTGGCCGACGATGGCGCTGCCCGGCAACTGGCAGGACCGCGGGCTGCGGCACCACGGCGTGGTGTGGTTCCGCCTGGAGCTCGACCTCCCCGCCGCCTGGGCGGGGCGCGATCTCGACCTGCATCTCGCGCCCATTGATAAGTCGGACATCACCTACTGGAACAACGTCCCGGTGGGCGGCATTGATTTCCGCGAGCATCCGCTGGCCTGGTGCACGCCGCGGGCCTACACTGTGCCCGGCGCGCTGGTGACGGCGGGCCGCAACACGCTGGCCGTGCGCGTGTTCAGCCACATGTACGCGTCCGGCATGATCGGCTCCGCCGCGCAGATGCGCGTGAAGCCCGTCGGCGCGCCGGAGGCGGACGCCATCCCGCTGGCGGGCGCCTGGCGCTACCAGGTGGAGCAGAATTTCGGCCTCACCCAGGTGTCGCCCCCGCCGATGCCGCCGGGGCCGGGCAACCCGAACAGCCCCTACGCGCTGCACCGCGGCATGATCGCCCCGCTGGTGCCCTACGCGCTGCGCGGCGCCATCTGGTACCAGGGCGAGTCCAACGCGGACCGCGGCGACCAGTATCGCGCGCTCTTCCCGGCGATGATCGCCGACTGGCGGCGGCAGTGGGGGCAGGGCGACTTCCCCTTCTACTACGTGCAGCTCGCCAACTATATGGCGGAGACCCCGGAGCCGGGTGAGAGCCGCTGGGCGGAGCTGCGCGAGGCGCAGCGGCTGACGCTGAGCTGCCCGAACACCGGCATGGCGGTGATCATTGACATCGGCGACGCGGCGGATATCCACCCGACGAACAAGCAGGACGTGGGCCTGCGGCTGGCGCGGTGGGCGCTGGCGAAGGACTACGGGCAGGAGGTGGTTTACTCCGGCCCGCTGTACCGCGCCATGCGCGTCGAAGGCGGAGCCATCCGCCTCTTCTTCGACCCGGGAGCGCCGGCCTCCTCACCGGCACAGCGTCTGATGGCGCAGGACGGCCCGCCGCGCGCCTTCCAGATCGCCGGCGCCGACCGCCGATTCGTCTGGGCGGACGCCGTCATTGACGGCGACACGGTGGTGGTCTCCAGCCCGCGCGTGCCCGCCCCCGTCGCCGTCCGCTACGGCTGGGCGAACAACCCGCCCTGCAACCTCTACAACGCCGCCGGCCTGCCCGCCAGCCCCTTCCGCACGGACGACTGGCCGCCGAGCGACCGGGAACCGCAATAGGCCCCGGCGTCGAAAATGGGCGGGCGAGCGTCCCCGCGAGCCGACTCCGGGCGGAAGTCTTATCCGTCGCGCGCGCGAGATAGCTTGCGCGCGCGAGATAGCTTTTCTATCGAACACGACTTCCATCATTTCCTCCCGGAGTCGGCTCGCGGGGACGCTCGCCCGCCCCAAACCATCCCGTTCGTAGTGAGGCACGCAGCGGAGCGGAGTGCCGTCGTCTGTGCAATCCGTGACCGAGACTATACGCGCACGGCACTCCGCTCCGCTGCGTGCCTCACTACGAACGGGGTTTGGTGGGGCCGGGGTGCTAGGCGGGTTACACGGCGGCGTCCGTATAGGCGCGGTCTATCTCCACCGTGCCGATTCCATCTCGCTCGCGCGGCGGATCTCCACCCGGTCGAAATCGAAGAGGGCCTTGCGGGCGAGCCAGTCGCCGGAGTAGACGTTGCCCTCCCGCGCGTCCCCCAGCGCCCCCAATTCTTTGCACGCGTCTATCCTTTCTTCCAGTGAACCGGACGCCAGCCTTTTCACCCATCTATCAACTTCAGCGCTGTTGGCCATAATATCGGTGCCCCCTGTCACAAAATTATACGCGGTGTCGCCGTCCTCCCGCGGCGGCGTCGGGGGGGGGGCGCTTCCGGCCCGCATCGTCCCGCGTCATCCAGAGAAAATCTTCCGGCGATTTTTCGCGCGTGGCGGCGGGAAGCGCCTTGCCTTTCCGGGAGGGGGGTGAGTATACTGAGTGCGGAGAGCGCCTGAAGCGGCGGGAGGGGGGCGGAGATGATTTGCCAATCCGACGGCACGCAGTGTCCGGCCGAGAATCGCCAGGTGTCGCAGGTGCTGGGCCTGGGCCTGGCGGCGGGGAAGGGCGTGCGCTTTCGCCCGCTCACGCTGAAGGCGCGGGGCTACCTGCGCGCGAAAGCCGCCGTGCGCTTCCTGGGCCGCCGGGTGCTGGACTGGGTCATCAGTATCCTCGGCCAGCAGGGCATGCATGATTTCATCATGATCACCAGCGGCAAGGAGAACCGCTACCAGATCAAGAGCATCGTGGGCTACGGCGAGGCGCTGGACGTGCGCATCCGCTACTCGTCCGTGCGCTATGACCGCCGCAACGTGGGCAGCGCCGACGCGGTGATCACCAACATGGGCTATTTCGGACTGGACGACACCATCTTCGTCTTCCCCACCGATTCCGTGCTGGACATTGACCTGCCCGCCATGCTCGCCGCGCACCAGCGGCACGACGCGGTGGTGACCATCGCCGCCGCGTTCCAGCCCGCCGAAGCCATCGCCGGGCGGTACGGCCTCATCCAGTGCGAGGCCGACGGCCGGGTGCGCGGCTTCGTGGAAAAGCCGTCGCTGGCGCAGATCACCGCGCTCTGCGGCACGCGGGCGGGCGCGCCGCTGCCGACGAACGCCGGCTTTTACCTGATGAACGCCGCCATGCTGCGCGCGCTGTGCCGCGATCCGGAGGTGAGCGCCGCGCGGCAGGAGCAGTTCGACATCGGCACAGACCTGTTGCCGTGGCTGGTGAAGAAGGGCTACCCCGTCTACGCGCAGCAGATCGGGCGCATGGGCGACCTGGGCAATATCCCCAGCTACCTGGAGACGATGCTCGACGTGCTGCACGGCCGCTTTCAGTCCATGAACCTGCTGCTGCGCGACCAGTACCCCGGCGGGGGCGGCCTGCTCATCGAGCCGGAGTCGCTGGCGATGAGCGACCCCATCAGCGGCCTGACGCTGGCGGAGAAGATCGCGCAGGACCTGGTGACGATCATCCCGCCGGTGCGCATCGGCAAATACGTGCGCATCTACCCCGGCGTCACGCTCTCCGAGTGCAACATTGACGATGACGGCGAAATCTATGAAGAGGCCACCATCCGGCGCTCGTCGGTGGGCGCCGGCTCGTCAGTTGGCCCGTGCAGCGTCATCGAAGATACCCTCACCGGCATCATGGTGGACATTGACTCCACCCACGGCCTGCCGATCCTGCTGAAGCGCTACGTGGCCATCGGCGACGAAGTGATCATCCGCCCGGGCGTGACGCTGTCCGGCGGCGTCACCATCCACCCGCGCCTGAAAGTGCCCCGCGGCATCACCATCCCCCCGCACACGGAGGTGGAGACGGCGGAGGAGATGCTGGAATATCTGTAGAATTGCACCCCCTCACCCTGCCCCTCTCCCCGAGGAGAGGGAGGTATAGTCGGATGAATAATACAGCGTTCGTTTCTCAATTCACTCCCCTCTCCCCGGGGAGAGGGGCCGGGGGTGAGGGGGCATCACCCCGGAGGTGAACCCATGCGCGCTGAGCTTCGCGAGAGCCTGGAATTCCTGTATGACGATGCCGTCGTCGGTGACGCGCCACGCCTGGCGATGACGCTGGATGTCGCGCGCGGCGGCATCGCGGCGGCGCACGTGCTGCTGAATGGCCTGACGCCGGGCAAGACGCTGCGCTGCCACGTGACGGGCGCGGCGGGGCAGTGGTTTCGCCTGCTGGACGTGCCGGTCGAGGCGAACACGGGGCTGGACGGCTTTACCGAGCGCGACGGGGTGGCGAATCCCTTCGTCGCCCGCCGCGCGCCGTTCCGCGTCTTCGACGCCATGCAGCCGCTCACCGGGGCCGTGGGGGGGCACGCCGCATCGGAACCCCTTGAAATAGACAGCCCCATCATGGCGCTGCGCCTGCACGTGCCCATCGCGCCGGATGCGCCGGCGGGCGCGTTTACCTGCACCCTCGCGATAGACGCCGGCGGGGAGCCGGCCCACCTGACGCTGACGGTGCGCGTGCATGCCGTCTCCATCCCGCCGGTAGGCGCGGGCAGCTTCCCCTACACGAACTGGTTCAGCCTGCGGCTGATGGCCGAGCGGCACGACCTGGAGCCGTGGGGCGAGGCGCATTGGCGGATGATCGCCCGCTACGCCGCGCTGATGGTACACGGCCGGCAGAACATCTTCTGGGTGCCGCAGGGCGACGTCTTCGCGATGCGGGACGGCCACCCCGTGCTGAACCGCGAGCGCCTGCGCCGGCTGGTGCAGGTCTTCACCGATGCGGGCATGCACTACATCGAGGGCGGGCATTTTGGCGGGCGTACGACCGATGATTGGCACAGCCCCACCTTCAGCATCGCGCTCACCAGGAGTCTGGCCACCTCGGCGGAGGGCAACGCGGATCTCGCCGGCATCGCGCAACAGCTGATGGAAGAGATCGAAGGGAACGGCTGGGGGGGACGCTGGCTGCAGCACGTCGCCGACGAGCCCATTGACAGCAACGCCGCCGACTACCGCATCTTCACCGGCATGGTGCGCAAGTATATGCCCGGCCTCCCCATCGTGGATGCCACCATGTACGAGGGGCTGGTGGGTTCGGTGAATATCTGGTGCCCGCAGGCGCAGGAGTACCAGCGCCACCAGGAATTTTTCACCGCGCAGCGCGCGGTGGGCGACACGGTGTGGTTCTACACCTGCTGCTTCCCCGGCGGCCCCTGGCTCAACCGCCTGCTGGACATGGAGCTGCTGCGCCCCGCGCTCTTCGGCTGGGCTGCCGCCCGCTTCCGCCTGCACGGCTTCCTGCACTGGGGGCTGAACCATTACCGCCCCGGCCAGGACCCCTTCCAGCAGAGCGTGGTGGGCCACGGCGGCGAGACGAAACTCCCCGCCGGCGACACCCACATCGTCTACCCCGGCGCCGATGGGCCGTGGAGCAGCGTGCGGCTGGAGGCGCAGCGGGAGGGGGTGGAGGATTATGAGCTGCTGCGGAGGCTCGACCCCGCGCGGGCGCAGGCGCTCATCGAGCCGGTGCTGCGGGGATTTGACGATTATACGAAGGACGCGGCGGCGTTCAGAGCGGCGCGGCGGGCGCTGCTGGAGGCGGCGAGCGTGGGGTAGGAATTTTGCGCTTACCGCGCGTCGTTCCCCTTTCGTGACCGGGTCCCAGGGCGCTGCCCTGGGCTATAGCATGTGAAGAATAGGAATGGATTGGAAAGGCAAAAAGACCATTCCTTCTCTGCCCATCCCATAGCCCAGGGCAGCGCCCTGGGACCCGGTGCCGTGAGAAAACCCCTCGCCCTGTCAGAAACTGTCCGAGCAGCCCCACACCGAGACTGCTCGGACAGTTTCTAAGGGCGAAAGTCTTTATATTAGCCATCGTCCGGTATTTACATGTCAAACAGCGTCAGAGGGGGAAGCGCGGCGTTGGCGTCACGTTTTCCGGCTTATCATCTCCGTCAGCACCTTGACGGTGAAGCCGCCCACCATCTCCTGGCCGTTGAAATACAGCCAGTCGCTGATCCGCTCCACGGTGACCGTCACCCGGTCATGGTATTGCAGGCCGGGGATGTTTTCCGGGTCGTTGCCCACGCTGCCGGTAATGGTCTCGCCGTCAATGGCGTCCACTTCCACCCAGATATGCTCGGTAGCGTCGCCGTGGGTGAAGGCCGCCTTCACGTGAAAGCCCTGGGTCTCCGCCGCTCGCGCGGTGAAGGCCGCCACGAATTCCGGCCAGCGCCGGCGCGCCTCCGCGATGGCCGCCGTCATGGCGGGGTCATCAGCGGCGACGCTGAGGATCGGCACCGGCATGGCGGAGAACAGCGCGAGCGGGTCGTCACCGCGCAGAGCGTCGCGCGCGTCGTCGTTGAGCGGATGGCAGCGCGAGAGCTGCGGCGCGAGCACGCCGAGGCTCTCCGCGTCCAGCATCGCGGCGAGGATCTTGCCGATGGTCGGGTAGGCCGCCTCGCGCGCGGCGCCTTCCGGCGCGGAGAGCAGGTCCACGGATAGCCAGGCGCGGTGGTCCGTCATGATGCGTCGCAGGCGCAAATCCGTGATCCCGTCAACGGCGCGCCCGTCGAGGTCCGCATACGGTTGCCCGTAGCTGTGGACGAAGAAGAGGCCGGCGTTGAGCTGCACCATGAAGGTCTGCCCCTCGCCGAAGGGGGGGCGGGCTTCTTTCGGCATCTCCATCACGAATTCGGTGGCGTGCTCATTGCCGAGATCGAACTGCGTGCCCAGCGCGCGGCTCACTCGCGCCCGCACGTCGTCCTCGGTGAGCGCCAGCCGTGACGACCGCAGCAGCACCAGGGAAATCATCGGTTCGTCGTCGGCTTTCGCCGCCTTGCGCGCGGTCATGCGGCGCAGCGCCTGCTTCACCAGCGCCGCCGCGACCGCCAGCAGGACGATGACTCCCACGGCAATCCAGAAATCCATCCCGGCCTCCTTTCCACTCCACCTCACCATGACAATACAGCGCCTGGCGAGAAACTCCTGCCATTGGCCGGGCGCGCGCCTCCCAGGGCCTGGCCGTACGGTGGCGGCGGCACGTGGGGTGTGGGGTGTAACTGCCGGCGTGCTCGCGGTATACTATCGGTATCCCACGACGGAGGGCGCGCGTGATGAGGGTGCTGGGGATGCCGCTGGGGCTGACGGCGGAGGAGCCGCTGACCGGGGAGCGCTTCGTGCGCGGGGCGGTGTGGAACATCGTCCTGGTGGTCGCCGCCGGCTGGCTGGCGACGCTCCTCTTCCCGCCGCGCGAGGTGTGGTGGTTCGGCTGGCTCTACCTGGTGCCGCTCTTTATCGCCCTGCGGCGGGCGCGCGAGGTGCGCGCCGCCGGCTGGCTCACGCTGCTCTTTGGCCTGGTCTTCTTCGCGGCGGCGCTGCCGTGGATTTCCCGCATCTTCGGCATGGCCGCGGTGGGCATCTACCTGCTGATGGCGCTGCCGCTGGTGCTCTTCGGGGTGGGGTACCGCCTGCTCGCCGGCGGAGGGCGCTGGTGGGCGACCGCGCTGCTGGCGCCCGTGCTCTGGGTGGCGGTGGACTGGCTGCGCGGCGAAGGCTGGTATTTTCAGTTCTCCTGGTGCCAGCTCGGCTTCGCCTTCGCCTCCGCCCGGCACAGCGGCACGCTCTACCCGCTGGTCGGCGTCTACGGCGCCACCTTCCTGCTGGTGCTGGGCAACGCGCTGGTGGCCGAGCTGCTCACCATGCGCCTGCCGCGGGGCAGGCGCTTTCTGGCGACGCTGGCGCTGGCGATCCCCATCGCGGCGCTCTGCCTGTACCTGAACGTCCCCGCGCCGATGCCGCGGATGACCGGCGAACCGGTGCGCGTGGCGCTGGTGCAGGGGGAGAACGGCGATCTCGACTATTTTCGCGCGCGGACGCTGGCGCTGCGCGCTGCCCGCCCCGCCCTCGTGGTGTGGCCGGAATACGCCCTCGCCTCCTACGTGCTGGAGGACGCGCGGACGCGGGGCGAACTGCGCGACCTGGCGCGGACGATGGGCGCGACGCTGGTGGTGGGCGCGAAGGAGCGCGTGCCGGCGACCCATCCCTGCGACTGGCTGCGGCGGCGTTCGATGACGCTGGTGGAGGGCGAGGTCTTCGCCAACAGCGCGATCATCTTCGCGCCGAACGGCGCGGCCATCGGCAGCTATCACAAGCGCCACCCCATCCAGTTTTTCGCCGACGGCGTGCCGGGGCGGCGCCCGCACGTCTACCCGACGCCGGCGGGCAACCTCGGCGTGGGCATCTGCTACGATTTCGACTACGCGGGCACCGCCGTGCGCATGGTGCACGGCGGCGCCGAGCTGCTGGTGGTGCCCACCTTCGACGCGTATAGCTGGTCGGACACCCAGCACGTGCAGCACGCGCGCATGGCGCAGGCCCGCGCCGAGGAGGCGGGGCGTTGGGTGGTGCGCCCCACCTCCTCCGGCGTGTCGCAGGTTTTTTCCCCCAGCGGTCACGCCGTCGCCACCATTCCCAACGGCGAGGAAGCCGGCGCGCTGGCGCGTGTCGCCCTGGCCAGCGGCCTCACCCCCTATATGCGCTGGTTCTACGCGCTGCCGTACCTGTGCCTGGCGATTGCCGGCCTCTGGGGGATTTTGCGGCTTCGCGAGGGGATCACGGCATGGCGAAGGCGGCGCATTCGCGGGCGAGACGCTGTCTCGCCGCGCGCGTAGGCGCCGTTACCGAATAACGCGCTGGTGCAGCGCGTGGGATACGTGCAACGGTACGTATCGCTACCCGCAGGGTCCCTTCGCGCGGCCCTCACCTCCCCCCATCAGCGCGTCAGCGCTCGTTTCGTACCCGTACTCGAATACGGGCTTCGATTCTTCACCTCGCGTCTGATCTCCAGGCACCGGACTGCCCGACGCGCGGCAAGACCGCGCTCGACTGCAGCACAACCGTTTCGAGTACGAGCACGAGCACGAGTACGAGCACGAGTACGAGCACGAGTACGAAGGAGACGCGAACCCTCGCGTGACGCCGATGTTCCCAGCCCCTCCCACCCCCCGTGCCGTATGGGCGCAGCGGGAGGGAGCCGCTCGTGCACCACCGTGCGCCTTACCCGCTACGCTACTCCACCGCCTTGCGCGGCGGCGCGGGCGGCATGGCGGGCCATTCCCACTCGCCGATTTTCACCGCGTGCGGGCCGGCGGAGACGCCGAAGGCGATGCCGAACTGCGGGGCCTTCGTACCCATGACGATGGAGTGCTCGTCGCCGAAGCCGGCATACCAGCGCACGCCGTCCATCGCGTAGCCGGGGCGGATGATCCGCTCCGGCCAGGTGGTGACGAGGGTGCGAACGTCGCCGTCCACCATGCCGGTGATGCCGTCGGCGGTGAAGGTGAGATCGAAGGGGCCGACGCCGCGCACGCCGATGTTGCCCACCGAGAGCTGGACGTAGGCGCGTTCGGGCACCACGAAACGCGCCCAGTGCTTGCCGGCCGCATCCTTGCCGCACTCGACGGTGGCCTTGCGCGCGTGGAGCCGCACGTCGCCGTCGGCGGCGGTGATCGCCATCGGCGCATCCACCACGTATTGCGTGACGGCGTCAGCATCCGCCTTCGTCACCCCGGCGACGACCGGCCGCGCGGCGGGCAGGGCGGCGGGCTGCCGCACCTGCCAGGCGGGCGCGGGGAGGGTTTGCGTCTTCTTTCCGGCGGCGACCGTCCGCTCGAACGGCGCGGTGCCGGCGATGACCTGACCGTTGTAGCCGACTTTGCCCGGTCCGGCGGAGAGCACCAGCGTGGCCTTGCCGTTTTTCGCCACGCGGACGGCGCCGGCGAGGCCGCTGAACTCGACCCCGCCGCCGGTATAGGTCAGCGGCCTGGGGGAGAGGAAGACGTAATCCGTGCCCTCGGCGGTGACGATTTTCGTCACGCCGGGCGCGAGCCGCGTGGCTTTCGGCGCGGCCTCACCGGCGCCGCGTGGGTAGAGCACCCAGGCCACCTCCTGGCCGGGCGCGCTCCGCAGGCGCAGCGCCACGTGCTGCTCCTTGCCGCCGACCCAGTCGCGCGACGTGCCCGTGGGGGTATTGTATGCGCCCGTCTGCATGGGCAGGTCGTCCTCGGCCAGCTCGAAGGCCGGCTCCGCGCGGTCGGTGAAGAGCAACTCCAGCTTCGTCGGCCACTCGGTATCCAGCCTCACCGTGCCGCCGTCCCGCGTGACGTTCGCCTTGCGGCCGAGCAGGCTGAGGTTGAACCAGCTGGCCAATTTCCCGTCGCCGTGCGTCGAGTCGCGGATGACGAAGTAGTTCGGACTCTTCGGCGTCGCGCCCTTGAGGAAGAGCACCTGGCGGTCCCAGGTGAAGGCGCCTTCCGCCTGTCCGAGGCCGGCGACCAGGTCGCGCGTGTTGGCACGCTCCCATTGCGCGCGCGCGCCGGGGGTGATATACCAGTCGGGGTACCCGCTGGACGCCCAGGCGTAGTCCACGCTCGGACTGAAGTGGGCATCGAGCACGTTGCTGTCCGCCCAGGCATGCGGGAAATCGTTAGTGGGCGCGCCGAAGCGCATGAAATTCTTATCCGGGAAGGCATTGTCCCGCGGGCCGCCATACTGGTAGGGCTGGGACGGCAGCAGCACGGCGCCCTTCGCGTAGAGCATGAGGTTGCCCTGATCCTGGTTCCAGTGGCTCCACAGGTAGCCGCTGCGCAGGTACAGACACGTCTCCTCCGGGCCCTGGTGCGCGCGGAAGATGACGCCGAAGCCGGGGTAGACGCGGCTGGCGAGCGTCGGCTCCTTCGCCGCGATGGACGGGCGGATCATCGCCGGGATGGTGATGCCGTCGGCGCCGGTGCCGATCATGCGGCCGTTCTGGTCCCAGGCCCAGCGGAGGTTGGCGGCGAACGCGGGGTCTGTGTCCGCCACCGTGCCCATCGCCTGCAGGTAGTGCGGGGACTGCCCCACCGCCGAATTGGCCGTGCCGGGGATGGTGCGCGATCCGTAGCGGGTATCCACCGGCGAGAGCAGGTTCAGGAAATAGTCCATATCGGCGCGGTGATAGGCCCAAATCTGGTCGGCCTGCGGGGGCCGGCTGCTCAACACGCCCATGATGCCGCGCGCGATCTTCCCGTAGCCGTGCATATGGTAGCTGGCGCCGTATTCGAACCAGCCGCCTTCCGGCGCCATGAAGCTGCCCATTTTGTAGGCGAGAAACCGCGCCATGTATTCCGACCAGGCGCTATGCATGGGGTGGTCGGGGATCAGCGCCGCCAGGTTGCTCCGGTCGGAGAGCCGCGAGACCCCCATATTCGGATTGCCGTGGTGCGAGCCGTTGCCGGCGCTGGTCACGTCCGGTTCGATGAGCAGGTAACTCAGCAGCGCCAACTGGGCGCGAAGCTGCCGGCGCTGTGCCTCGGGCAGGTTCGGGTTCGCCAGCGCCGCTTCCGCGTTGCCAATGGGGCCGCCGAAGTCGCCCGTCGTCTGGTGGTGATGGATGGACAGCGAGGTCATGATGTAGAGGATGCTCTGCGGCAGTGACCTGCCGGAGGTGTTCACCTTGAAGTTGGGCGCGACCGCCTCGGCCGGCTGCGCCTGCCACGCGGGGGTGGTGAAGACGCGCGGATAGGTCGCCTTCGTATCCGGCCACTCGAGGAGGTAGTCCTTGTAGCGATCCAGCCCGACAATGCCGTAGAGGGCGCGCACGGCATAGGCGGGGCTGGCAGTCGTGGTGGCATCGCCGTAGCCGGTGACGTGGTGCGCGGGCTTCGCCAGCACCAGCGCCCACACGCGGCGGCCGTATGTGACGGGCAGCGCGGCGTCGTGCTCGTGGCAGGAGAAGGGGGACACGTCGGAGCGCGGCTCGTTCAGCCACGAGGACGGCCAGGTGGCCATGGGCAATTGCACGCGCACCTGGCCGTCCTTCACATACACCGGCAGGCTGGGTGAGCGCCGCCAGTCGCCTTTATGCAGCGGCGCGACGATGGCCATCGGGTACTGGTTCGGGTCCGCCTTCCGCGCCGCCGCGGCGTGGATGCCGTAGAAGGCGACGAATTTCGAGCCCCAGCAGGAGTCGTGATGGATGAAGCGCAGCGGCAGGTCGCCGCCGTTGTCGGTATTCAGCGCGGGATTGATGTTGCCGGGTTTCGCCTTCTCCTCCTGCGCCAGGCTCGGATATTGTACCGGGCCGTTGCCCTGTCCCGCCACGTTCATGTGCTCGGCCGCATCCGGCTGCCAGCCCGCGGACAGATCCAGTTGCCAGCAGTCGGTGTCGGCGTCGGTGCCGAGGTCGTATTCTTCGCGCACCTGCGCGAAGGGGGCGCGATCGGTGACGCGCACCGTGGCCTGGTAATACCCGCCGCCGGCGTAATCGAGGCGATAGCGCACTTCGGTGAAGACCGGGCCCTGCGCCGTCCGCGTCACCGCGAACTGCGTCACCGGCCGCTTCAGCCGCAGCGATCCCGCGCCGCGCCAGGCGCCGTCCGGCCCGCGAAAGGCGAGGATGGGCGCGGGCAGCGCCTCCGCCGCCACCGGCCGGTCAAATGTCTTCGTCTGTGGCGCGGGCGTCTTCACCGCGAGCAGTTGATTGGCGAGGATGAGGGCGTCGCCGTCCTGCGTCGCGGACACCGCGGGCGCCGCGGCCGGCCCCTGGCCGTCATCGCGGAGGGTGTAGCGCACGGTCGCGCCGGGCGGCAGCGCGGTGACGAAACTCAGCGCCGCCTGTCCATCCGCCCCGATCGTCACCTGCGCCGGCAGGGCCGCGCCCGCGCCGTCCAGCACGCGCACCGCCGCCGGATTCGCCGGCCGCGGGATGGTGTAGGTGACCAGATCGGGCGCGAAGCCGCGTCCCGTGTGGTCGGTGAGCGTCACGGTATACTCGCCCGCCAGCAGCGCCGCCGCCAGCGCGGGCAACATGCACAGCGCGAAGAGTCGCATGATGACCGTCCTTTCTGGTGAGATGCAGATGCTTCTACATTAGACACCGGGGGAGCGCATCCCTCCCGCGCGCCGAAAACGCGCCTGCGCTGGACGGAGGTGGGTGGCGGAAGAGGACATCCTGGCGATACGCTCCCCTCCCGCTTTGTGCGTATTCTCCGACAGCGCGGTAAATTCGTCGGCAGGCAAGCCCTTTACATGCGAGCGGACGGCGTAGAGTGAAGGCAATCCAACATGCATGGGAGGGGCAACAATCATGAGGAGCTTGCTTGCGCGACTATCCTGGCTGGCCCTGGCGGCCGCCCTCGGGCTGGGGCTGTTTGGCTGTAGTGATGGCGGCGGCGGGGGCGGCCTGCCGCAGATCATCACGGAATATGTGGTGACGATCACGCCCGCCGCGGTGAACGCGGCGGCGGGGGAACAGGTGCCGCTGACCGCCACGGTGACGCGGCGAGATGACGGCAGCGTGGTGCCGGACGCGGCGGTGACGTGGGGCGTGACGGAGGGCGTGGGGACGATTTCGGAGACCGGCGTCTTCACCGCCGCCACGCAGACGCCGCAGAGCGGCACCATCACCGCGGCCGCGTTCGATGCCGCGACGAGCATCCCCGTGGTGGTGAATGCCGGCAATCTGGTGAGCCTTGACGTGACGGCGCCCGCGGCCGTGAATCTGGCGCAGGTGCCCGCCGGCGGCACGGTGCCGTTCAGCGCCACCGGCGTGGACGCCTTCGGCAACACGGTGGCGGTCTCCCCGCTGTGGAGCGTGGAAGGCGGCGTCGGGCAGATTGACCAGCAGGGGCTATTCCTGGCGCAGACCCCGGGCACCGGCACGGTGGTCGCCACCGTGGGCGAGGTGCGCGGCACGGAAGACCTGACGGTGGTCGCCGGCCCGCCGGTGGGCCTGACGCTGGTGGCGACGGGCAACGCCGATCTGCAGAACCTCTACCTGGGACAGACGGTGCAGTTCACCGCCTACGAGGTGGATGGCGCCGGCAACCGGGGGCGCGCGACGCGCTCGCCGGTGCAGGCGGCGTGGAGCGTGACCGGCGGCATCGGCTGCATTGATCAGGACGGCCATTTCATCGCCACCGGCCTCGGCGCCGGCGCGGTGGTGGCGGAGAAGGACGGCCGGCAGGCATCGCTGCCGGTGACGGTGGCGCGCGCGTTCGTCGGCGCCATCGCCTTCACGAAGAAAAATCTCTACGGCAATCTCGCGCTGCTCACCGGGGACGGCGCCACCACCAACCTGACGGTCGGCAACAACCACTTCGGCGAGGCGGCCTGGTCGCCGACGGCGGCGAAGCTGGCCTTCGTCGCGGCGGGCGTGCCGCAGAGCGGCATCTGCCTCATCAACGCGGACGGCACCGGCTTCCAGCAGCTCTACGCGGTGTCCGGGCACGATCCGGCGTGGTCGCCCGACGGCACGAAGCTGGCCTTCAGCAGCGGCATCGGGATCACCGGACAGCTCGTGGTGATCACCGCGCAGGGCGGCGCGCCGCAGACGCTGGCGGTCGGCACGCTCGGCATCCCGGGCAAGCCGGCGTGGTCGCATGACGGCGCGAAAATCGCCTTCTGCATCAACTCCGGCTTCTCACCTTCCGACGGCGTCTACCTGATGAATGCCAACGGCACCGGCGCCGTCACGCGCATCTATACCGGCCACCCGACGGACATCGCCTGGAAGCCCGGCGCCGACGCGCTGGCGGTGGCGGACGGCACCACCGTCTACCTGGTCACCGAGGGCAGCGCGCCGCAGCCGCTGGCGCAGGATACCCATCCCATCATCGGCATCGCCTGGGCGCCGAATGGCACGGCGCTGGCCTGCAGCGTGCAGCAGGGCGCGTTCGCCCAACTCGTGCTGAAGCTCCTCGGCACCAACCAAAGCTTCCCGCTGACCGCGCTCACCAACGCCTCCGCCCTCGACCCGACGTGGCAGTGATGATCCGGACGGGGGTCGCTGTCGGCCCCCGTCCCCGGCCCTCCCCCGTGCCCACTGGCACGGGGAGGGGCCTCACCGCTTCTCCCTCTCCTCGCCGGTGAAGCCCACCGCCGCGCCGGGGTGGTTCTCATTGCCCTCGAGGAGCCCGGCGAGCTCCGCGGTGGCATCGGCGAAACTGGCGCCGGCCCTGTCGCCCGGGGGCTGGTTGGTGGGGATGAAGGCGATCCCGCTCGGTCCCACCACGTCCAGGCCCATCACCTCATCTACCAGCGCGTCGGGACTCAGGTCCGGATTCTCTACGCCGAATCCGCCCGGCAGCGCGTTCGCGTTCTCATCGGCGATGTCGCCCGGCATGTCGTTGCTGTGTTCGCGCATCTGCGTCATCTCCTTGACCGTGTTCCCCTGCCGACAGCATCGCCGCGCGCGGGGTGGGGGAAACAGGACGGATGGAGACAGGCGCGGCCGTTGGAGCATCGTTGTCTTTCGGGCGGGCGATCTCGATGCATCGGGACGACTCCGGGGGAACGTGATGATATGTCGTGTTCGTGAGAGAGGCTATCTCGTGGGCACGACAGGTTAGACTTCCCCCCGGAGTCGGCTCGCGGGGACGCTCGCCCGCCCGAAAGGGTCGGATGATGGCCCCTCACTGGCCGGTTATACCAAAACGCACGGCGCCCCGTGCGGGGCGCCGTGCGTGATGCATGACCGCTCCGCGCGCTCACCGACCGTAGATGAAGGTCATCTCGGTGTCGGTGAAGATGCGATCGAGCAGGTGGAACAGCTGCGGATCGTTCTTCATCAGCCCGGTGCGGTTCACCTGGCGTCCGTCATCGGTGCGGCCCTTGAGGTCTTGCAGCAGGTAGGCGGTGACGCCCTCGGCGAAGTACTCGCGCGGGTTGGAGGCGGCGTACCAGTTGATCGGCTTCCCCTGCTTCCAGACGCGATGGAAATCCTTCGAGGTGGTGAAGTAGAAGTAGCCGTCTTTCGCGATGGCGTGGTCCAGCAGGTGGGCGAACTCATGCAGCAGCACCTGATTGCCCATGGTGTCGGGCATGTAGATGATGCAGTCGTCCGGGTTGAACCACGCCGCCTGGTTGCTGTCCATCAGCTTATTGCCACAGCGCATCCCCTTCTCTACGATGCCGTAGTAGCTGGGAAGCCAGGGCGTCTCCCAGATCCACACGCCGCCGCAGACGCGGCGCATGCGGCGCCGGAGATGCGTGGGGAAGAGGCTGAATACGTGTTGGACGTCATCCGTGCGATTCACGGCGCACTGACTATGGGGCAGATCGAAGAGTTCCATTATACCACCTTAACTGCCACGATGAAGGCTGAAACATGTCCGTGACGTACGACACTATTATAGCCGGAAATCCGCGTTTTGCAAGGGGGTGGGGCCGGGTTTTTTCATTGGCCGTTTCCGTGAGGCTGGCATCCGGCATCGCGCGGCTCTTCAGGTACGAATCAGGGGCAATTTGCACCTGATACCGGGAAGGGATTGCTTTGCAGAGGGTGAAAGAACCTCCCGAACAAGCGATGAGATTCCTGGACGTAATTGCCCGCAGTATCGGTGTGAATATTGGGCGATATATTTATCGAAAAAGACGGAGATATTCGCGCAATCTATTTCATGTATTCCACAAAATATCGAGAGGTAAACTTTGCGGGAAAACCGTGGAACAGGCGGGCGATGCGGGCGGAAAGCCGTCGGTCATGCCACCGGCACGGCCAGCAGGGCGTCCTCGCCGGCGGCGGTGACGCGCGCGGGCACGATGCGGCCCGCCGCGGCCGTCGGGAAGGGCGCGCGCACGCGCAGATAGCCGGGGGTGAGACCTTCGCCGCGCGCGCCGGCACGCTCCACCAGCACGGACACCTCCATGCCGACGAACGGCGCCGCGATGGCGGCAAAGAGGCGGCGCTCGACGGCGCGGAGCGCGGCGCCGCGCGCGGCTTTGACCGCGTCGGACACCGCGTCCGGCATCTCCGCGGCGGCGGTATGGGGGCGCGGAGAGAATTTGAAGATGTGCAGCTTGAGGAAACCGAGCTCCTCCACCAGCGCGCGGGTGTTCTCAAATGCCGCGTCTGTCTCGCCGGGGAAGCCGACGATGATATCGGTGGTGAAGGTGGCCGCGGGCATCGCCGCGCGCAGCAGGCCGATGATGGCGCGATACGCATCGGCGGTATAGCCGCGGCGCATCGCGCGCAGGATCCCATCGTCGCCAGATTGCAGGCAGACGTGAAAATGCCGGCAGAGCGTCGGGTGCGCCGCCAGCGCCGCCGCCAGCCGCGCGTCAATGCCCAGCGGCTCCAGCGAACTGAGGCGCAGCCGGGGGATCCGCAGCGCGCGCGTCGCCGCCACCAGGTCGGCCAGCCGCGGGCCGTCGCCCTCCAGGCCGTAGGCGTCCAGCCGGATGCCGGTGAGCACGATCTCCTGGATGCCGGCCTCCACCAGCCCGCGCAGCTCCGCGAGAATCTCCTCCAGCGGGCGGCTGCGCAGGTCGCCGCGGGCGAGCGTCACCGCGCAGAAGGCGCAGCGCCGGTCGCAGCCGTCCTGCACCTTCACGGTGGCGCGGGTGCGCGCGATGGAGGTGGTCAGCCCGTCGGCGCGGGGGCGAGCGGGCGGGCGCAGCCGGGCGAGCAGATCGGGGAGTGTGTGTTGCCGGTCCAGCGGCACCACCGCGTCCACCCCGGCGATGGCCGCCAGCCGGTCCGGCTCCAGCGTGGCGTAGCAGCCGGTGACGATGATGACGGCGTCCGCGCGCGCCCGCAGCGCCTTGCGCAGCGTTTTGCGCGATTTGGCGTCCGCCTCGCCCGTCACCGTGCAGGTGTTGACGATGTAGACGTCGGCGGGAGCGTGCGGCGGCACGATGACGTACCCGCGCGCGCTCAGCGCCCGGGCCAGCGTGTCGCTATCGTACCGGTTCGCCTTGCACCCCAGCGTGGGCAGGGCGACGGTGACGGGTCCAGTGCAGGGATCGGTCACGACGCGCCATTATAGCACGTCCGCGGACTGCAGACGAAAGTGCCGGCGGGCGCGGCGCGTCTGAATGAGTACGGCGGCGAGGAGGGCGACGGCGGCGACGCCGCCGAGGATGACCGCCATGCGCAAGTACGGCTCGCCCAGAGCTAGGCGCTGCTGGGCGATGCCCCAGGCGACCTGCGCCCAGATGACGGCGCCGATGGCCATCGCGCCCTGCACCACCCGCCCCGCCCACGCCCGCCGCACGAAGAGCAGCGGGATGAGCGCGAGCGCGCAGAGCACGAAGAACAATTGTCCGTCGCGCAAAAAATGCGCGGCCAGCGCCAGCGCGCTGAGGGCGGCGGGCAGCAAGAGCATGGCAAGCATACGCGCTCCTTAATTTATGTAATACGGTAGTTATTCTCTATTTTAGCGCGTTCTTGCCGGCCTGGGAAGCGGGGGCGGCGCCGATGGCGCCGCCCCGTGATTCATGCTGTTACTCCTCCTGCGACAATCGCCTCCGCGTGTTGGGAGTGCGCCACGCAACGAAGTGGAGTGGCGCCGCGACGGCCGTAGTCATAGCACCGCCGCTGACCATCCCGGCACAGGGGGACCGTTGTCCCCCGGCGGATTGGCCCTCCGGGATGGCGCCTCCGCACGGACGGCAGGGAGGCAGTGGATGATTGGCACCATTGTTTCCTGGTGCTACCCCTACGGCCGGAGCAGCGCCACTCCGCTTCGCTGCGTGGCGCACTCCCAACACACGGAGGCGATTGTCGGAGGGGACAACGCGTTCCTCCGTTGACAACCCCGGCATCGGGGGCACACGATACATCATGGCGACCCACTGCCATTACTCGCTACGCACCGGCGTTTCCGCTGACGCGCCGCGCACGGCCAAACTCCCCACGCCCGCCCGCAGCACCAGCGCGCGCAGCCAGGGGGCGTACATGAAGGGAGATTTGAGGAGTTTGCCGAGGATGTTGCGGCGGAGGCCGGCGCAGGCGCGGCGGTAACGGGCGGCGACGCCGTCGAGGTCGTCCAGGCTGTCGGCGAGGGCGATGGCGCTGCGGAAGGCGTAGCTGAGGCCCTCCGCCGAGCTGGGGCTGATCCAGCCGGCCGCCTCGCCGATGAGCAGCACGCGGCCGGCGCCGGGGCAGAGCTGCGCGAGTGCGGATGGCCGCGCCACCAGCGCGCCTTCGCGCTTCACCACCGGGCCGCAGGAGATGCCCCAGCCGGCCAGCCGCGCCTTGAAACGGGCGAATGTCTCCAGCGCGTCCCCGCCGGGCGCCAGCGCCGCGCCGATGATGAGGTGGTCGTCCTTGGGGATGGTCCAGCCGTAAAAATCGGTCACCGCGCGGTCGAAGATGGCGGTGAAGTAGGGGAGCACGGCCTCCGCCGCGCACCACTCCTGCACCGCGAGATACTGCGGCGGCGCCGGCCAGCGCGGGAAGGCGAGGCGGCGGATGCGCGCGCGCGCGCCGTCGGCCCCCACCACCAGCCGCGCGCGCACCGTCTCGCCGCCGGCGAGGATGAGCGTGGCGCCCGCCGCATCGGTCTCCAGCCCTGTCACCAGCGCGCCGAAACGCGTCGCGACGCCGGACGGCACCCGCGACACGAGCCAGCGGTCGAAGAGGTCGCGGTGGCAGTTGATGTAGAAGCGCTGGTACGCGCGTTCCAGCCCATGATCGGCATCGAGGGTGCGCACGGAGAACAACTGTGGCCCGGAGAGCACTTCGCGCGGCACGCCGAGGCCCAACTCGGCCAGCACCTGCTGGGCATCCGGCGCCAGCAGGCCGCCGCAGCATTTCTCCGCCCGGCCCGGCCGCGGGTCCGTATCCAGCCGCCGCCGGTCGAGCAGCAGCACGCGGTGCCGAGTCCCTATCAGCCGCGCGAGCATCGCCCCCGCCGGGCCTGCGCCGACAATCGCCAGATCATACATCGGCAGTATCCTGACCTCCTCGATGGATTCACCCTGGATGGGGCGGATTCCTTCTCCGGGCGTCACTGGAATGCCCACCGGGAGAAGCGCCTGCCCACCCGGCACACTTTTCGCGGCGGCCCGCGTCTGCCACTCACCATTGCCGGCACAGGCGCGCGCCTTTGGTCCTCATGCGCACATCATCGCCGCGGCGAAGGGGGAACACCGTGTTCGGGACGGAGAGGGGGCGTGGGGATGGACCTGTTTCCACGGTTGGCGGCGTCGAGCGCGACGTTTCGGGACGAGCCGCTGGGGGCGGCGCTGGAGCGGCTGGCGGCGCTGGGCTTCGCGCGGGTGGGGCTGGTGGCGGTGCCCGATTACTGCGAGCATTTTGACCCGCTGCTGGTGGACGTGGGCGAGGAGGAATGCGCGCGGGCGCGCGGGGAATTCTTGGCGCGCAACCTGCGGGCGGTGAGCGTGACCGGCGTGCCCGCGAATCCCTTGGACCGCCGGATCAACCGCGACGCGTGGCTGGACATGATCTTCGGCTACACCGCCTGCGCGCGGGGGCTGGGCGCGGAGACGCTCATCCTGTCGCCGGGCGAGCCGGCGCCGGAGGACGCGTATTGGCGCGGCGAGGTGGAGCACGCGAAGCCGTGGCTGCGCGACGCGGCGGGGCGCGCGCTGGCCGCGCGCCTCGCGCCGGCGCTGACGGTCGCGCCGGGCACGCTGCTGAGTTCCTCGCGGCGCGCGCTGGAGCTGCTCACCCTCCTCGGCATCCCCTCGCTGGGGGTGGCCATTGACACCGCGCTGCTGGCGCACCTGGGCGAAGACCCCGCCCGCGCCATCCGCGCGCTGGGCGGCGCCGTCGCCCACGTCACCCTGCGGGACACCGACGGCACCCATCTCACCCTGCCGCCGGGCAGCGGCGGCCTGGATTTCTCCGCCATCCTCGACGCGCTCACCGCGGTCGGGTACGCCGGCCCGCTGATGCTGCTCAACGACGACATCACCCAGCCGCCGGAAGCCCGCGCGGACAGCCTGCTCGTCGGCTGGCACTACCTGGACCGCATCAGTCTGGGCAAAGCGGCGTAGCTCCCGCTCCGCGGGCCATGACAACGTGCCGCGCGGTCCGGCTCCGTGAGCGTGTGGCCGCGCGGCATGCCGCGCGATTTTGACGCCGGCCCCTCCTTTCGCTATACTAATGCGATTCGCTCACACATCCACGGCTGACGGCGCTGCCGTCCTTCAGGAGTCAAACCATGCTCGATTACGGTTTCACCGAAGAACAAACCTTCATTCGGGACTGCGCGCGCGAGATCGCGGAGAAGAAGATCCGCCCGATTGCCGCCCACTGCGACGAGACCGGGGAGTTCCCCTGGGAGGTGGTGAAGGCGCTGGCGGCGGCGGACCTGTGCGGCGTCTACATTGACGAGCGGTACGGCGGCCTCGGCGGCGCCTCCCCCATCATGAACATGGTGATTGTCACCGAGGAGCTGTCCAAGGCGTGCGGCGGCATCTCGCTGGCCTTCGCCGCCACCGGGCTGGGCACGCTGCCGATCATCATCTCCGGCTCCGAAGCGCAGAAGGAACAATACCTGCCGCGCATCGCCGCCGGGCAGGCGCTGGCGGCCTTCGGCCTCACCGAGGCCAACGCCGGCTCCAACGTGGCGGGGATGACCACCCGCGCGGTGAAGGACGGTGACCACTACATCATCAACGGCACGAAACAGTGGATTACCAACGGCGGCGAGGCGGAGATCTACACCGTCTTCGCGGTGACGAACCCGGAGAAGGGCGCCCGCGGCATCTCCGCCTTCATCGTGGAGAAAGACACGCCGGGCTTCACCTTCGGGAAGAAAGAGGACAAGCTGGGCATCCGCGCCAGCGCCACCCGCGAGCTGGTGTTCCAGGACTGCCGCGTGCACAAGGATCAGCTCCTCGGCCGCGAGGGCACCGGCTTCATCACCGCGATGAAGACCTTCGACACCTCGCGCCCGGGCGTGGCCTCGCAGGCGGTGGGCATCGCCGCCGGCGCGCTGGAGCTGTCCGTGGAGTTCGCCAACAATCGCAAGCAGTTCGGCGTGCCCGTCTCCAGCTTCCAGGGCCTGCGCTTCATGCTCGCCGACATGGCGATGCAGGTGGAGGCCGCGCGCGCGCTGGTGTACGCCACCGCCCGCTTCATTGATAACAACCCCGGCGTGCGCCCGACGATCTATTCCGCGATGAGCAAATGCTTCGCCTCGGACGTCGCCATGCAGGTGACGGTGGACGCCATCCAGGTCTTCGGCGGCCACGGCTACATGCGCGAATATCCCATCGAGAAATACATGCGCGACGCCAAGATCACCCAGATTTACGAGGGCACCAATCAGATCCAGCGCGACGAAATCGGGCGCGTCCTGATTCAGGAGCTGCATCGGTCGTAGCCGGTGGGATGGTGGCAGTCGGCGATGGACGGCCCCCGCGCGCCCGCGCGGGGGCCGCGTCGTGCGTGGCGCTGTGCGGAGATGCGCGCACGGGTCGGACATATCCGCCGCCGCAACCGGCAACGATAGGGATGGCACGCACGGAGGGGGCGATGAATATTCTGTTGTGGATCATCCTGGGCGGCATCGCCGGGTGGCTGGCGAGCATGGTGATGGGCACGAACGCGCGGCAGGGGTGTCTGGCGGACGTGCTCATCGGCATCGCGGGGGCGCTGCTGGGCGGGTTTTTCTTCAACCTGCTGGGCGGGGCGGGCATCACGGGTTTCAACCTGTGGAGCCTGTTCGTGGCCGTGCTGGGCGCCGTCATCCTCATCGCCCTCCTGCGGGCGTTCCGGGGCGCGCGGCGCTGATCGAATCCGCGGCCCGGCATCACGGCATCACTCGCGGTAACGGAGGTCAGTATGAACATCCTGTTGTGGATCATCTTCGGAGCGCTGGCCGGGTGGATCGCCAGCGTCATCATGGGCACGAATCGCCGGCAGGGGCTGCTGGGCGATATCCTCATCGGCATCGTCGGCGCCTTGCTCGGCGGATGGATCGCCAGCGCGCTGCTCGGCGTGGGCATCACCGGCTTCAACCTGGTGAGCCTGCTCATCGCCGTCGGCGGCGCGGTGCTGCTCATCGTCATCATGCGGGCATTCCGCCGGCCGGCGACGATGCCGTAACGCGGCCTTCCCGCTCCGGGGCGGTGGGAGACGCCCGCCCCGGCGCGGGGCGCGATCATTCGGCCGCGCGCCCCCACGTCATCCCGTCACGGAGGATGAAGCCGCCGGCGCAGCGGACGGGCTTGCCGGCGAGGGTGGTGTCGAGCAGGGCGCGGCGGAGCGCCGTGTCGCGCGGGGCGGCGCTCAGGTCGGCGGGCTTGCCGTCGAAGACGCGGAAGAAGGGGTCGAGGTCGTCGGAGAGCACCGGGAAGGCATGGAACTCGCGCTGCCAGCGCACGATATTGGCATCGGCGGGGAGCAGCTCCTCGTACTGAGCATCGAGCAGCCAGGTGAAGCAGGTGAAGGCGACGGGCGCGGGTTTTTCCGGGACGTGGCGCGCGAAGAAGGCGGGCGCGGCCCGCACGGAAGCGCCGCAGGCGTCGTAGTCCATGCGGCCGTCGGCGGGGATATGCATGTCCAGCACCGGGTCGCCGGGGCGCAGGACGCACGACCAGTCCGCCGGCGAGAGCGTCATCGGTTCCGCCCGCACGCAGCCCTCGGGCGCAATCGGATGGCCGACGATACGTGTCCCATCCTCGGCGAAGACGGTGGTGAAGGCCGCGGGATCGGTGACGCCGTTGGTGCCGTCAATGAGACCGTCGCGGCGGCAGCGCTGCGGAGCATCGAAAAAGGCGGTCACCTCGCCGGTCTCGCGGTGGCGGTAGGCGCGCACCGGCCAGGGATTGGGCTTGTGGAGATATTGCATGCGGCCCACGCGGTAGAGCTGGCCGGCGAGATGGTAGCTCATCCACCCCAGGCGATCAAAGCCCCATTCGCCGAAACGGCGGCGGTAGTTGCGCATCCACAGCGCCAGGTCGCGCAGCGTGGCGCGCGAGACGTCCAGGGGGATGCCCCGCAGGGCGTGGCCCTTCAGCATGGCGGGAATCTCCGCCAGCACCAGCGCCGCGGGGAAGAGCGGTTCGCCCGCCGGGCTCGGCCAGCGGCGAATCTCCCCTTCCACCCGCCGCGCGCCCAGCACCACGCGCCATAGCCACGCCAGCCTGGACAGCCGCGCATCCGCGCGCACCCGCGCCAGCATCGCCGCCAGCGGCGGCGGGATATCCTCCGGAAACTCGCACAGCGCGGCGATCTCGCGCAGGTACGCCTCGGCGAGGAAATCGGGGCCGCCGGCGGGATACGTCGCCTCCGCCGCCTCCCAATACGCGCGCCAGCCCTCCGGCGGGTCGGCGATGCCGAGGGCGCGCATGGTGTCATCAAAGCCGTGCATGTCGCTTCATTCACGGTTGAGCGGGGAAATCCTTTTTCGCGACGACGTGCGGGGGGCGCGAGGCGTGGCAATCGCGGCGGGCGGACCGAGCGGTATGGAGTAGCATGAAACGCCGTTCTCGTGGTATAAATAACGGCGTTTTCGACTGGTAGTGAGGAGTCGTCGGATGAAAGTGGTGAAATTCGGGGGCAGCTCGCTGGCGAGCGCCGAGCAGGTGCGTAAGGTCTGCGACATCGTGGTATGCGATGCGGAGCGCAAAATCGTGGTCGTCTCCGCGCCGGGGAAACGGGAGACAGCGGATAGCAAAGTGACCGATCTGCTCATCGCCGCCGCGAACGCGCGCCTGGGCGGGCAGCCGGGCGAGGTGGAGATAGACCGGGTCATCGCACGGTATGCCGCCATCGCCGCCGACCTCGGCCTGCCGGACGGCGCGACCGATGACATCGCCGCCGACCTGCGCGCGCGGCTGGCGATGGCGACCGCCGACGCCGGCCTCTACCTGGATACCCTGAAGGCCGCCGGCGAAGACAACTGCGCGAAACTGGTGGCAACCTATCTGCGTGCGCGGGGCGTGGATGCCCACTACGTAGACCCGCGCGCCGCCGGCATGGTGCTCTCCGAGGAATCCGGCAACGCCCGCGTGCTGGAGGAAGCGTACGCGCGGCTGAGCACGCTGCGCGATCTGCCCGGCCGGCTCATCTTCCCCGGTTTCTTCGGCTACTCGCGCTCCGGCAAAGTGGTCACCTTCCCCCGCGGCGGCTCCGACATCACCGGCGCCATCCTCGCCCGCGCCGTCGCCGCCGACGTGTATGAAAACTTCACCGACGTGGACTCCGTCTTCGCCGCCTCGCCGGCGATCGTCGCGCATCCGGAAGCCGTCACCGAGATCACCTACCGCGAGATGCGCGAGCTCTCCTACGCCGGCTTCTCCGTGTTCCACGATGAGGCGCTGGAACCCGTCTTCCACGCCGGCATCACGGTGAATATCAAGAACACCAACAACCCCGCCGCCCCCGGCACGCGCATCGTTGCCCGGCGCGCGGTGGCGCCGCAGCGGCCGGTGGTGGGCATCGCCGCCTCCCGGGGCTTTTGCAGCATTTATGTCAGCAAATACATGATGAACCGCGAGATCGGCTTCGGCCGCCGCCTGCTGCAGATTTTCGAAGAGGAAGGCCTCTCCTTCGAGCACATGCCGTCCGGCATTGACAACATCTCCGTCATCGTGCCGGAATCCGCCTTCACCGCCACGGTGGCGGCGCACATCCTCGGCCGCATCAGTCGCGAGCTGGACGCCGACGACGTGAGCGTGGAACGCGGGCTGACGCTGGTGATGGTGGTCGGCGAAGGGATGAGCCACACCGTCGGCCTCGCCGGCCGCGCCTGCCGCGCCTTCGCCCGCGCCGCCGTCAACCTGGAAATGATCAACCAGGGCTCCAGCGAGGTGAGCATGATGTTCGGCATCAAGGACGACGACATGACCGCCGCCGTGCGCGCGCTGTATGAGGAGTTCTTCGCCGCCGTGCCGGCGTGAGCGGGGGGACGGGGGACAGCCTTCGGCGGTGACGCCGGAGGCTGTGATGTAGGGTATTCGGCGGAATAAGGCGGCAATGTCAGGCTTGCGTGTCTTTGCGCATCCAGCACGAGCCTCGCCCGCGTGTGCCGGAACCGTCAATCAGTCCACGTTGGCGGAGACACCTCAGCTTCCGCCCCTCGCCAGCGCTCCAGATGGCTGACGTCATTCACCCCGGCCACGCGCGTCCAGCCGTCCGCGTACACGAGGCGGGTGAGGCCGCCGTGATCGGTGGCGAGGGTCCAGTAGCGTTCGGGGGGGAGCCGCAGGCAGTGTGCCAGCACGGCGCGGATGGGGCCGTCGTGCGCCACCACGGCGAGGGCGGGCTCCGGGCGGGCGCACAGCTCGGTGAACGCCGCCACGACGCGCGCCGCCATCTGCCGCGCGGATTCGCCGCCGGGCAGGGCGGCGCCCAGCGGATCGGCGTCGAAGGCCGCCCGCAGGCCGGGCACGGCCTGAAAATCCTCCCACGGGCAATCTTCCAGCGCCCCGCAGGACACCTCCCGCCAGCGGGCATCCGGCTCGACGGCGCCCGCCCAGGCGGCGGCGATGATCTCGGCCGTCATGCGCGCCCGCCGCAGGTCGCTGCACACCACCGGCATCGGCCCCAGCGGCGCCAGCCGCGCCGCGGTCGCTGCCGCCTGCGCGCGCCCGCGCGCGCTCAACGGATGATCGCTCCAGCCGATCATCCGCCCGCGGTCGTTGCCCACGGAATGGCCATGGCGCACGAGATAGATGTTCATGGCAGCCACCGCGCGAAGACGCACCCCAGCAGCACCGCCGTGACCTCGCTGAGTTCTATCCCGCATCCATACACGTCGCCGGTCAGGCCGCCGAGTTTCGCGGCGATGCGCGCCTGGATGAACAGCGGAATGGCCAGGGCGAGGGCGACGAGGAGCAGACCGTCCACGCGACCCGCCAGCCAGCCGGCGGCGGCGACGGTGAGTAGGGCGAGGGGCAGCGCGTGCGGCGCGCGGCCGGTGGTGAACATCCCGCCGGTGCCCTGCGCGCGGGCATAGGGGAAGAGCCGCAGATTGAGCAGCGGCAGCGCGCGGGCGGCGGCCCAGCCGGCGAGTAGCGGCAACAGCGCCGTCGCCGGCGGCAGCGCGGCCAGCGCGGCGACTTTCACCAGCAGCACGGCGACGGCGCCGAAGACGCCCATCGCCCCCACCCGGCTGTCCTTCATGATCTCCAGCGCGCGCGCGCGGGGGGCGCCGCTGCCGGCGCCGTCGCAGGTATCCATCAGCCCGTCGAGATGCAGCGCGCCGGTGGCCGTTTCCAGCAGCACGACGGCGAGCGCCGCCGCCAGCAGCGACGCCTCGCCCCCCGCGAAAAGCCTCGCCCCGCCGAGATAAAGCCCCCACCCGAGCAGCCCCAGCGCCGCCCCCACCGCCGGATACCACCCCATGCTGGCGCGCAAATCATCCGGCGTCACCTCGCCGCGTAGCGGCAGCGGCAGGCGCGTGAGGAAAGTGACCGCCAGCGCAAACCGCCGCCAGCGGACGGCGAGCCAGGAACGGCGGGGCGATTCGGTTGTTGGCGCTTCCGTCGTCATGCCATCACCAGCATACCACAGAATGCCGGTGAGCACACCGGCGCTCCCGGATTACGCGTTCACCGTCTCGCTCGCCACCCCCGCGCTCTCAAACGTCGCCATCTCGCACAGCGTGCGGGCGGCGGCGTCGGCGAGGAAGATGCCGAGGACGGCGCCGGTGCCCTCGCCCAGGCGCATCTGCAGGTCGAACAGCGGGGTGAGGCCGAGTTCGGCGAAGACCACCTGATGGCCCACTTCGACGGAGAGGTGGCTGGGGAGGATGTAGTCGGCCATGCCGCGGCAGAGGCGGGCGGCGGTGAGCGCGGCGGCGCCGGAGATGAAGCCGTCCATCACCACCGGGATGCGGCGGGCGGCGGCGGCGAGCATGGCGCCGGCGAGGGCGGCGATCTCCAGCCCGCCCACCTTCGCCATCACGTCCACCGGGTCGTCGCGGTCGGGGGCGTTCACCGCCAGCGCGCGCGCGATGACCTCCACCTTGCGCGCCAACCCCGCGTCGCTGACGCCGGTGCCGCGACCGGTCACCCGCGCCGCCGGCAGGCCGGTGAGGGCGGCGATGATCGCCGAGCTCGGCGTGGTGTTGCCGATGCCCATCTCGCCGGTGGCGAGGATGTCGAGGCCGTCCGCCGCCAGCTCTTCGACGAGGTCAATGCCCACCTGGAAGGCTTGCAGCGCCTCCGCGCGGGTCATCGCCGGGCCGGTCGCCATATTCGCCGTGCCCGCGCGCACCTTGCGGTGGCGCACGCCGTCGCAGCCGGCGAGGTCGGCAGCCACGCCTACATCGGTGACCACCACCCGCGCGCCCACCTGGCGGGACAAGACGTTGATGGCCGCGCCGCCGGCGACGAAGTTATACACCATCTGCGGCGTCACTTCGGAGGGAAACGCGCTCACGCCCTCGGCGGTGACGCCGTGATCGCCCGCCATCACCGCCACGGCTTTGCGCGCTAGTCGGGGCAGCGGGACGCCGGTGATGCCCGCGAGCTGAATCGAGAGCGTCTCCAGCCGCCCCAGCGCCAGCGGCGGCTTGGTGAGCATCCCCTGGCGCGCGGTGGCGGCGGCCATGGCCGCGGCGTCGAGCGGCTGAATGGCCGCGATGGTGGTGAAAAGGTCGGGCATGATGGCTCCTTCGTGTGTATACTATACTGTGCACCTCTCCTCCCCCCCCCCCGCTCAGGGGAGGGGGCCAGGGGTCATAGGCGTCACGCTAGGGTTCGCGTATCCTTCGTACTCGTACTCATTAGGAGCGCAGACATCCTGTCCGCACGTATTTGATTTCGAGCACGAGTACGAGTACGACTACGAGTGCTGACGCGCTGATGGCGCGTAGGGGGCCGGGGAGAGCGGTGCATCAGCGTATCACCTGCGCCGCCAGCGCCTTCACCTCCACCGGCAGGCCGGCGATGAGGACATAGACGCGGTCGGCGGCGGCGGCGAGGCGCTGATTGGCGCGACCGAGGGCGTCGCGGTAGGCGCGACCCAACGGATATTCCGGCACGAGGCCGAGGCCGACCTCGTTGGAGACGAGAAGAAGGTCGGCCCCGGCCTCGTGGTATGCGGCGAGCACCGCATCCGTTGCGCTTCGGATGCGGTCTTCCGCCGTCGTTGCGTCAACGAGCAGCAGATTGCTCACCAGCAGCGTCAGACAATCGAGCAGAAAACAGTCCGTGTCGGCGGCGTGGGCGCGGATGGCCGCCGCGGGGTCCAGCGGGCACTCGACCGTGCGCCAGCCGGCGGGGCGCTCCGCGCGATGGGCGGCGATGCGCGCGGCCATCTCGTCATCGAAAGCCTGCGCGGTGGCGAGATACGTCACCTGCCCCCCGTGCGCCGCCGCCAGACGCTCGGCAAAGGTGCTCTTGCCGCTGCGCGCGCCACCTAAAATCACGGTCAATTCGCTCATGGTACCCACGGAAAGCACACGGCCCCAGCCGGAGGGGGCTGGGGCCGATGGTATGCACGCTGGGCATCGTCGGCGCACCACAACCCTCCCGCGAGGCTGCACGGCATTGCGCGCCTGACCGGTCTCCTGGCTTCCGCGTCTCCCTCCCCGCGCGCCTTCCCATCCTCCTTCGCCAAGGCTACGGAGGACAGTGGCATGCTGCGCGGCTCGTCAGCGGTCACAGTTGCGGGGCAGCGCCGGATTTCCACCGGCTTCCCGACATCAGACAGGGGTAGTGTACCGGATGGAAGGGGGAGGCGTCAAGCCGCGTTGGCGGCGTCCGCCAGCACCTCGCGCAACAACGCGAACTGCGTCTCGGCATGAAAATGCGCGGCGACGCGGGCGCGGCCCGCCCGGCCCATGGCGGCGCGGCGGGCGGGATCGGCGACGAGGGCGAGGGTGGCGTCGGCGAAGCTGTCGGGGTCGCCGGGCAGCAGCAGGCCGGTTTCGCCGTCCGCCACCACCTCGGGCAGGCCGCCGACGCGCGCGGCGAGCACCGGGCGCTCCAGCGCCATCGCCTCGATGGCCGCCAGGCCCAGCCCCTCCTTGCGCGAGGGCATCAGCACAATATCGCTGGCAGCGAAATACGGCAGCGGGTCGGCCTGGAAGCCGGCGAAGATGACGCGGTCACCGAGACCGCGGGCTTCCACCTGGTCGCTGAGCGTCAGGGCGTCTTCGCCGTCGCCCACCAGCAGCAGGCGCGCCGCCGGCGCTTTCGCCAGCACGCGCGGCCACCCCGCAATCGCCAGCGCCTGTCCCTTCTCCGGCGCCAGCCGGCCGATGATGCCCGCCACCGGCCAGGCGGGGTCGAGGCCGAGGGCGCGCTTGGCTGCGGCGGCGGCGAGGGGGAAATACCGTTCCAGCGCCACCCCGTTGTGCACCACGCGGATGCGCTCCGCCGGCAGCCCCTGCTCAACCATGTAGGCTTTCACCGCCGCGGAGACGGCGATGAGGCGGTGCGCGGTGCGATACCAGAGCGCGCTGGTGAAGCCGTGGACGGTGGCGACGCAGGGCACCCCGGCCATGCGCGCGGCCAGGCCTCCCAGGAACGAGGCGGTGGAGAGGTGGGTATGCAGCAGGTCGCATCCCTCGCCGCGCAGCGCGTCCGCCAGCCGCAAGGTGGTGACGGGATCCACCTTGCCGGTGGTGGGCCAGGACAGCGGCGTGATGCCGTGCTCCTCCAGGTACGCGAGGAACGGCCGGCCCGCCGGGCAGAACACGCGCGCGGTGTCGCCCCGCGCCGCCAGCGCCCGCGCCAGCGCCGTCACGTGCACCTCCGCGCCGCCGATCCGTGATGGGGTGATGGCTTCCAGAATCCGCATGCCGTGCCTCGGTATCCCCCGTTATTCGACGCCGGGACGTGAGGATTCCTGCCGTCGCGGCCAGGCGGAACCCTCCCGGGAACGGACCCCGTCGAGCGTTCATGCCGTTCTGCGTGCTCCCGCGCTCCTCACTTCCGCGCCTTCGCCACGCTCACGCGTGCCTGCTGGGCGAGGTCAATGGCGCTCGCCAGCACGCGGGCGCTCTCCTGCGGGGCGTGGAAGCCCATGCCGTTGCCGGCGGCGATGTAATCCCAGCGAAGCTGGGCGCGGCGGAGGAGGTCGCGGGATTCCGCGAGCTGGGCGGCGGTGACGCCGGCTTTCGCCGCCGCGCCCACCTCGTTGTGGGCGGCGACGAGGGCGTCCTCGGCGCGGTCGAGCAGCTCGCGGGTGGTATCCTGGATGGTCTCCACGCGGGCCCTGATCTCCGCCTCGCTCCACCGGTGACAGGTGCCGCAGGCGGCGTTGATATTTTTCAGCGGGCTCTGGATGTGATGATCGGTGAATTTCACCCCGCCTTCGCTGCGGTAGGGCATGTGGCAGTCCGCGCAGGAGACGTCGCGATAGGCGTGCACGCCGGAGCGATAGGCTTCGTAGTCGGGATGCTGCATCTTCACCATCGCCGCGCCGCTGACGGGGTGCGTCCAGTCGGTGTGCGGCACGTCGCGCGTATAATACGTCTCCATGGCGTCGGCGGTGGTGCCGCGCTTCCAGGGGAAGGTGAGGTAGGTCCCCTTCTCCTCGCTCGGGTTCTTTTTCGCGAAGTAGTATTCCGCGTGGCACTGCGCGCAGACCAGCGTGCGCATCTCCTGGTGGCTGGCGGTGTTGATGTCTTTCCCCATGCTGGCGAAGGCTTCGCGCAGCGCCGGGCGGGTGATGCGCAGGTTCATCGTCTGCGGGTCATGGCAATCGGCGCAGCCGATGGGATGGCTCACCTTCGCGCTCACCTCGCCGAAGGTGGCCTTATAAAATTCCGCCACGCCCATCTCCGCCATCAGGCCGGGCACGTCGCTGCTCTTGCAGGTCAGGCAGGTGCCGGGCTGGGGCTTGCCGCCGCGCGCCGGGTCCATGCGCGCCGTGCCGCGCACGTCCTCCAGCGCGTGCATGTGCCCGCGCTCGTCGTTATACTCCACTTCGAAGGGATATCCGGCGAAGAGCGCCTTCAGCCGGGGATCGGCCGCCAGGTGGTCGTAATGGCCGGGGCCGCCGTGCTTCGTGCGCGGGCCGTCCTCCGCCGTCCGCCGCCAGCTTTCGTATTGGCGGGGAAAGCTTTCGCCCCATTTGGCGCTGTCGCCCTCCAGATCGGCGACAGGGGCCGCGGGGAGTAACGCGGCGGATTCCCGGCGGCGCTCCAGCACGGAGGCGGCGAGCAGGCCGAGCACGAAGGTGGCGCACAGCGCCAGCGCGAAAACCGCCCAGCCCACCCACGGGCGCGGGCGACGCGGCGTCTGTTCGGCGTGGTCGGTGGTGGTCATGGCGTGGCATCTCCGGATGGTCGGGATAACAGCGGGGCCAGGCGCGGCACCAGCGCGTCCGGCGTCGCGGACAGGCTGCGCGCGTCGCCGTGCGGCACATGGTCATGGCACGTGGCGCAGGCGCGCCCCTGGCCCGGTAACGACGTATGCGCCAGTTGGCGCTCGTGGCAGCGCACGCAGTTCTCCTGGATCACCGCGGCGGAGGCGGGGGTCGCGCGGATGACCTGCGGCTCGCCGCGCAGGGTGAAGATGGCCGCGTGGCGCAGGCCGTCCTTCGCCTTGAAGGCGTATTTGCGCAGCGTGCTGTCGTGCGGCACGTGGCAATCGTTGCAGGTGGCCACGCTGCGGTGGCTGCTGCGCTGCCAGGTGGCGTATTGCGGCACCATCACGTGGCAATTGATGCAGGTGCGCGCGTCATCCGACAGGTAGGACGGCATCTCCGACACGCGCACGGTGAGCAGCCCCAGCCCCGCCGCCACCCCCAGCATGCCGAAGACCGGCAGCCGGAAGGCCGGCGGCAGCAAGGCCAGCGTCACCAGCGATCTCACCAGGGCCGATACCCCGCGCATCAGGCTCCCTCACCGCAGCATGATATCCGGCAGGCACGATCACTTGCCCGCCGCCTTCTTCTTCTGCCTGCCAGCGGTGTCTTCCTGTCGATCTGACCCCCAGTGTGCGGCATCGCGCAGGAGATTGGCTATGACTTATGTCATACCGGCCAGGCAGCGGGCCGTCTACCGGTGCGCGAGGCCGGGGGATCCAAGCCCGCTGAGCAGGCGCTGCCCGGATCGGGCATCCGATCCGGGCAGCGCAGTCGCCTCCCTGCGGGGGGAGCGTATTAAAAACCCGCCTTGGCATCAGTGTAGTATTGTTGCGCCTTGGCCGGGAAGAACGCGCTGTTGAACAGCAGGCTCTTCGTGAAGGTATCCCCCTTCAGGTAATTGAAGAACGCCACGGCAGCGGGGTTGGTGGTGTTGACCTTACCGAACAGCGGGCGGACCAGCGGCCACTTGCCGGCCTTCACGTTGGCGCGGCTGTATTCCACCACTTCGGTGCCTTTCTCCAGCGCGAGCACTTTCACTTTCAGCGGGTCGGCTTCGCCGAGGCCGCAGTAGCCGATGCCGTATGGGTCCTTGCCGACCTTGTCGATCATCTCGCGGGTGGAGGCCACGGTGAAGATCGTCGCGGTGTAGGACACGTTCGTGCCGTCCATCGCGCCGATGGAGCTAGCGAAGAACTTGTAGGTACCAGAGCTGCTGTCGCGGCAGTAGACGTTCAGCGCCGCATTCCCGAGCTTGCTGCTGGTGCTACCGTTGGCGACATCAGAGCCGAAGATCTGATTGGCCTCGGTCTTGCTAAGGCTGGTCAGGTTCAGCTTGGTGGCGGAGGAGACGATGACGCCCACCGCGTCGGTGCCGATACAGGTGGCGTTGGCCCAGCTGCCACCCCAGGCGGTCGGGTCCGAGGTGCTGGAGGAGAAACCTACGTCAATCTTGTCATCCGCGCCGTGGCCGGAGCCTTCAATCCCCGTATAGGGGCCCGGATCGAAGCCGCCCATGGCGACCCAGCCCTTGACGGCCGCTTCCACGATCGGCTCACAGGTGCTGGAACCGCCCCAGGTGAACCCGCCGGTAGCGGCGGTGGACGCGTCGGTCTGCACGCCGGCGCCCGGATTCTTCACGTAGCCGAAGCCGGTGCCCAGGAAGAACGCCTGCGCATACTCGGCGGAAACATCTTCCGGATCGGTGCTCGCCTTGCGGCCGTAGGTATCCGCGTGGCCGTCCAGGTACCCCATGCAGAAGCTGTGGCGGGCGACCAGCTTGCCCGGGGTGGAGCCGTAATTGATGGTCAGGCCGTTGGGATACTTCGCGGAGGTGCCGTCGACGAGTACGCCGACCACCGTCGGGTTGGTCACGCGGGCGTCGGCGATCCCCTGGCCGTCCGCGCCGACCAGCAGGCCGTTGTAGTTGTAGCTCACGTAGCCGGCGCCGTTCTCATCGGCGGGGCAATTCAGGATCTTCGGGTTGCCGTTGGCATACTCGACCAGGTCGGTGGTCCAGGTGTCCGCGTCCGGATAGCTCTTGTTGTCTTCCACGAACATCGCCGTCGCCAGGCTGAGCTGCTTGATGTTGCTCAAGCAGGTCGTCATGCGGGCCTTCGCCTTGGCTTTGCCGAAGACCGGGAACAGGATGGCCGCCAGCACCGCGATGATGGCGATGACGACCAGGAGCTCGATCAGCGTGAACCCACGCTTCACAGAGGTGCTCATGAGGTGTCTCCTTCCGAAAAGTGTGTGAGTGTGTTCCGCGGGATGATTCCCGTCGCGAACCATGCGCATTGTGGCAGGGACGTGTCAGGACCGGATCAGTTCCGTGTTGGGTTTGCTAATTCTCGATGAAGATTTCGTAGGCGCGACGCGACCCGCCGCCGGGTCGCGCGCCCCCGGCCGAGACTTCCGTGCCGGCGCGATTTTTGGTATACTAAGTGGTCACCACAGCAGGTCGTTCAGGCCGGTTCCCGCGCGCAGTCTGTTGGGGAGCATGCGCGTGTGCGCGAGAGGACAGGGTCGCCGGCGCGCGGGAGACGTCAGGAGTTAAGGAGTCACGATGTCCGAAGAGAAACCCATTGCCCGTACGTTAACCGACGTGTCCATCGTGGACGAAATGAAGGATTCGTACCTGCGCTTCGCG
>JAKPKV010000116.1 GCA_029553475.1 Armatimonadota bacterium
TCGCGCCGCCGTCGCGGCTCTCGATCAGGTATTTCCCCGCGCGGTCCTTCGCGTCGCGCACCGAGAAGAAGCAGAGGATGCGGTCATCCACGCGCAGCAGGCCGGCCTGCATGACGTTGATGCGCCCGCTGCCCACCGGCATCTCGCGCGGCGCGGTCCAGGTGCGCCCGCCGTCATCGGAAAACGCCTGCACCAGCGTGGCGGGGTTGTCATCGCCCCCGCGCTGCCCCGGCACGTCGCTGAAGCGGCTCCATACCAGCAGGATGCGCCCGCCCGGCGCCAGCTCGATCGCGCTGCCTTCCGAGTGGCGGATATACCGCGCGGTGGTGGGCGCGATCACTTGCCCGGTGACAGCCGGCTCGCCGGCGGCGGGGAGTATGCTCATCAGGATGCCTCCGAGGAGAAACAAGGTCAGGGCGTGGCGCATATCGAGTGAATTCAGCGGGAAGGGGCGTCACTCCTGCCGGGGGATGCGTCCTCCGCCCCCTCTATCCTCATGCTCAACAAATTCCTGGCGGGCGAGCCGCCGTCGCGCCGGATGCTGGAGGGCGAGACTCCGTCGAGCCGCGCGCGTAAAGGCCGGATTCGCATCCCGGCATACCGTTGACCGGGGACTCCGCACAATCGTTAGGAATGCTATCGTTTTCAGCGCCTCCGCGCGCGGCTCGACGGAGTCTCGCCCTCCAGCATGCGACGTATACGATCACACAGGCTGACGGCAGCATCACTCATGAGTTGTCGGATCCCCGCCGAAGATCGCCCGGCGGGCCGTGGGCGTGAGCAGCAGCAGGATGGCGGGAATCAGCATGATGACGACCAGGGTGGCGACGCCCGCCAACCACTGCATGCCGTCGCGCCCGCTGAAGAAGTATTCCTTCGTGAAGTCGTCGTAGAAGCGGTGATAGGTGATGCCGCGCGCGGCGAACACCCGGCACGTGACGGCGGCGGCGAAATAGAGCACCGGCAGCGCGAGCCCCGCGTACCAGCCAACACGCGACCGCGCGGCGATGCCGACGAACGCCGCCAGCGGCAGCCACCAGAGCGCCAGCGCCAGCAGCGCCGTCTCCAGGTTGAAATCCATGCGCAGGAAAAAGCCGAACGGCGTGCCCGCCAGGATCATGAAGAGCGCGTAATTCAGGCAGGCGAGACCGATGGTGAGGGGAATCGGCGTTCCGCGCGTGTCGAGCGACATGACATCCTCCTGATCTTTCAGTATAGCATATCGCCGCCGGTCGCGCTTTACACGCTCCCCGCCCTCCGCTACACTAAGCGCCGAGGTGACGGTATGGCAACCGCGGTACAGTTCGTGAAGATGCACGGGCTCGGCAATGATTTTGTGGTGGTGGATTGCGTGACCCACCCGTATAACGTCGAGCGGCTGGTGGCGGCGGCGCCCTTCCTCTGCGATCGGCACTTCGGCATCGGCGGGGACGGGCTGATTCTGGTGCTGCCCGGCGTGCAGGGCGATTTCCGCATGCGCATCATCAACAGCGACGGCAGCGAGCCGGAGATGTGCGGCAACGGCATCCGCGTCTTCGCGAAATACCTGTACGAGCACGGGCTGACGCGCAAGACCGCGCTGGCGGTGGAGACGCTGGCGGGCCTCATCCGTCCCGAGCTGATCCTCGACGGCGCGGCCATCGCCGGCGTGCGGGTGGACATGGGCGAGCCGCGGCTGGAGCGCGCGGAGATCCCGATGATCGGCCCCCCCGGCCGGGTGGTGGATGAGCCGCTGCAGGTGGGCGCGACCGTCTATCGCGTCACCGCCGTCTCCATGGGCAATCCGCACGCGGTGATCTTCGTGGAGAATACGGAAGCCTGCCCGGTGGAAACCCTCGGCCCGAAGATCGAGACCCACCCCGACTTCCCGCGCAAGACGAACGTGGAGTTCGCCCAGGTGGTGAACCCCGGCGCCGTGAAGATGCGCGTGTGGGAGCGCGGCGCGGGCATCACGCTGGCCTGCGGCACCGGCGCCTGCGCCACGCTGGTAGCCGGCGTCCTCACCGGCAACACCGAGCGGGCCGCCACCATCACGCTTCCCGGCGGCCCGCTGGACATCACCTGGAGCGACGAGGATAACCACGTCTACATGACCGGCCCGGCGACGGAGGTGTTTTCGGGCACGGTGGAGATTGAATAAGGGGTTAGGGGTTGGGGATTAGGGGTGAGGGGGTCGTTACGTTGTCGTGTGCGTATCAGGATAACCGCCTGTAGCGCGCGCCCAATCCCTCATCCCCAATCCCTAATCCCTAATTGTAGCGTGTCGTCATGTTGCGCCTCGCTTCGCCATCTTGACCGGGGGCGCCCCACGGGAATCGGCCGGCGCCGACGCGGACGGCGCCCCAGCGCACCCCCCGGGCAGCGCCCGGTCGCCCCCCACCCCATGTCCCGCAGGGACCGAAGCCGTTAGCCACGGGTGGAGCGATAGCGGAACCCGTGGGACCCGGCCTGCAAAACATCATAGCCCCGCAGGGGCGACAGCAGGAGGAGATCATGGCCGATTCATTCGCCGCCTCGACCGGAGATGGCCCCCCGCCTCCTCGAGCAGCGTGAGCGGATGGGACGCGATGAAACGGTAGCGCGAGCCGCAGGCCGAGCAGCAGCGGACGGTGACGTTGCAGGAGGAGGATTCCGGATGCTCCGCGGTAGCTGCTATGGGACAGGACGCTGTCGCCCCTGCGGGGCTGTGGATGTTTTGCGGGGCCGGGGTCCACGGGTTCCGCTAGCGCTCCACCCGTGGCAAACGGCTTCAGTCCCTTCGGGACAGGGGGATGGGGGGCGACCGGGTGCTACCAGCGGGGTCCGCTGATGCGCCGCCCGTGGCTGGCGGGGTTGATCCCTTCGGAATGACATCATCTCCTCTACCTCGTACTCCTATCTCCTATCTGTCGCGGGTCGTCACGCCGTCTCGTGCTCTGCGCACCGACCGCTGGTCGGGGTTAGGGGTTGGGGATTAGGGGTGAGGGGATCGTTACGTTGTCGTGTGCGTATCAGGACAACCGCCTGTAGCGCGCGCCCAATCCCTAATCCCTCACCCCTAATCCCTACGATGGACGAGGCACGGTATATGGAGATATGATAAAGCCCCGACGGGGCGACAGCGATAATACCGCTGTCGCCCCGTCGGGGCTTTTCTGGTAGAATAGGCTCCAATCCCACGGGTTCCGTTGCACTCCACCCGGGGCAAACGGCTGATGCCCCGCCGGGGCAAACACATTCCGCATATGTAGAGGTTCCGCCATGACGTTGACCCCACCCGCCTATACCATCGCCCCTTATCGCGGCAAGCCCGCGCTGCATATTGACGGCGCGCCGGTGGCGGCGTATACGTATAGCTACTGCGGGGCGATGGAATGGCCGGGAGCGCGGGAGATTCACGAAAAATTCGCGGCGCACGGCTGCCATTACTACATGCTCTGCGTGCGGGGCGGGGTGGACGGCGATTGGAGCACGACGCCCTTCTGGACCGACGAGGAGGTCTATCCCGACATCACCGGGCCGGCGGCGGAGGCGGTGAGCATCTGCGAGCAGGCGCGCCTGCTGCTGGACATTGACCCCGACGCGCGCTTCTGGGTGCGCTGCAACGCCAGCCCGCCGAAGCGCTGGCGCGAAAAACACCCTGACCAGTTGCTGCTGAACTTCTACGGCAAACGGTACGACGAGCCGTCGTTGGCCTCCGACCGCTTCAACGCCGGGATGGGCCGCTTCATCGAGAACCTGGTGCGCTTCTGCGAGCGCCAGCCGTGGGCAGACCGGCTGGCGGGCTACATGATCTACCCCATCGGCGAGGGCACCACCCCGCTCACCTGCGACGGCCACCTCTTCGACCAGAGCCCGGCGATGCGGGAAGGGTTCCGCGCGTTCCTGGCGCGCCGGTACGGCTCCGACGCCGCGCTGCACGCCGCCTGGGGACGGGACGATGTGACGCTCGCCACCGTGGCCGTGCCGAACGATGAGGAGTTTTACGCCCGCGGGCGGACGGATTTCTCCCGCGTGACCCGCGACGGCCTGCGGGTAGACCGCGTCCCGCACCGGCTGCACTGGCCGGAGCCGGAGGAGATCGCCGACGCGCGCGACTACTGCGCCTACATGCGCGAGCTGACCGCGCGCAACTTCCGCACGCTGCTCGCGGCGGTGAAGCGCGTCGCGCCGAATAAGCTGGCGGGGCTGGACGCCTTCAAACAGACCATCCTCGGCTGGCCGCTGGTGGCGCGCTGGGTGGGCGACTACCAGACGCACGCCGGCGCCATGCACGGCGTGTCCGGCGCGTTCCACATGGCCGAGCTGCTGGATATCCCGGAGCTGGACGTCGTCTGCACGCCGCACGACTACCTCAACCGCGGCATGGGCTTCGGCTACGAGGGTGAGGGCATCGGCGACGCCATCACCCTGCACGGCAAGATGATGCTGATGGAGGAAGACCAGCGCTCCTTCAGCAACTCGGAAGGCCAGGGGTGGAATTACCTGAAGGACTTAACGGAGGCGCACGCCGGGCTGTGGCGCAATTTCGGCGCGTCCATCAGCCGGGGCTACACCACCTATCCGATGGACGTCTGCAACCCCAGCTACTTCATGGACGACGGCATTCAGGCCATCCTCGGCGCGCGGCGGCGGGCGCAGGAGGCGGCGCTGCACTGGGAGCACCGCGACGTGCCCGCCATCGTGATGGTGATTGACGATACCAGCATCATCGAGGAGGACTTCACCCTCCCCTATCAGTACCTCTCGGTCATCCACCAGCGGCTCTACGGGCTGTCGCGCTGCGGCGTGCCCTTCCGGCTGCACCTGTTTGAGGACCTGGCGCGCGACGATTTCCCCGCCTGCCACAAGGTCTTCCTCTTCCCGAATCTCTTCACGGTGACGCCGGAGCGCCTTGACCTGCTGCGGCGGAAGGTCTTCCGCGACGGCAACGTGGCGATCTTCGGCCCGGCGACGGGGCTGACCGACGGAAAAACGCTCTCCGCCGACCTCGCCTCCGAGGTGACGGGCATCCCGCTGGCGCTGGTGCGCAAGGAGTCGCCGCGCTTCGTCACCGTGGACCGCTTCGACCATCCCATCACCGCCGCCCTGCGCGAGCGCGTGGATTACGGCGATTTTTACCCCTACGGCCCGCTGCTCGTCCCCCAGGAGCATCCCGATGTGGTGCGGCTGGGCGGCATCCAGTGGCCGACGGCGAAAGACGGCGCCGGGCTGGCGCTGCGCGACTGCGGCACGCACACCGCCATCTTCACCGCCGCCGTGCCGCTGCCCGCCGTGCTGCTGCGCGAGATCGCCCGCTTCAGCGGCATCCACGTCTACGGCGAGGGCGACGACCTCATCTTCGCCGACGCCTGCACCCTCACCGTGCACAGCATGACGCCCGGCACGCGCGCCATCCGCCTGCCGCGACCGAGCACCGTCTGGGATGTCACCACTTTCCAAAAGGTGGGCGAGGGCCTGCGCGAGATCGCCATCACCGTGGACCCGCCGCAGACGCGGATGTTTTATCTGGGGGAGCGGCTGTAAGCCACGGTGCGTGCCGACGATGGTGGCGGGCGCGGCGCGGGAGGAAGCGCGGCGCGGGCGCAGAAACTGACCGAGGTACGCGAACGGATGCGGTTCACCTCTCCTTCGTACTCATACTCGTACTCGTGCTCGAAATAGTTCGGCGCCCGGCGCTGTGATCGGAAAAAGGGTGACGGCGCACTGCCCTCCAGAGGATACGAGTATGAGCACGAGTACGAGATGTGCCCATTGGAGCGCGGACATCCTGTCCGCACGTAGCTGATTTCGAGTACGAGCACGAGTACGAGCGCTGACGCGCTGATGACGCGTATGGGGCCGGGGGGAGAGGTGAACCCGGCCAGATGATAAAGGAGCCTATCCATGTCCACGCTGTCACTCGATCTCGCCGCCTGCCCCGATGAGCTGCGCGGCGGCCTGGCGGAGATTCTCGCCCATCGCGCTGACGCTTTTGCCGACGACGGTACCCCGGTGACCTTTGCGCACAGCGCCGAGCCGGGGTTCGCCATCAGCGCCGACGGCGGCATCGCCATCCGCTATCACACGAAGACGGATGCCTTCCGCGCGCTGGGGCGCGCCCTCGCGGGCGAAACCGCGCTGGCGCAGGCGTCCAGCCTTGCCATGCGCGGCGCGATGGTAGACGTCTCGCGCAACGGCGTGCTCACCGTGCCCGCCGCGAAGCACTGGCTGCGCTGCTGCGCGCTGCTCGGCCTCAACATGGTGATGCTCTACAGCGAAGACACCTACGAGGTGCCGGGCGAGCCGTTCTTCGGCTACCTGCGCGGGCGCTATACCCAGGCAGAGCTGAAGGAGCTGGATGACTACGCCTTCGCGCTGGGCATCGAGATGATCCCCTGCATCCAGGCGCTGGCCCACCTGGAAGAGATCCTGCAGTGGCCCGCCTACGAGGCGGTGAAGGACACCTGGAACATCCTCCTCGCCGAGGAGGAGGCCACCTACGCGCTGCTCGAGCGCATGCTCGCCGCCGCCAGCGCCCCCTTCCGCACCAGGCGCATCCACCTGGGCATGGACGAGGCCTGGGGGCTGGGCACCGGCCGCTTCAAGCAGCTCAACGGCGAGAAGGGCGGCTTCGAGATCATCAACGACCACCTGGCGCGGGTGAAGGCCATCTGCGATAAGCTGGGCCTACAGCCGATGATCTGGGGCGACATGTATATCCACCTCGCGTCCGCCAGCGGCAATATTTACGACTACAGCGCGCAGGTGCCGCCGGAAGTGCTGGACAAGATCCCCCGCGGCGTGGACCTGGTCTACTGGGACTACTACCACACGAAGGTGGAAGATTATACGAACGGCATTGACCTCTACCGCGCGCTGGGCTCCCCGGTGCTGATGGCCGGCGGCGGCTGGACGTGGAACCGCCTGTGGGCGCACCTGCCCTACGCCTTCGCCGCGACGCATGCCTGCCTCACCGCCTGCACGCAAAAGGGGATGCAGGACTACTTCATCACCCTCTGGGGCGACGACGGCATGGAATGCGACGTCTTCTCCGCACTGCCGGCGCTGGCGCTGGTGGCCGAGTACGCCTACGCCGGCACGGTGGAGGATGCCGCCCTGCACGCGCAGTTCCGCGGCGCCTGCGACGGCGAGATGCGCGACTTCTTCGTCGGCAGCAGGATTGACTACCTGGCGGACGCGCACGACGGCACCAAGGGCCCGGACAACATGAGCAAGTGGCTGCTCTGGGAGGACCCGCTGCTCGCCCTCACCGCCCCGAACACCGCGGGCGCCGGCCTGCGCGAGTACTACGCCGGCATCGCCGACGCGCTGGAAGCGGCGGAAGCGAAGGGCGGGCTGAACCGCCGCCTGGAATTCCCGCGCCGCATCGCCCGCACGCTCTCGCTGAAGGTGGAACTGCGCCGCGGGCTGGAACGCGCCTACCGCGCCGGCGACACAGCCGCCCTGCGCGCGCTGCTCGACGGCGATCTGGCGGCGCTGCGCGCCGAGATGGACGGCCTCTGGCGCTGCCACCGCGACTGGTGGCTCGCGACCTATAAGCCGTTCGGGCTGGAAGTGATCGAGCTCCGCTACGGCGGCCAGCGCACCCGCCTGCACAGCCTGGCCGAGCGCGTGGGGGCTTACCTGGACGGCGCCCTCGACAGCATCCCGGAACTCGACGCCGAGCTGCTGAAAATCTGGGACTGCCCGCTGCAAGACCTGTCCCCCGACCGCCCGCGCGTGCAGACGCCGAGTACGATAAAATAAATCCCGGGCAGCACCTCTCCCCCCAGCCCCCTCCCCTACATGGGGAGGGGGTGTGCCGGAGAGAATCACTATCACGTTTCCGTGTTCCGCTTCTCCCCCTCCCGCTTGGGGGAGGGAAGGACCGGGGAGAATCAAGATAACGTTGCTCTCGTCCGCCTCTCCCCCTCCCCGCTTAGGGGAGGGGGCCGGGGGGAGAGGTGAACACCCATGCGCATCGGCACCGATATCGAACAAATCTCGCGGGTGGCGGACGCGCTGGCGCGCACGCCGAAACTGGAGGAAAAGCTCTTCACCCCGGCGGAGCGCGCCTACTGCGCGGGCCGCGGCCGCCCGGCGCAGCACTTCGCCGCCCGCTTCTGCGCCAAGGAAGCCTTCGCCAAGGCGATGAGCGTCCCCCTCTCCTGGCAGGAGGTGGAGATCGTCCGCGAAGATGGCGGCGCCCCGGAAATCCGCGTCACCGGCGACGCCGCCCGCCTCCTCGCCGGCCGCGCCGTCCGCCTCTCCCTCTCCCACGCCGGCGACTACGCCATCGCGATGGTCCTCATCGAAGACTAACATCGTCCGCGCCCCCCCGCGCATTGGTGGCCGGTCTGATCGCCGGAGCAAGCCGCAGCTTTTCGTCAATGCACCTACAGAAAGAGCCCTTTCGTTGATATTTCGGCGCTGACTATGGAATATACCGGTACCTTACCCCCGGCTGTCGGCCCGAACCTGTGCGAAAATCACCACGGCGCCAGCATCACGTCATGCGACGATGGCACTCACACCGCCTTCACCGGGGGTGCCACGACTTTCTTGATCGCAGGTGACACGTGTCTCACGATAATCTCGCACGGCTACGGGATGAGGTCGCCGCGCTTCGAGCGGAAGCGCGGCATCTGCGGTTCGCGTTGCGCACGCTGCAGGTCCAATACCTCAGTTGTCGGGATACGCTGGAGCGGGCGGAACGACATGACGCGGCGGCGCACGCCATCCTGGCAGCGATGACGGACGGCGTCATCGTCGTCAATACCGCCGGCGAAATCACCCTGATGAACGCCGCCGCCGAGCGCCTGCTGGGCTACACCCCCGACATGCGGGCGATGAGCCTGGCGGAACGCGTGGCGCGGCTGAATATCGTGGGCGAGGACGGCAAGCCCATGTCCGCGGAGAACGCCCCGATCTCCCGGGCGCTGCGCGGCGAATACCTCTGCAACGTCGTCTTCGCCCACCGCTACCCGGACCGCACGGTCTGGATATCGGCCGGGGCGGCGCCGATCACCACGCCGGACGGCGGCGTGCTGGGCGCCGTCCTCACCCTGACGGATATCACCGACGAACACGCCCGCCACGAGCAACAGAGCACCTTCCTGCACATGGTCTCCCATGACCTGCGCGTGCCGCTCACCATCATCCTCGGTCACCAGCAGATGCTGGAGCAGCTCTGCGCGGAGACGCCGGTCAGCGCCGCGGCGCGCGCCAGCCTGGAGGCCATCGCCCGCGCGGCGCAGCGCATGAACGTGATGATCGAAGACCTGGTGGAAGCGGCGCGGCTGGAAGGCGGGCAACTGCGGCTGGCGCCGCAGCCGGTCCTGCTGCGGCCCTACCTGGACGAGCTGCTGCGCCGCGCGGAGGGGATGCTGGCGACATCGCGCGTTACGGTGGAGCTTGCCGACGACCTGCCGCCGGTCCACGCCGACGTGGACCGGCTGGACCGCATCATCATCAACCTGCTCTCCAATGCGCTCAAATACTCCGCCCCCGAGACCCCCGTCCTGCTGCGCGCCCGCCGGGCGGGCGCCGTGGTCGCCATCACCATCCGCGACCGGGGCGAGGGCATCCCGCCGGCGGTGCTGCCCCACCTCTTCACCCGCTTCTACCGCGCGCCCGAAGGCCGCAAGGCGGAGGGCATCGGGCTCGGCCTCTATATCACCCGCCTGCTGGTGGAAGCCCACGGCGGCGAGATCACCGTCGAAAGCACCGCCGGCAAAGGCAGCGCCTTCACCTTCACGCTGCCGGTGCCGGATGGCGAGCGCGCATGCACCCGGGAACCGCCGAACGGGGCCTGATGCGCACAGGGGCTTAGAAACTCTCTCAAACCATCTCTGGCGGGCTGCTCGCGATCTGTTCGCGCCTGGCGGCGTTGGAGTTCCTGGCATGTATGGCCTCATACACTCACGGAACTCCGCCGTGCCAGCCACGAACATCCCACGCCCATCCCACTCAGATCTATTTTGAGAGAGTTTCTTACGGCGGCATCGCGTTATGATGCGTCTTGCAGCCGCTCCGCCAGCCGCGTGTGCCGCTCCTGCCGGTTGACGTTGCGCACGGCCATGGCGATGGCGCGCGTGCTGCCCAGCAGGATGGCGGTGTTCTTCGCGCGGGTGAGGGCGGTGTAGAGGAGATTGCGCTGCAGCAGCAGGTAGTGCTGGGTATGCAGCGCCACCACCACGGCCGGGTATTCGCTGCCCTGCGACTTGTGCACCGTCAGCGCGTAGGCGAGCTGCAGCTCGTCGGTGTCCTGGAAGGCGTAAGTCACCTCTTTTTCCGGATAGGCGACCACCACCTCGCCCTCCTCGCCGTCCAGGTGGCGGATGTAGCCGATGTCGCCGTTGAAGACGTCGAGATCATAATTATTCACCGTCTGCATCACCCGGTCGCCGCAGCGCAGCGTCTTCTGCCCGCGCGTCAGCTCCGCCACCCCGGCCTGCTTCGGGTTCAGCGCCTCCTGCAGCAGCGCGTTGAGCTGCTGCGCGCCCAGCGAGCCGCGAATCATCGGCACCAGCACCTGAATGTCCGCCGGGGTGTAGCCCAGCGCGGGCAGGCTGCGGCTCACCACGTCGCACACCTTGTGCGCGGCGGCCAGCGGGTCGTCCTGCGGGATGAAGAGGCAGTCGGCGGATTGCCACTGGCTGGTGGGCACCAGCTCCGGCATCTCGCCGCGGTTCACCCGATGCGCGTTGGTGATGATGGTGCTCTCCGCCGCCTGGCGGAAAATCTCGGTGAGGCGCACCACCGGCACGCGCGCCGAGCGGATGAGATCGTGCAGCACGTTGCCGGCGCCCACGCTGGGGAGTTGGTCGGCGTCGCCGACCAGGATGAGCTGCGCGCCGGCGGGCAGCGCGCGCACCAGCGAGTAGGCCAGGTGCAGGTCCACCATGCTCACCTCGTCCACGATGAGCGTGTCGCACTCCAGCGGGCGCTCCGGGTTGCGCTTGAAGGTGAAGGACTGCGGGTCCACCTCCAGCAGGCGGTGCATCGTCTGCGCCGGCTGGCCGGTGACTTCCGCCAGCCGCTTCGCCGCGCGCCCGGTGGGGCTGGCGAGCAGCACCCTCCGCCGGCAGCGCAGGTGCGCCCGCAGGATGGCGCGGGTGGTGGTGGTCTTGCCGGTGCCCGGCCCGCCGGTCAGCACCAGCATGCGGCTGCGCAGGCTGGCCACCACCGCGTCGAACTGCGCCGGCGCCAGCGTCACCCCCAGCTCGCGGCAGACGTCCGCCGCCAGCCCCTCGGCGTCGCGCGGCAGCCAGTCGGGCGCGCCCGCGTCCGCCAGCAGCGCCTCCAGCCCCAGCGCCAGCGCGCGCTCCATCAGGAAGACGGGCTTCAGGTAGATGGGCATCAGCTCCGGCGCCTCGGTGTCGCGGATGAGGTGCTGCGCGCGCACCAGCCGCTCGATGGCGTCCGCCGCCGCCTCCGCGGTGGGCGGCTCGCCCTCCCGCGGGGCATCCGCCTCCGGCGCGCCGCCCAGCAAATCCGCCGCGCCCTGCGCCAGCGCCGCCTCCGGCAGATAGCAGTGGCCGTGCTCGCCCGCCGCCTGCAGGCAGTGCAGCACCCCGGCCTCGATGCGCTCCGGGCGGTCGCGGTGGAAGCCCAGCTTGCAGGCGATGCGGTCCGCCAGCTTGAAGCCGATGCCATACACGTCGTGCGCCAGCCGGTAGGGGTTCTCGGTGACCATCTCCACCGCGCGGTCGCCGTAGGTGCGGTAGATTT
>JAKPKV010000012.1 GCA_029553475.1 Armatimonadota bacterium
GTCAAGCTCCATCCACTGGGTTTTGACGGTGTAAAGGCCGCTCCCGACGGCGGTCGTCACCGGATTCACCACAATCCCGTTCCCTTGCGTCAACTGGTACACGGGCGCAAAGGTGTTCGTTCCGCCCGCATACTCCGGCTCCACCAGCTTCCAACCCGTTGCGGTTGTCGCCTCCGTCCACCCGCCATCCCCCGTCGCATTCACATACGTCACCCCCGGCCCCGTGCTGAACACCACATTCGATCCCGGCAGCAAATTCCACGGCCCATACGTCGCCGCGTGCCGCCCCTGCCAGGCATGCGCCTGGCGGATCAGGTTCGTCACGTTCAGCAGCGCGCCAGTATTCGTGGCCGGCACGCTGAACCAATTCGTGGTCGTGATCGTCGGCCCGTAAAACTCCACCCGGTAATCCCCCCACACCAGGTTGCTGATCACCACACTCCCCCCCGCGCTCGTGCTCCGGTAAATCCGGTCATGCGTCGTCAGCCCCAGCGGATTCGCCGCGTCAATCAGCTCCGGAAACACCGCCAGCCCCCGCGCCCCTTGGGGCGCCAGCGCGGCGTTGTAAAAATCAAACTGCACATGCGTCCCCGCCTCCTCCCCCAGCCCCGCCAGCCCCAGCAGCCCCGCCGCCAGGCACGTCAGAATTATTCGTTTCATCATGCTCCTCATTCTATCGCTCTCCCGGCTTCCGCCCGGGCGCGGGCCGCTCCGGCGCCGCCGTCACCGGGCCGGTGATCTCCAGCGCCCGCAGCTCCCTCAGCCCCAGCCCCTTCGCCAGCGCCTTCATCACCGCCAGCCGGAAATTCAGCTCCGCCGCCGTCGGATACTCAATGCGGCAATTCGCCTCGTGAATGCGCACCAGTTGCGCCCGTTCGGTAATCTCTTCTTTGCTCGCGGCCATACAATGGCCACCCGGTCAACCGTCCCCCACCGCCTCACCACCGCCCCGTCGGACACTCCAGCGCCGCCCGCCACCGCGCCTTCCCCAGGCACCCCCACTCCCGCCGCCGCCCGCAAAGCTCCGTAAAATCCTCCACCACCAGGTGCTCGCACCCCCGGCACGCCGCCTCCCGCGCCGCCAGAAACGCCGGCCGCGCCGGATTCAACCCCGTCCCCGCCGCCCGCGGCCGCCCCCGCGCGCCGGGCGGAGCATTCAAATCAATCACCCTCCTCATCCCGGTTCCGCCCCGCACATCCGCGCGCCGATCACATGCTCATACCCCAGATACCGATACCCCTTCGGCAGCGCCGTCACCCCATCCGCAGCAAACCGCCCCTCCTGGCAAACGCAATGTTGCATCGCCAGCCAAACCAGCCACGGCGTCAGAATCTCCGGCGTCTCATTCGGCACCGCCGGCCGCTCCGCCGGGCCCACCGGCTGCAGCGCCGCATACACCGGCTCCGTCGTGTGCTCCGCGTACGTCGGCGCCAGCGCCGCCCCCGCCGGATACCAATTCGCCGGCCGCACCTCCAGGCACTCCACCAACGGCCGATGCGGCCAAATCACCTTCGGCGGCGCATCCGCGCGGCAACCCCCGTCATCCTCCTCATACTCCACCGCATAACCCGGATACTCCTCATCCTCCTCCCCGGGCGGCTCGAGATCCGGCGCCTGCCACCACAAATCCACCATCGCCTGGACAAAAAACGCCGACCACCGGCTCCCGCACCGCCCATCCAGCGTCACATTCCCAAACCCAAACGTCCGCCCATGCGGAAAAGCGTCAATCGGCTCCTCATCCTCCTCATCATAATTCGGGCTCAAACACATCACCGCCGGCCAGCAGCGATCAAATTGCAAGCAGTCCCGGATAATCGCCTCCGCCGTCCCCGGATCATTCGGCGTCGCGCGAAAATCAAACCGATGCCGCACCAGCGAAAAACTCCCCTTCCCATCCGCATCATGCCACCAGAACCCCGGCGCCCCATGCGACTTCACCCGCACATACCCAGCGCCGGGCGCCGCGCCCGCATACGTGAACGTCCCGCCGTCCACGCCCGTCACCGTGTAGCCGCTCCCGCCGTTGTCATCCACCGTCAGCCCGTCGCGCGTCGTAAAATCCACCTTGTCCCCCGCCCGAAGATACTCCGCCGCCCGCTCCAGCGTCACCGTCACCGTCCCGCCATCCTCCGCAAACTCGCACCCCCGATCCCCCTCAATCGGCCAGGCATCGGGATACGCCGCCAAATCCCGGTCGCCGCCACACGGCCCAAACCAATTCTGCGACTTCCAGGGCAACTTGATCTCCGCGTACTTCTGCAGCCACAAATCCCCGCCCGGAAACAAGATCACCCAGGCCCCGTGCGGAAACTGCGCCGCCATCACCGTATCCGTCCACTGCGTCGCCGTCCGCGGCATGCACGCATCCGTCGGGTCCAGCGCCCCGCTCCCGCCGCTCCAGGCCCCAGAATACTGGTACTGGGTAAAATCGCCCCCCGCCGCGCGCCACTGGTAATTCACATGCCGGTGATCGAAGTGCCCCCCCAGCACCCAGGAGAAATCATACGTCACCTCCAGCAAATCCGCGTGCGGCGCAAAACACGACCCCACCGCATCCCCGCCCACCGTCAGCGGCGCCTGGCACGCCAGCGGATTCAGCTCCGGATCATCCACCACCGTCACCACCCCCACCCCATACTCATCCCGCGCGAAGGTATAATGCGTCCCCGCCGCCCCCACAAACGCCTCCACGTATTCCCCCGCATCCTCATCCCAATACAACCGCCGCACCTTCGTCACCGTCGCGCCCAGGTAAGCCAGCTTGTGCTCCGACCCATAATTCGGCGCCTCAAAATACTCCACCTGCGATTGCCCCTCCCACCGCGCCTCCGGCCAGCCGCGCGCAAACGGCTTCCCCAGAATTTCCCCCGTGTAACCCGCGTTCCCATCCACATACGCCGCCGCCCCGAAATTCGTCGCCACCCCATCCGGGCTCACCGCCTGCGGCACCTCATCATACGTCACCAGCGGCGCCACCGTCGTAAATCTATCTCGCCGCCACGGATACACCGCGTCATCCGCCAAATCCCACAACGCCAGCAGCTCTTCGGCATCTTCCTTAACCTCCGCCGCGGTGTAGGGATCGCTCAACGTCGCCGTAAACACCAAATCCACCGCCCAGGTGCGCGAGATTCCCGGCCCGGGCTCCACGCTCCCCAGCGTAAACGTCGCCTCCGTCGCCCCCACATCCGTCGCCTTCAAAATCGCCTCCGCAAACCCCACCGCCCCGTCAATCGGCCCATTATACGGATTCGTCTCCGCTCCCGGCCCGCCATACAACCCGCACGCAATCACCTGCCCAAGAATAGACGACACCCCCCCCGGAGGCGCGGCAACATGCTCGCTGCCGGTCACCCGCTCCCATTCATCCTCCTTATCCGTCTCCGTAATGACCCCGCTATGCCGATTCACCAGGTATTCCCGCACGTACGACAGCGAATACACCGTCGGTGCCGCCCCGTCCGGGTCCCACGTCATCGTCCCGCTCAGCTCCCGCCGCACCCGTAAATACCGCGTCTGATCCGGCACCTCTCCCGGCGTGGCACACCCATCCTCACTCGTAAAACTATACCGCCCATGCCACACCTTCCGCGCTTGGACGTTCTTGAACCCTACCTTCTGGCACCGCGTCAGGTTGGCAATCTCGCCCTCGAGTTCCCTGTAGCAGTTCAGGTCAACCCGTTCCTGTCCCTCGCTGCACGCCGCCGCAAACTCCGCCCGCGACCAATACCCGCATGGCGGCTTGGTGTGCGGCGTATTGCACCAGTCCAGCGCACCCCACATCGGCGGCGCACCACTGCACTCGCCCTCACCGTACGGACTGCCTACGGGCCGTTCATAGGGCGGAACGGTTCCCGGTGCGCCCGGGAACTCGCCCGGGCAGCGCCAATTCACCACCCGGGTCATATTCTCCCACTTCGGCACCCGCGCCTCCGCCCGCCGCCAATGCTGAAAACACCCCCCCGGCCGGCGATCCAGCGCCGGCCAGCTCCCCGGCGCTACCGGATTACACGGCGGACGATACGGCAGCCCCGTATGCACATCACGCCAGCGGACACGGGCTCGACGGGCCGCCCCCGCCCGCCTTGCGCTTCGGCTCCACCTTCACCCCCCGCGTCGTCCGGCTCACCAGCGCCCCCGGCGTCTCATTCACCCGCAGCGCCAGAATCGAACGCTGCACCCATTGCGCCCAGCGCTTGAATGCGCTGTTCCCCTGCGGCATCGGCGGAGTATTCTCAACCATAAATCACGTCGCCAAATCATACAGCCAGATGCTCCACTGCTCCAGCCAGTACTCCGTCGAAATCTCAATCCGCCCATTCGCCGCCGTGCTCTCCGCGCTCGCCAGCTTCCGCCAGCTCCACAAAAACCCCGCCCGCTCCGGCGGCGCCGGGATATGCTCAATCTTCCACTTCAACCGCCCGGGCAGCGGATTCTCCCACAACACCGGATTCGTCACCTCCGCAATCAGTTGCTTCGTCGTATACAGCCGCTCCACATTCACCTCGGCGATATTCGCGTCATACGCCGCCGGCGCGTTCGTCACATGCCGCAGCACATACTGGCTCACCGGAAAATGATCCTGCTGCCGCTGCGCGTGCTCAAACGCCTCCGCAATCTCATCCCACTCCTCCGCCGTCACACTCCCGAACACCGGATTCTCCGCCAGCTCATCCAGCGTCAGCCCCTCGTCCACCCCCCGCTTCGCCGCGTTCAGCATCGCCGCGTCAATCCCCAGCAGCCGGTTATGCTCCCAAATGCTCTTCTGCAGCTCATTCGCCGGCATCTCCCACCGATCCACCGGCATCACCTCGTTCGGGTCCCCCTCCGCGCTCTCCACCGCCTGAATCTCAATCGTATGACTCGTCCCCGTCGATCGAATGCGATACGGCTGCTTCCAAAACCGCGCCTCCGCCGCCAGCGCGTCAATCGCCGCCGCGCTGATCGAAGTCCACACCTTCGACCGCACCTGCCCCCGGTTCGGGTCCCACGTCACCGTATCCGGCTGCCGGATCGCCGCGCTAATTCCCTTCGCTCCGGCCGGAATTCCCATCGCTAAAATCCCTCCAGCTCCAGCGTCCGCTCCCCGCGCTCCGCAATCCGCCGCACATCCTTCTCAATCCCCAGCACCGCCCGCTCCATCCCCGACACCCCCGCCGTATAAGCCCCAATCCGCTGCAACGCATTCACATCCGCCGTCGCCACCAGCCCCCGCCCCGAAGCATCCCGCACCGCCAGCAACTGCGCCCGCAGCTCCTCCACCTTCGTCTGCTCCTCCAGGCTCCGCAGCTCATCCCCCGCCGCCAGCGCCGCCGCCGCCCGCTCCTGCGCCGCCGCAATCCTCTCGTTCAGCGCCGCCCGCTTCTCCTCCGCGCTCAACGTCCGCAACGTATTGCTGAACACCCGCTCCGCCAGCGCCGCCCGCGCCCGCTCCAGCTCCTCCAGCTCCTTCTTCGTCTTCCCGATCACCACCGGCCCGTGCAGCTTGTCCGGCTCCGTCGTGCTCGTCACCGTAAAACCCCCAAACGGATCCGACCCCTCACCCCCAAACACCGGCCCTTGCGGGCGGCTGCGGCTGAACGCCTCTTTAATCCGCGGCCAAACCGCCCGCCACAACTCCTTCGGCGCCTCCACCGCCGCGATATACCCCTTCCCCGCCAGCTCCGCCGACTTCCGCTTCAAATTCTCAAACCCCTCCGCCGCCTCATTCATCCGCTGCACCTCTTCCTCCGACAGCAGCGTCACCGGCCCCAAATTGTGCAGCTCCTGAAATGCCGCCAGCAGCTTCGCCCCGCTCTTCCCCATCAGCTCCATCCCCGCCACATCCTGCTCCTCCGTAATCGTCCCGCTCCCCGCCACCTCGATCATCCGCTCCAACACCTGCTGCGTCGAAATCGTCGCATCCCGCAGCGCCTCCATCGGCACCTTAAACTTCGCAAACCCGCCCAGGTCGCCCGACGCCACCGCCTGCACCCGCGCCTTCTCCAGCTGAAACAACGCCGACCCCAAATCCTCCGCGCTCAATCCCGTCCGCTTCGCCGCGATATCCCACTGCTGAATCGTCTCCGCCGAAACCCGAAACTGCCGGCTCAAATCATGAATCCGCTCCGCCATCCCGAACGCATCCCGCACCAGCGCCCCCACCGCAAACGCCCCCAGCGCCTGCTTGATCGGCAGCGTCAATCCCGACGCCATGTTCTTCCCCGCCTGGCTCGCCACCCGCTGCGACTGCGCCAGCTTCTCCTGAAACCCGCTCGCATCCAGCCCCAGCACCGCCATCAAACTAGGCATCCCGCGCCACCTCCTTCTTCCCCGCCGCCGCCCGATCCTGCGCCTCGCACCACTCCAGAAACTCCACCTCGTCCGCGTTCAAAATCTTCAAATTCCCCTGCGCCTCCTGGTAAGCCGCGAAATGCCAATACGCCAGCCCCAGCGGATAATCCAGCGCCTCCTCCTCCGTCCGCCCCAAACGCCCCACCAAAAACTGCACCACCCGCGCCAGCAGCGGCGCCCCCGCCGCCCGGCCACCCGAGCCCATCCCCTCCACCGCCGGCACACTCGACCCCGCCCGCCGATACGCCTGGAACTCCCCCAGCGCCCGCGCCAGCCGCGCCCCCCGGCACCGCCGCCGCCACACCCACACCTTCACCAGCGTCAGCCACCGCCGATGCTGCTCCGCCAGCTCCCGCCACCCATGCGCGCAAATCCACACCGCCTCCACTATCTGCGCCGCCGTCGCCCCCTCGCACTCCCCCGCCAGCGGATTCCCCAGCGCCTCCAGCCACAACGCATGCCCCACCGCGTACGGTCGCAGCGGCAAATTCAAAACCTTCGTGGGCGCTGGCACCGCTGCCCGGGCGAAAGCGGCGTCGCTCATACCTAAGTCGCCGTCGTCGTCGCCGCCGTCTGCTGCGCCGCATCCGCGTACTTCCGCAGCTTGATCGTCGACCCCCCCGCCTTCGTGTCGCTCAAATCAATCGTCGCGCCCCCCACATACTGCCACGTCGCATTCAGCCACCCCAAATCAAACCCCGACAACACCACCGGCGCATACGGCGCCAGAAACACCGCCGCCGCCTTCGCCGCCGCCTGGCTCGCCCCCGTCAGCTTCACCGTCACATCCAGCAAAATATGCTCATTCCGCGGAATCCACGTCATATCCCGCCCCCGGTCATCCTTCACGACCTCCTCCTCCCAATTCTGCAACGCCCGCACCGACTCGTTCGTCACCCCCGCATACGCATCCAGCGCCCCCACCGCCGATTCCACCACCGCCTTGCCTTTGTAAACCATATCGCTCCTCCGCTAATACAAATAATTCGCCCCCACCTGCACCGCATTCGTCGTCACCGCCTGCGCCCGCAACCAAATCGTCTGCGCCGCATAATTCGGCGAGAAATTCACACTCCCCGCGTTCGTCCGCGCCGGCCACCACGTCGCCGCCGTGATAAAATTGCTCCCATCCAGCGACACCTGGATATTGATCCGCAACGCATTCGTCTCCGTCAGCGTCCCGTGCGAAATCAAAAACACCCCCCGCGGCAGCGAAAACCCCCCCACCGCCAGCGCCGGGCTGTTCTCCGTCGTATTATCCACCGTCGCCAGGCTCCCCAGAAACGTATACGAATCCGCCCGCGCCACGATGGCCAAAACCACCACCCCCAGCGCCAGCGCCCCCGCCAAACCAAACCAGTACTTCCTCTTCATCATCATCCTTTATTTTTCTGCACCGTAATTTGTTGTGCCGGCGGAGTCGCGGGATGCGAGGCCCGCGTCCCCCCGCCGGCAGGCGCCGGGTGGGTAACGGCGCTGAAAATCTCCTGCAAAATCGGCGTCGCCCAATACAGCTCCGCCCGCTCCGCCTCCGTCGCGCACGCCCGATACGCCGCCAGCGCCCGGGCCCGCTCATCCGATCCGATCCCGATCACATCCACATTGCCCATCTCGCCAATACCCCCACCGTCAACAAACCCCACCCGTTGACACCCGCCCCCGATATGCCCGCGTATCATAACATCTGCTCCAAACTCGACCGCGCCCTCGTCGCCTACCTCCTTTCCCTCAACCTCGGCACCCCAGACGACATCCTCCCCGCCAAACGCGCCGCCACCCGCTCCCTCCCCCTCACCGTCTGCTTCACCGAACGCGCCGACCCCATCCCCAACACCGGCTCCTACACCTGCCGCGCCACCATCCTCCTCAAATCCCACGCCGCCGACACCTCCCCCGCCGCCAGCGACGCCCGCACCGCCGCCACCTTCGACGCCTTCCACACCATCCTCGACCACTCCCACTGGGACTCCAAAAAAATCGCCGCCCAAATCACCGCCGCCGCCCGCGCCGCCAGCGCCACCCCCGGCGCCGAAGACCTCGCCGACCTCACCCTCCTCGACGTCCGCCTCGGCGCCCAGGAAGCCGCCTACGACCACGACGGCGACGTCTTCGTCGAATCCCTCCAACTCGAAATAGACGCCGCCCCCTCCAACGTCTCCTGATCCCGCCGCCGCCCGGCCCGCCTGCCCGAGCTGGGGCGCCAGGTCGGGCAAGCTGCCACCTCAACCCCGCTGCGCCGCGTTAAACGCCCGCGCATCCGGCTCCATCTTCCGCTTCACATACTCCCACATCGAAGCCGCCTCATCATCAAACGCCCGCTGCAACGCCGGCGCCCCATACTTCCGCAGCGCCTCAAAACTCGGATCACTCTGCGTCCGCGCGAAATTCTCAATCAGCGCCCGCACCCGGAAACCCTCCCGCGCCGCCTCCCCCCGCCCCTTCGGCCGCCCGTAACTCTTCGCATCCTTCGGCGGCAACCCACCCTCCGGCCGCGCCGCCCGCTCCAGCGCCTGGATCGCCGGCAGCCACCCCGCCTTCAAAAACGCAACCGACCGCTGCCGCGCCACGATAAAATTCCGCACCGCCGCCTCCATCGCCTTCGCCCCCGCCAGCCGCGCCTTCCCGTGCCAGGGACTCCGCCCCCCCCGCTCCACCGCCCGCTTCTGCAAAATCAGCACCGCCAGCGGCGCCGTCCACTCCTCATTATACGCCAGCCGCAGCTCATACCGCTTCACCCGCTTCCGGTAACTCACCACCCCGCCCTTCACCGACTTCACCGTCCGCGTCACCGGCACCAGGTGCCCCAGCGAAGTCTCAATCACCCCCGGCGCCGTCCGCGGCGTAAACCAAAGCGCCTTCCGCGCCACATAATACGCCTTGTGGTTCACAATCTCCGCGAACGTCCGCGAAGACACCTTCATATACTCCACCAGCGTCCGATCAAACAGCCGCTGATCCCACGCGAAATCCAAATTCCCCGCCACTACGCCCCCTGGTTCGGATCATTACAATCATACCGCGCAAACGCCCCCCCGGGCCCCCGCTCAATCCCATCAATTCGGTACTCCTCCCCCTCGTAAACCACCCGCTCCTTCAACTGGGGCCCCGGCGCCGGAAACACCCCCGGCCGCGCAAAAAACGTAAAATCCGACCGCCACCGAAACCCCCCCGGCCCCAAATCCTTCCCCCGCAGCGCCGACCCCGGCACCACCGGATAATCCCGCCCCCCCCACGTCACCACCGCCCCGCACACACCCTCCAGCACCTCCAGCCCCGGCCCCAAAAAATCCGACAACTCACTCATATCACCCACCCCCGCGCGACAACGCCCCGCCCCCAACTTCTCCCTTCACACTTCTAACTTCTCCCGTCCCCCGGCGCCGGCGCCTCCGTCCGCGCCCGGTCATGCCGGTAAAAATGCAACACCCGCGGCACATGCGCCTCCCGCAACCCCGGCAGCCCGCACAACCGCTCCGCAAACGCCCAATCCTCCCCGTAATTCACCGCCGGAAAAAAACTCAAAATCGCCAGCCGCCGCCGCCACACACACACATGCCACGCATTCCGCCGCGCCACCCCCCCCGGGCAAAACGCCTCATTCGCCGCCCCCAGCCGGAACTCAATCTCCCCCTCCACCCCGTCCACCGTCGCCCCCTGCCGAAACGTCACCACATCCGGATTCCCCGCCAGCGCCCCCCAAATCGCCCCCACATAATCCGGCGCCACCCAGTCATCATCGTCACAAAACGCCACCCACTCCCCCCGCGCCGCCCGCAACAACGCATCCCGCTTCTCCCCCACCGTCCGCCGCTTGTTATCCAGCAGCACCAAATGCTCCACCGCCCGGCCCCCAATCTGCCGCCCCAGCTCCGCGCTCAACCGCCCCACCGCCTCCAGCCGCGACGGCACCGCCGGCGTCAAAATCGAAAACCGCAACCCGCTCACCCCAGCCCCTCCCGCAACCACACCGGCCCCAGCACCAGCGCCCCCGGATACCGCTCCCGCACCGCCCGCAACACCGGCTCATGCTGCGCGTCATGCCCCGCCAAAATACCCCCCTCCCGCACCTTCGGCCCCCACGCCGCCAAATCCTGGCTCACACTCTCGTAATCATGCGCCGCGGCGATAAAACAAAACGCCAGCGACCCATCCGCCACCCGCAACGCCATCTCCGCGCTCTCCCCCTCCAAAATCTCCACCATCTCCCGCACCCCGCACCGCTCCAAATTCGCCTCAAACTCACCCCGGAAATTCCCCCCCGCCGCCGCCACCACCGCCGCATGCGCCGGCTGATCCTTCTCCCCCCGAAAATGATCCACCGCCAGAATCCGCACCCGCTTCCCCGCCCGCCGCAGCATCTGCGCCAGGTGAATCACACTCCGCCCCAGCCACACCCCCACCTCACACACCACATCCCCATCCCGCAGCCGCCCCGCCACCTCCCGATACAACGGCCAGAAATTGTAAAACCCCGGCACCTCCGACCAATCCCCCCCGCCCCGCAGCCGCCGGTAAACCTCCTCCCCCTCCGCATACCGCTCCGGCGCGTTCTGCCGCGCATACGTCTCATCCAGCGGCCGCCCCGTCTTCACCGGATGCTCATGCGCAAACCGGATATCCCGCGCCTCCACCACCGCCCCCCGCCGATACGCCAGCTCCGTAAACCAGTTATCACTCCACACCCCCGTAAAATCCGGGTGAAACAAAAACCAATCCTGCTCCCAATACGCCCGCGTGCAAATCGCCATGCACAACAACCCATCCTCCCGCACCCCGTCGCTCACCGCCAGCACCCGCGGCAAATTCACATCCCCCAGCCGCGCGCAAATCAAATCATCCCACATCGGACACGGCACCCAGTCATCCGACAACTGCACCAGCACCGGCGCCCGCGTCAGCGCGCACCCCGCGTTCCACGCCGCCACACACCCGCCCCCCGCCGGCAGCACCAAATGATGCATCCGCCGCAGCGGCTCGCTCGCCGCGTCATCCGCGTCCATCACAAACACATGCTCCACCCGATCCGGCCGCGCCGCGAAATCCAGCCACACCTTCCGCGCCACCGCCGCCTGCTGCGGACGCCCCCGCGTCGCATGCACCAGCGCCACCCGCGGCCCTCCCGCCGCCGCCAACATCCCCTGCCGCACCCGCTCCGCCTCCACCCGCTCCCCCGCCCCCCGCAGCGCATGCGTGTAAATCTCCTCCCCCAGCCACCCATACACCGGCCCCCGGTCATTCCACTCACGCGCCCCCGGCCCCGCCGTCGCCCGCATCTGCCGCGCATACGCCAGCGCCTCCTCCCCCCGCCCCGCATCCAGCGCGTTCCCCACCAGCAAACCCAGCGCCTCCCGCCGCCGCGGATCCGCCGCGTACGCCTGATGCAAAAACTGCCGCTTCACCTCCAAATCCTCCGCCAGCTGCGCCAGGCTCAAAAACAACTCATACCGCTCCGGCCGCCCCAAATCCGGCGCCCGCGCCAGCTCCCGCGCCAGCGCCACACTCCCCGCCACATCCCCCGCAATCCCCAGCTCCTGCTGCAAATGATACCGCAGCCCCGTCGTCAGCGACTCCGCCGGAATGCTCCGCAAAATCCGCAAATTCCGCTCGCAACTCCCCCGCTTCCCCAGCGCCGGCCGATGCACCACCACCAAACGGTTATCCTCCACCGCCTGCAACGGCTCCACCACAAACGCAAAACACTCATGCACCGGATACCGCCACCGCCCCGCATCCCGCCGCACCAGCCGCTCCCGCGGCACACTGATCCCCCGCCCGAAAATCCGATACGGCATCACCACCGCCGCGTAATCCCCGCGCCCCGCCAGCTCCCGCGCCACCCCCCCCGCCCCCCGCCCCAGCGACCCCTCCACCTCCAGCACATCATCCGCGTCACACCAAAACGCCCACCCCCCGCTCGCCAAATCAAACGACAACTGCCGCGCCGCCGCAAAATCATCCACATGCGGCCAATCCGCATGCTCCGCCCGATTCCGATACTCCCCCGTCACCAGCCCCACCCCATGCCGCCGGCACACCGCCGCCGCCCGCTCCAGCGTATCATCCGGCGCCAGACCCCCCACCGCCCGCACCACCACCACCTCATCCGCCACCGGCAGAAAACTCTCCAGGCACCGCTCGATATACCCGCTCTCGTTCCCCACAATCAGACACAAACTGATCCGCGCATCCATACATCAAAAAAAAAGGGCCAGGCGAGCGGCCTGGCCCCGAACCCGGGTTTATCCTCTCCGCGGCAGCCGCTCGATGCCGCGCGCGCCACCAATCTCAATCCAAACGCCGGAAAATCCGCCCCGCCGGCGTCAGCCCCGCCGCATACCCATACAGCGCCTCCAAATTCACATACCGCACCCCCGTATTCGGGTCCATATGATCCCGCCACCCCACCGTCATCCCCGTCTTCGGATCACTCGCCTGCCCCACCCCGCCCTGGTAAGCATCCTTGATCTGCGGCTCCAAATACCGCATCGCAATCGCAATCGCCGACGCATGCGCCGCAAACCCCATCACACTCCCCCCCGGAAAACCCGCCGTCAGCTCATACATGTCAAACCCCAGCGCCCGCGGAATCTTCCCCTCCTTGATCGCCATCGCATCCCCCATCATGTGCGCCTGGATGAAATTCGTCACCCCCAGCAGCGCGTCAAACGGATCCGCGTCCAGGAACAACGACCGATTCGTCTGCGGCACATCACTCTTGTTCAGCGCCTTCCGCAGCGCCCGCAGCTCGCCCAGCCCCATCGCCGTGCTCGAAATCGCCGACGTCCCAACCCCGAAATTCGCCGTCGTCAGCAGCGTGAAAATATCCGACAACACCGCCACCGCCAGCGCCCGCCCCTGCTGCCCCGCAAACTTCACCAGCGACGCCTCCGAACTGTTCGCCGCCTGCAAATCCGTCTGCGACACCGGCACATGCTTGTGCCGGTTCAAAGTCACCGTCACCACCGACATCTCGCCCCCGGACACATTATACGCCGAAAACGTCGTCGCCGTCAGACTCGCAATCAGCGGCACCAGCACCTGATCCCCCTTCTGCGCCGCCGCCGGCGAAAAATTTGTCGAAAACGCGCTGAACGGAACCATCTCCGCCACAAACGCCTCCAGCGCCGATTGCGCGAAAATCTCATTATTTAGATTCGTATACGTAGCCATATCTTCTCCTCTCTCTCTGATTTGCCTCTCTTAAATCTTCATCCCACCCTCACCCCAACCGCTGCCGCTCCTCCCGGCTCGCCGCCAACAACGCCTCCCGGTGCTTCCGGTAAAACGCCGACCGCTCGCTCGAATCCTTGATCCCCAGCAACTGCTCCACCAAATCCTTCCCCGAAACCACACCCTCGCCCCGACCCCCCGCCGGAATCCCCGCCGCCGGCACCGCCAGCCCCGCCAGCGTCTCCGTCACCCGCCGCTTCTCCGCCGCCAGCTCCTCCTCACGCTCCACCAGCAACTTCTCCACCTCCGCCACCCGCGCCTTCAGCCGCTCCCCCTCCGCCACCACCGCGTCCCGTTCCCCCTCCCGCTCCGCCAGCAGCTTCTCCACCTCCGCCACCCGCGCCTTCAGCACCGCCAGCTCCGCATTCGCCGCCCCCTCCGCCCGATCAAAAAACGCCACCGCGCGCCCAATAAACTCATTCAGTGTCATATGTCTGCCATCCCCCGCACGTCAACACACCCGCATCCGGTCTCAGGTCTCCCGTCTCCAGTCTCCCCCATCAACTCTCCCTTCTCACTTCCTCCAGCGCCTCCTCCAAATCCATCACCACCGCATCCACCAAACCCCGACCCCGCGCCTCCTCCCCCAGAAAACTCTGCCCCTGCATATCCTCCAAATCCACCCGCCCGCCCCGCCGCTCGCTCACATGCCCCTGGAACATCGCCGCAATCCCATCCACCCGCGCCTGCAAAAACGACCGCTGCCGCTCGCTCAACGCCGTCCCCGGCACCCCCAGCCCCTTATACGGCCCGCTCGCCACCACCTCCAGCCGACGCCCCTCCGCCTCCAGCGCCCGCGACGAATCCAGGAACAACGTATAAACCCCAATCCCCCCCACCTCCGCCGACTTCGTCGCAAACACCCTCTCCGCCGAACAACCAATCCAATACGCCGCCGACGCCATCATCCCCCCCGTAAACGCATACACCGGCTTCTCCGACATCATCACCCGATCCGCCAGCTCCAGCGTCCCGCTCACCATCCCCCCCGGGCTGTCAATATCCAGCAAAATACTCCGCACCCCCGGATCCGCATTCGCCGCCCGCAAATCCTCCGCCACATCCCCCAAATCCACCGCCCCCGCCCCCTTCTCAAACTTCCCCAGCCCCACCCCCACCGGCCCCCCCAGCGGAATCACCGCCACCCCCTCCAACACCTCCATCTGCGCCAGCTCCACCGCCTCCCCGCACACATCCACCCCCTCCCGCTTCGCCCGAAACTCCAGCGCCTCCAGGCTCCGATGCTCCGCAAACAACCGCGCCAGCGACGCATGCGCCGCCGGCATCAGCAACAACGGCTCCTCCATCAGCACCCGCAAAATCTCCGCATACCTCATTTCTCACTTCTCCCTTCTCACTTCTCCCTTTTCATTTCCACCGGCTTCGCACCAATCACATCCCCCTCCTCATCCCGCACCATCCCCCCGCCCACCAGCGCCCCCGCATCATCCCGCACCGGCAAATACGGATCATCATACCCCTCATTCACCGGCAACCCCACCTCCTCCGTCAGCCGCTTCAAATCCGTCTGATTCGCCAGCACATCACTCACCGTTCCATCCCGCTGGAACCCCAGCCACACCGCCCGCCGAAACTCCGCCACCTCCTTCTCACCTCTCCCTTCCAACCTCTCACCTCTCACCCCCCCCGCCGGATTCGGACTCCGCTGCTCCAGCAGCTCCAGCGCCCGCTCGAAACTCACCCGCCCCCCGCTCGCCGCCTCAATCTCCCGCGCGTCCTCCACCAGCGCCAAAATCTCCACCTTCCGCTGCCGCGCCACCTCCTGCCAATGCCGCCCCTGTTTCTGCGCAATCAACGCCTTCGTCGTCGTCCCCATCTTCAAATTCTCACGATCCGCCTGCTCGTCATTCCCCGCATCCACCGACAACGGCGCCGGCAACCCGAAATCCCACGCAAAAAACGCGTCCCGCGGATCCGGATTCCGGCTCAAAAAACCCTCCTTCATCCCCTTCGCCAACGCATACCGCGTCACCCGCCACGTCCGCCGCAACCCCAAACGCTGCTGCTTCCAAATACTCTGATTCCCCAAATCCACCACCAGCCGCGTCGCCGCCCGCCCCGACTCATTCAAATACAACAACTCATACGCCCACCCCACCGCCTTCACCCCCCGCCGCTCAATCCGCGCAATAAAACTCTCCACATTCGGATGCGGCGTCGAATAATTCAGCCCCTCAATACTCTCCCCCCCCTCCGCCCGCAGCCAATACACCTCCCCACCCTCCTGCTCCTCATACGCCAGCCGCTGCGGCCCGCCCCCGGCCCCCGCCCCCTCCAGCACCTCCTCCACAATCTCATTCCCCACCGGCGCCTCCCCCTCCAGGTTCTTTCTCACCAGCCCCACCGCCGTCGCCCGCTTAATCCCCCGCTTCAAAAACGTGTCAATATCCTGCAAATCCATCCAGTCCAGCTGGCACCGCCCCACCAGCGGAATCCCACGCCCCTGGTCATGCCACTCCGGCAAATACGCCAAATCCGCCCGCCCCCCAAACCCGATCGAATAATCCTCATACCGCTCCACCCCATCCTCATCCAAACCCAGCACCCGCGCCGCCACCGGCGTCCCCCGCCCGTCAAAAATAATCCCATCCCGGATCACCCGCCCCGCCCACCGGCCCTCCGTCACCCGGCCCCCCGAAACCCCACGCTGCCCATCCCCAATCCGCGCCCCGCTCACCATCTCCACCTTCGGAAACCCACGCTCATCCTCCGTCAGCAACATCAGGTCATCCCCATCCCGATCCCACGCAATCCCGCTCAGATACAGCAACGTCAGCCAGTCATGCCGCCCATGCCGATCCGCGTGCGGAAAAAACTGCTCCCGCAAAAACGCCGACGCCTCCTCCCCCCACGCCCGGTTCGACCCCGTATAATACGGCTCCCACGAATCCCCAAACGCCCACCAATTCTTCTCCAGAATCGCGCTCCCCAAATTCGCCAGTTGCGCAAACAACGCCCGCGAATAATCCAGCATCTCCCGCCGATCCCACCCCGTCACCGCCCGGCTGAAATCCGCCGGCACACTCGGCCGCGGCCGATACCACCGCCCCGACCGCCCCACACTCGGATACAACCCCCCTGCCAAAACCCGCCCATTCGGCCCATACAACACCGGCCGCCGCCGCCCATTCACAACCTTCAAACTTCTCACCTCTCCCTTCTCCCTTCTCCCTTCACAAAAACGCCGGCCGCGTCCGCGTCACCCGCCGCTCATACGGATTCGGCCACCGCCCCTCCTCCTCCGTCCCCCGCGCCCGCACATACAGCGAATACAACACCCGCAGCACCTCCACCTCCGTCCGGGAATTCCCCGCCCCCTGGGCCCGCGACACCCGCACCCCCCCCGCGCTCGCCTCCGTAATCGCCCCCCCCGCCTGCCGCGCCTGCAGCCGCGCCAAAAGCGCCTGCAGCTCCTCCAGCGCCAAATTCGGATAATAATCAACCGGCATTTGTAAAGTCCCGCCGGTCAACCCCCGCCAAATCGGACACCTGTCCGATTTGCCTGCTCCTCCTAAAATCTCAGGTCTCCCGTCTCCGGTCTCCGGTCTCCGCCCTCCGGTCTCGTTGACACCTCCCCCAACTCGCAGTCAGGGATAGGTTCACCTGATCGTTGTTGTTCATAGGCGCGCCGGGCCGGCCCTCCCCAGGAGAAGCCGGCCCGGTTCGTTCCCACCCCAGTTTCAGGTCTCAGATCTCAAGTCTCCAGCGTTGACATCTCCCCCATCATGGTCAAAGGTCACTGACGCCTTTGACTGTTATCAGTTCATGGGCTGCCGGGCCGGCATCTCCCCAACCAACCCCACGCCGGCCCGGCCTTTCCCATTCTCACTTCCCCCTTCTCACCACTCACTTTTTCTCCACCGCCGCAACCGCGCCGCCGCCAGCCGCCGCCTCCGCCGCTCCCGTTCCGCCGCGCTATACCTTTTCGGCACCCCACGCCCCAGCCGCCCCAGCATCCGCGCCGCCGCGCTCACCTCTTTTCTCGCTTCGCTGTTCGCACTTTTCACTTTTCCTCCTTGGTTTCTGCGACGATATAGCCATGATACTGGCACCAGAGGCTGTAACTCACCCCCCGACCCCAGTCCATCAGCCCCGCGCCCAATGTAACCATGCCCTCCTCCGTAACGCCACAGAGATAACCATTGTCATCCAGGTAGCGCCATTCACCCTCCTCCTCATCGTATTCCGCGTGCAATTCCTTCGCCGCCCGCGCCAGCGCTTCCTTGGCCCGCTCCGGAGTCAGATCAACCTGGTAGCTGTACTCCTGGCAATCGAACAGGTACGGCACCGTCACCCTCACATCGCCCGCCGCCGGCTCATCCTTCGCCTGGCGCACCACCCCCATCCTTTCCAATTCCACCCGCGTCCAATTCCGCACATGGCCCGCCGCATAAAACTCCCCAACCTTAACCCCACACTCCAGGATGTCCCCGCGAACCCTAAACTCATTACCATCCGCCTCGCGCGCAACCTCGCGCAACGCAATATCCTCCTCCAGGGTTTCCGCCTCCGCGCGCACCTCCTCCCCCCGCTCATCCTTATCCTGAATCTCGTCCGCATACCCCCGCGCCCAAAGCACCTCAGCCGGCGCAGCGCTTTTGACGATGCTGAGCAGTTCGTCGCACGG
>JAKPKV010000027.1 GCA_029553475.1 Armatimonadota bacterium
CACTTAAAGAACTGCATATTATTGATGGCGGCACCGGCATACGAGTTATTCCATCCGCCAAACGTATACAGGCCGACTTGCGTATTCGTCAGCAGGCTGCTCACATCGAAAGTACCCACGGCCCCTGCATTGATGGTGGGACCGTATACCTGCATGAGCAGTGAGTTGCCGCCCATGACGGCGATAACCAGGTGATGGGTGCCCCAGAAGTATTGGTTCCAGCCGCCGCCGGGGCCAGCAATCGTTGAGCTCGGCTTGATATCGCCACAGGGTGTGGCCTGGCGAAATTGTGGAACGCTCCCGCCGGTCTGCGCAATGATGCCCACCTCGCCGGGGGAGGTGTTATCGCCACCAGGCACCTGGTCGTGATACTGCGGATAGTAGTAATCGTGCATGATGCACGCGCCGATGCCGCGCACGGTGCTGGTGCCATTCCAGCCAGGGTAGAGCCCGCCGGGATATGTTCCCGACGACACCGTCGTGGCGCCATTGCCGTCATCGAAAATCGTCACCATCCAGTCGGCGGAAGAACTGTTCGCGGGAGCCCAGGTCTGGTACTGGTACGCTTTCAGATCAATATCACACTCCATACGATAGTTGACGATTTCCTCGGCGCCACTGGCGCGATAACTGCCCGCCGGCATCGTCATCTGCGGCGTGCTGGCAAAGGTATTCATGGCTGTGCCATTTTGCGAAGAGCCGTTACTGACGTAACTGCCCGCGAGGGGAATCCCATTCAACGGAGCGAAGAGCAGTTTACCGGCCCGCATCACCCCGAGCACAGGAGAGGCGCTGCCCGTACTGATATATTCGACGTGGCCATCTACCGATGCGACAACCAGCCCTTTGTTGTGCCGTGCATCAAGATCTGTCACGTAATTACGCAGACCGTAGTTCGTCATCGCTCCTTTCACCATGGTCAGATCGCTGGTGAGCACTGTATCGGCCGGTGCGGTGATATCGCCCAATGCGCCCGCTAAAAGCGTAACGTTGACGCCGTATTCCGGGGCGGTGTTCGTGCCTTTTCCCGTCTTCGTGGGGCAGTCGTAGATGCTCGGCTCGTTGTAGTCCTTCAACAGCGACGACCAGGCGCTGTTGCCGGTGTCCGGCATGAACGTCTCCTCGTAGTCCTGCACATACATCATCACCGCGATGCCGATCTGCCGCTGATTGTTGAGGCAGGAGTTCTGCCGGGCCTTCTCCCGCGCTTTCGCGAACACGGGGAAGAGGATGGCGGCGAGGATCGCAATGATGGCGATCACCACCAACAGTTCGATGAGGGTGAAGCCCGCGCGGCGGGTACCCCTGCTCCGCATGTGAGACATCTCCTTACACTCCTTTCCAGCATGAAGTATCATGCGCACACCGGTGGCGCGGTGGAAGACCAGGGCGTGGCGTCGCAGACCCGACGTGCGCTGGCCGCTGTCGCCTCCCGATGGGCGCGGCGGCGCACGGCGTACGCCACGATTCCGGGAATCACGCGTTCTTGGAAGCCAGCAGGCGACCGATGTGCGGCCCGGCGCGCTGTGACGCCGGCATGGGGCACACCGCGCCACCGATGACCGCGCTCCGACGGCGATACAGGGGACGTTTCAGGGGGCGAATGCTCGGAATAATTGACAAAGGAGGCCCATGCCGCGTATACTGGTTTCCGGAAACGCGTGATTTTCGGAACCATCCCCGGTCCCGTCCCGCGCCGTCAGGATGCCCGCGCTCGGCGCGCTCCTCGCCCCGCCCGGGGTCATGCGGATGCGCGGCCGCTCCCGCCGCTGTCGCCGTCCCGGCCTCGTGCCTGCCGGCGCCGCGGACCTCGCCCGGCCATCAGTCGGTCACTTCCCCCATGAGGAGGGCCAGGTCATGGAGGAGGGTGAGCATTTCTTCCCCCGTCATCGCCATCCGGGTGTTGTCGCGGACGTGATGCTCCGCGCGCCGTCGCAGCTCCGCGCGCTGTCCGGCGGTGGTGCCCAGGGCGGGCGCATCCAATTGGGCGGCGCCGGCGCGCAGCTCCCGCGCGACCTGCCGGGCGGTGTCCGGGGTGTCACAATGCAGGATGGGCATCATCTCCGCGTCCGGCCACGGCGCCACGCAGAGCCAGGTGCCGTCCAGCACCTCGGCGACTTGCATGCGCGGCGCGTGCTTCGTGTGCGAGCGGTCCGGTCCAGAGGCGGTCATGGTCATCCTCCTTCAATCACGGCGCGGGCTGCTCCATGCCGTTGCGGCGGCGTCCTGTTCCAGCGCCCGGCGCCATCGTCGCGCATTGCCCACCATCACGCGGGACGTCGTGTATGCGCCGCCTGGTTGCGCGGCCGCGCGGACCGCGTGAGGGGGTCAGGCATCCTCGTCTCTTCGTGCCATATCGGAACATGACGGAATGGCAACATCATGGGCAAAAAAATAGACCGCTTGCCATTCCGTCATGCCGAAGTGTGCGGCGAAGCGCTGAAGGACTTTGGGGCGCGGCGTGCGTATCCCCGCTTCATATCGGCAATATTGCGCGGTGGAAATGCCCATCACGCTCGCCATGTGTTCCTGTGTGTACCCCAGCCCGCGCCGGAAGGCGATAAGCTGCTGTCGCTGGTTGGCCATGCTTTGCCTCCGCGTCAAAATGGTAACATAGGGATAGTATACTCGTGACGATAAGTCACGCCAAGAGGTATTTTGCCAATTTGTCAACATTTTACGGATATTTTTTAACATATGCTATAATGGTGTCGTGACGACACCCGGAAAATTCGGCGACAGGCTGCGCGCATTGCGGGAAGAGGCGGGGCTCACGCAGGCTGAGCTCGGTGCGCGCCTTGGCATCAATCGGGCGACGGTTTCCCGCTATGAAAAGGGCGAGCGCGAACCGGAGCAATTGACGTTGAAACGCATCGCGCAGATCTTCGCCGTCACCCTCGATTACCTCCTCGGCCTTTCCACCGAATGCCATGAGCCGCCGCCGAGCTATACCGCCGTCTTGCAGTGCCACATTGGCGGCGGCGAGATCGAAGAGGCGGCCATCACCATTCCGCCCGATGTGGAGCTGATGCTGCGCCGAGAAGCAGACCGGGCCGGGCGCCCATTCGCCGAATACGTGGTAGAGGTACTCAAAGCGCAACTGACGCGCAAGGGATAGGGCCGGTCCCTGTCGTAGACGCACACCTCGGATTCCCCTATACTAAGAAACTGTCTTGAAAGTGCTCGCCGCCGTCTCGCGGGTCTGTGACGTGGCTGGCGGCGTTGGAGTTCCTGGCATGTATCCCCCCGATACACTCTCGGAACTCCGCCTTGCCAGCCACGCCCCATCCTCCGCGATACGACAACGATCACTTCCAAGACAGTTTCTCAGGCTTCGAGGTAACGCATGGCGGACTGGCTCACGGTACTCCTCATTATCGGCGCGATGTTCATGGTGATTGTCGTCGGCTGGGAGGCGCGGCGGCGCGCCCTGCTCACCGCGGAGACCACGAGCACGTTGAGCCGGCTGGTGGTAGACCTCACGATCCCCGCGCTGGTCTTCACGCAGATGCTGCGCACCGTGGACGGGCCCGCACTGCGCACGAACTGGTATGTCCCGCTGCTGGGCGCCGGCATCATCGCCGTGAGCCTGGCGGTAGCCCTGCCGTTCGCCTCGCTCTTTACCCCCCGCGCGTCACGCCCGACCTTCCTCTTCCTGATCGCCGTCGCCAACTGGATCTATCTGCCGCTGCCCATCGTGGAGGCGCTCTATGGGGCGGAAGGCGTGCGCGCGGTGCTGCTGATGAACGTGGGCGCGCAACTGGTACTGTGGACGCTGGGGGTGTGGACGCTGCGCGGCGGCAAGCCTGACCTGGAATCGCTGAAAAATCTGGCCCTCAATCCCGGCCTCATCGCCACCGCCATCGGTATCGCGCTGGCGCTGCTGGTCCCGAACACGGCAAGCTGGTTCACGTCCGACGGCGCGAAAAGCGCCAATCCGGTGCTGATGGCGATGCTGATGGTGGGCAGCCTCACCATCCCGCTCTCGCTGCTCGTCACCGGCGCGCAGCTCGGCGGGCTCGATCTCTCCGATCACCGCCCCTCGCCCGCCCTCAACGGCGTGGTGCTGCTGCGCCTGCTGCTGGCGCCGGCGGTCGTCATCGGCCTCGTCTGGCTCGCGGGGATGCTCGGTCTCGCGCTGCCCACGGTGCCGCGCATGGTGACCTACCTCATCGCCAGCATGCCGGTGGCCATCAGCTGCAGCATCTTCACCGAGCGCTTCGGCGGCGACACCCCGCTGGCCGCCCGCGCCATCTTCCTCACCACCCTGCTCAGTATCGCCACCGTGCCCGCCATCTTTTTCCTGGTGACGCGGTGGAACATGTAAGGCCGCGCGCTACGGTTTGCCTGGCAAGAGACAAGGTGACAACCCACGACAAATCGCATCCGCATGTTGGTAGTGCGCCACGCAACAGGGGGGAGTGGCGCCGCCCCGCCCACCATGTTCATCCCCGATTCCTCTGCGCGCTCTGCGCGCTCCGCGGTGAACATCACGCCACAATATGTCGAGAAAATGCCCGCTACGGAGCTAAATCACGCCATCCTCGCCGATCCGCGTGTCGGCGAAGAAGTTATCCCGCAGCATCGAGGGCATGCTGACTTCGAGCAGCAGCGCGGGACCGAGGCCGATGAAGGAGTGGCCCATCCCCGGCGGCATGGCGAACAGGTCGCCCTCGTGCATGACGAACTCGCGGTCGTCGAGCTGCATGCGAATGGCGCCCTTCACCACGAAAAAGGTCTCGTGCTTCATGGCGTGGCGGTGGAAGGGACATCGCTGCCCGTCGAAGACGAAGAGGAATTTGCCGCAGTAGCCCAGCGCCGCCTCGTTCGCCACCCAGAACTCCGTCTCGCCGATGGCGTAAAAATCATGCAGCCCGAAATGCAGCGGCAGCGGCTCCACCGGCGGCATGGTCAGGCCCCATGCCTGCATCTGCGCGTGCAGTCGGTCAAGCGCCGCGTCGCGCGCGGGGCCGGTGAGTTCCACGTGGTCGTATGTGCCCATGATGAGCCCCCTTTCCTGTCATCGGCTCAGTCCGCGACCACCACCGCCACCCCGCGCTCCTCCAGATTTTTGCGGTCGCGGTCGGCGAGGGCGGGGTCGGTGACGAGGGTATGAATCTCTTCCGGGACGGCATACCGCGCGAAGGCGCGCTTGCCGAACTTGCCGCTTTCGGTGACCACCACGACCCGGTCGCTGATGCGCATCATCGCCTGCTCCAGGCTGGAGACGTGGAGATCGGCGGTGTAGAAGCCGGCCTCGCTGTCGGCGCCATCACAGCCGATAAACAGCACGTCCACGTGCAGCGCCCGCAGCATGTTCTCGGTGATCGGCCCGTACAGGCTGGGAAATTCCTTGCGCATGAAGCCGCCGAGCAGCAACACGTTGAGCGGCTCGCCGTAGAGCTCTTCCGCCACGCAGAGCGAGGTGGTGGCGACGGTGATGCCGGCGTCGCGGGGCAGGTTGCGGGCCACCTCCAGCGCGGTGGTGCCGGTATCCACCATCACCGTCTGCCCGGGGCCAACCAGGATGGCGGCGGCGCGGCCGATGGCGGCTTTTTCCGGCGAGACGGCGGCGGAGGGAAAGGCGCGCTGCAGAAAGTCGGCGCGATCCACCGCCACCCCCCCGCCGTGCGTGCGCACCAGGTGCCCGCCCCGCTGCAGCGCCGTCAGGTCGCGACGAATGGTCATCTCGGAGACGGCGAACCGCGCCGCCAGCTCGCGCACCTGGACGCGGCCGCCGCCGTGCATCATCTCCATGATGGTTTGTTGACGGACGTTCACGTGTTTCTGCTCACCCCGCCCACCGCTCCCCCCGGCCCGACGCGGGCGGGGGAGCGGCGGCATGTTCGTTTCGCACAGTCAGCATAGCGATCATGTCCGGTATTGTCAAGGGTTTGTGGCACAAATCGTGCATTTTCCACTATATGGAAGGAACCTCTTGACATTTTCACCCGTTGCGCTATCATAATGCACGGCGTTACGCGTTCACTCGCACACACTAACACACCCTTCGGAGGTTCTCATGGCTTTGCAGAGCGGTTACTGGGCGGACATTGATCCGGCCACTGTTCCCCGTGTCGCGACCCAGGTGCCCGGCCCACAATCCGCGGCGCTGAACGCCCGGGGCATGGCGCATATGATCGGCTACTCCAGCCAGGTCACGCTCTGCCCGGTGGTCTTTGAGAAGGGGCACGGCGTCACCCTCACCGACGTGGACGGCAACGTCTACATTGACTTCTCCAGCGGCATCTACGTCACCACGCTGGGACACTGCCACCCGAAGGTGAGCGAGGCGGTGGCCTTCCATGCCAACAACCTGATGAACTGCCACGACTTCAACACGCCCATCAAGGTGGAGCTGCTGGAGAAGCTGGCCGCCATCCAGCCGTGGGACCTCACCGGCATGCAGCTCTACGACAGCGGCACCACCGCGGTGGAAGCCGCCCTGCGCGTGGCGCGCGCCGCCACCGGCAAATACGAGTTCATCTCCTGCTTCATGGACTTCCACGGCAAATCCGGCCACGCGGTGAGCTGCGCGAAGATGAACCACACCAACGGCATGGGCCGCGCCCAGGGCTTCTACCTGGTGCCCCGCCCGTACCCCTACCGCCCGATGTTCACGCAGGCGGACGGGACGATTGATACCGACGCGTATCTGCGCTTCTACGCCGAGTTCATCGAGCACGCCACCACCGGCAACGTCGCCGCCTTCGTGCTGGAGCCGGTGCAGGGGTGGGCCGGATCGGTCTTCCCGCCGGAGGATTTCTTCCCGAAACTCAGGAAATTCTGCGACGACCGCGGCATCCTGCTCATCGCCGACGAAGTGCTCACCAGCATGGGCCGCACCGGCAAATTCTTCTGCATGGAGCACTACCAGACCCGCCCGGACATCGTGACGGTGGGCAAGGGGTTTGGCAACGGCTTCCCGGTCACCGGCATGCTCGTCTCCGAGCGCTACAAAGAGAGCATCAATAAGATCTCCGCCTCGACGAGCTACGGTGGGAACCCGATGGCCTGTGCCGCCGCCCTCGCCAGCATCGTGGCGATGGAAGAGGAAGGCTTGCTCGAGCACGCGCTGGTGCTCGGCGACTATTTCGAGCAGCGCATGGCACAGATGCAGGCCGACCACCCGATCATCGGCGACGTGCGCGGCAAGGGCTGCCTCCTCGGCGTGGAGCTGGTGAAGGATCGCGCGACGAAGGAGCCGTTCACCGAAGCCGGCAAGCTGGTCTACCAGAAATCCTTCCAGAAGGGCCTCGCCTGGGTGCCGGCCGGCCACATCCTGCGCATGAGCCCGCCCATCGTGATGAGCCTGGAAGTCGCCGCCAAGGGCATGGACATCATCGAAGAGGCCATCGCGGAGGTGGAGCGGGAGTACGGGTACTGATCCGCGTCGCATGAGAAACCGCAGATTGCGCGGATTGACGCAGATGACAAGGAAATCTGTGATGATCCGCGTAATCTGCGGTGGAGACCGTTGTGAAAGCAGTTCCCACCATGCTCTACCTCACCTTCGATATCGGCACCACGGGCTTGAAAACCGCCCTCATCGCCGATGACGGGCGGGCGCTGGCCGTGCATACGGCGGAGTATGCGCTCCTCACGCCGCGGGCGGATTGGGTGGAGATGGCGCCGGAGGCGTACTGGGAGGCGGCGGTTGAAGGGGCGCGCGCCGTTTTCGGGACGACGGGGAAGAACCCGCACGAGCTGGCGGCCATCGGCTTCAGCTCCCAGGGGCAGACGTTCGTGCCCATTGATGCCGCCGGGCGGGCGCTCTACAACGCCATCGTTTGGGTGGATAACCGCGCGCAGGCTATCGCCGACCGCTGGAACGCCGAGTGGCTCTCGCACGAGGCGTATCACCGCATCAGCGGCTACCCGCGGATTCCCGCCAGCCTCACCCTCTTCAAGGTCGCCTGGATGCGAGAGCACGCGCCGGCGGCGCACCGGGCGCGGCAGTTCCTCTGTCTGCCCGATTACCTCACCTACCGCCTGACCGGCGAGTGCGCCACCGACTACGTCACCGCGCGCATGGCCGGCTTCCTCGATCTGCGGACGGGCGCCTACGCGCCGCGGCTGCTGGCGGCGGCGGGCATCACCGAAGCGCAGTTGCCGCGCGTGCTGCCGCCCGGCGCGGTGGCCGGCCACGTGCACGCGGCGGCGGCGGCGGCGCTGGGCATCCCGGCGGGGGTGCCGGTGTGCGCCGGGGCGAACGACCAACTGGTGGGCGCGGTGGGCGCGGGCAACGTGCGGCCGGGCATCATTTCTGAGACCACCGGCACCGCGCTGGCGCTCATCGCCAGCACGGAAGAACCGCTCTTCGACTCGCGCATCGTCGCCGGCCAGCACGCCGTGCCGGAGCGCTTTTACGCGATGGCCTACAACATCACCTCGGCCATCGTACTGAAGTGGTTCCGCGACCTCTGCGCCGGCGGGGAGGCGTATGACCGCTTCCTGGAAGGGGTGGCGGACATCCCCCCCGGCTGCGACGGCCTCACCGTGCTGCCGCATTTCGCCGGGACGACGCTGCCGACGCTGAACCCGGACGCGCGCGGGGCGATGACGGGGCTGACGCTGGCGCACACCAAGGCGCACATCGCCCGCGCCATCATGGAGGCGTGCGCCTGCATGCTGCGGGAGTGCGCCGAGCCGGTGCGGCAGCACGGCATCACGGTGGAGACGGTGCGGTCGCTGGGCGGCGCCGCGCGCAGCGACCTGTGGCTGCAGATGAAGGCCGACCTGCTCGGCCTGCCGGTGGAGCGCCCCGCCTGTCCCGACGCCGCCTCGCTGGGCGCGGCGATGCTCGCGGCAACGGGTATCGGTCGCTTCGGCAGCGTGACGGAAGCGTCCGCGGCATGGTATCGCCCGGACCGCGTCTTCGCGCCGGTGGCAGCGCGCCACGCGGCCTATCAGGACGTGTATGAACGGTATCGAGATCTATATCGGCGATTGTATGCGGCCCAGCGATGATCTTCGGCAAGGAGTTGACGGCGGAAGAGTTGCGAGAGACGGCGCACGCGGTGATAGCCACACCGGGTTCGCTGCGGATGCAATCGCATCTCCTCTGCGATCTCCGCGTTCTCCGCGGTGAAATATAAAGGAGCGACCATGCAAACTCTCGGCGTCGGCATTATCGGCTTTGGCTTCATGGGCAAAGTCCATGCCTTCGATTACCAAAGCATCCCCATCTATTACGATCCGGCGCCGGTGCGCACGCGGCTGGTGGGGGTGGCGGAGATTGACCGGGCGCGCGCCGACAAGGCCGTCGAGCAGGGCGGGTTCCAATTCGGGACCACGGACTGGCGCGAGCTGATCGCGCGCGACGACATCCACATCATTGACATCTGCTCGCCGAACAGCGCGCACGCCGAGCAATTGCTGGCGGCGATGGCGGCGGGGAAGCACATTTACTGCGACAAGCCGCTGGTGGTGGGCGCGGAGAACATGGCGAAGGTGGAGGCGGCGCTGGCCACCTATCCCGGCACCGCGCAGATGGCGCTGCAATACCGCTTCTTCCCGGCGACGATGCGCGCGAAGCAGTTGATTGACGCCGGCGCGCTCGGCAATATCGTCAGCTTCCGCGCCTCCTACCTGCACGCCGGCAGCGTGGACCCGCACAGGGCGATGGGCTGGAAGCAGCTCAAATCGGAAGGCGGCGGCGTGCTGCAGGACCTGGGCTCGCACGTGCTGGACCTGATGAATTACCTCATCGGCCCCATCGCGCGCGTGGTGTGCGACGCGAACATCATCTACCCGACCCGCCCGAACGCGAAAGGCGAGCTGGTGCCGGTGGAAGCGGACGATATCATGCTGATGCTGGCGAAGCTGCCGAACGGCGCGACGGGCACCATCGAGGCATCCAAGCTGGCGACCGGCGCGGAAGACGAGATGCGCTTCGAAATCCACGGCGACAACGGGGCGGTGCGCTTCAACTGCATGCAGCCGAACTACCTGGAGTTTTACGATCTCACCCAGCCGGAAACTCCGCTGGGCGGCACCCGCGGCTGGACGAGCATCGCCTGCGTGCAGCGCTTCGACAAACCCGGCGGCGCCTTCCCCGGCCCGAAATTCAGCATCGGCTGGATTCGCTCGCACATGCACAGCGCCTTCAACTTCCTGCAGGCCATCGCCGAGGGCGCCCGGCCGCACCCCTCGCTGGCCGACGGCCTCGCCCTCCAGCGCATGCTGGCGGCGGCGCAGCAGTCGTCGGATGCGGGGGCGTGGGTGGACCTGCCGAAAGACGCCGCCCTGCGGCACGCGGGGAAAGGGTGAAGCTCACCTCTCCCCCCGGCCCCCTCCCCTAAGCGGGGAGGGGGAGGGAGTGGAGAGGTGAGCGCCGGATACACTTATCTGACCCGTTTCTCCCCCTCCCCATGTAGGGGAGGGGGCCGGGGGGAGAGGTGAGATATTGTGTTTTCAGTGCAAAGGAGAAACCCATGTCTTATCTGTTTCGCGATCAGTCCTGGCTCCAGATGCAGGAGCACATTGACACGCAATCGCTGGTGATTCTGCCGGTGGGCACCACCGAGGAGCACGGGCCGCACCTGCCGGTGGATACCGATGCCCGCATCGCCGAAGCCTACGGGCACGGGCTGGCGGAGGCGCTGCGGAGCGAGATCCCCGTGCTGCTGATGGACACCATCCGCTACGGCTATTCAATGAAGGTGATGCGCCAGTGGCCGGGCACGGTCATCGTGCGCAGCCGCGTCTTCATGGACATGGTGTTCGACATCTGCCGCTCGACGCTGGACATGGGGTTTGATAAGCTGGTGATCCTGGATTGCCACGGCCACCACGGCGGGGCGCTGAACGTCGTCTCCCGCGAGCTGTGCGACGCCACGGATAAAGCGGTGGCGATCATCAGCCCGGCGACGATGAGCCGCGACGCGTATCAGCAGCTCCGCAAGACCGCGCCGGGCGGCTCCATTCACGCCTGCGAGTGGGAAACCTCGCTGGTGCTGCACATCAGCCCCGAAGTGGTGGATATGAGCAAGGCCACCGATGAGGACGCCATGCGCTACCACTCAGAATTCGTCGCGGGCGACAATTTTTCCGGCGGACAGCAGGTGACCTGGTCCACCTGGTATCTGCAGGCCAGCCGCAGCGGCATCTACGGCGCCCCGATGCGCGCCACCGCCGAGCTGGGCCGCGCCTGCATGCACGCGGCGGTGGACAACGGCGCGCGCTTCCTGAAGGAATACTGGAACAAACGCGACGTGCCGGTGGTGGACGGGGTGTATCGCTAATATACCGGCTCTCGGAAGCGCAACACGAAGCAAGGAAGAAGAGAAGTCACGAAGAGTTTTTGAATGCCTTCGCGTCTTCCCTGCTTCGTGCCTTCGTGTATGACTTCCGCGGGCCGTGACAGGAGAGGCAGTATGTCACTCGGCATGTACGTGCATATGCACTGGGGGTATCGGCATCCGTATGCGGCGCGAACCTGGTCACTGGCGGACTGGCGCGGGTACGCGGAGGGGTTGAAGGCGCTCGGCTATGACCTGCTGATGATCTGGCCGATGACGGACAGCATGCCCGACCCCCTCACTCCCAGCGACCGCGCGCACCTGGAGAAGATTCGCGCCATCATCGCCATGCTGCACGAGCTGGGGATGACGGCGCTGATCACCGCCGGGCCGAACTGCCTGGGCAACGACGTCGCCGCCCGCCACCCCTTCGAGACGCGCCCCTATTTCGCCGCCGAGCGCAAGGTGAATCCCGGCGATCCGGCGGAGGTGGCGGAGCTGCTCGATTTCCGCCGCCGCCTGCTGGAGGAGTATCTGGGCGAGGCCGATGGTCTGGTCATCATTGACAGCGACCCCGGCGGCTACATTGACTCGCCGAACTGCGAATTCCTCGACCTGCTGCTGGCGCATCAGCAGATCATGGCGGGGGTGAATCCCCGCATGCCCCTCTACTACTGGATGTGGGTCGGCTGGGAGCAATACAACAAGGCGTGGAAGGCGGTGCGCGACGGGGAGCCGGCGGATTACCGCTTCTCCGCCGACGACTGCGCCGAGGTGGTCGCGGGATTGCTGGCGCGTTCGACCCACCCCTGGGCGGTGCTCACCTGCGCCCCTGAACACCATGCGGTGGTACGGCGCTACGGCATCGCGGAGCGGGCGCTGTTCAATCCCTACGGCGCCATCGAGCTGGAGCCGACCTTCCCGCTGACGAATTTCGACCCCTTCGCCATGAGCGCGCGCTTCGGCGAGTATGACCCGGACGTGATGCGGCTGGGCGCGCTGGGCAACGGGCAGACGCACGTGGCGCAGCTTCCGCATACCTACCTGTTCGCCCATTTTGCCGGCGGCGGCACGCGGCGGAACGCCGACCTGCCGAGCTTCGCCGACGGCCTCATCCCCGGCTGCGGACCGCTGCTGGCCGCGGCGTGGGAAGCGCTGGGCGGCGACGACCCCGCCCGCATGCGCGCCGCCGCCGGCCGCCTGGCCATCCTGCACCGCGCCTCCACCCCGGGACCGCTGGCCGGGCTGCTCTTCGGCGACCCGGAGCGCTACCTGGAAGACCTGGTGCTGCAGCTCACCTTTCTCGCCGATCTGTACGAGTTCAACCGCACGGTCGAGCTCCCGGCCCTCGCCCGCCTGCACGCCTCCTGGTCCGCCTGGCAGGCGCGCACCGGCTTCGCCGACGCGTTTTTCGGCCCGGTGCGCGACCTTGCCGAGCCCCCGCTGCGCGCCCTGCGCCACCCCGCCATCGCCGAAACGTTCGCCGCCTGGGACAACTGGCGCGATCCGGCCGGGCGGCACGGCATCGTCCCCCGCCTGCTGGCCGCCATCGCGGAAGTCGTCGAGTGAGATTCACCGCGGAGGACGCAACTTTTCAATTGACAATTGAAAATTGTCAATTGTCAATTTCTCAGTAGTGCGTTGTCTGTCACCGATTTACCCTCCACAGCAGGAGCCTGTCGCATTTCCGTCGTACTACACACCAGCAAGCAAACCTTTCTCACGGGTGGGCACGATGGCGAAGACGATCAATGTGGCGGCGGTGGACCTGGGCGCGGAGAGCGGGCGCGTGAGCCTGGGGAAATTCGACGGCTCGCGGCTGGAGATCGAGGTCGTGCATCGCTTTCCGAATCAGTCGGCGAAGCTGAATGGCGCCCTCACCTGGAACAGCGTGGGCTGGTTCCTCAATATTCTGGACGGCCTGCGGCTGGCGAAGGCGGAAGCGGACGGCCCGATTGCCGCCGTCGGGGTGGATACCTGGGGGGTGGATTTCGGCCTCCTCGACGGGGACGGGCACCTCCTCGGCACGCCGATTCACTACCGCGACAGCCGCACCGAGGGTCTCATTGAGGAGGTGACGGCGCAGCACTCCCGCGAGCGGATTTTCGCGCGGACCGGCATCGCCTTCTGGCCGTTCAACACCCTCTTCCAACTGCGCGCGATGGCGAAGGCGAAATCGCCGGCGCTCTATGCGGGCGCCACGCTGCTCTTCACCCCCGACCTCATCCATTACTGGCTGAGCGGCGTGAAGGTGGCGGAGCGCTCCATCGCCAGCACCTCGCAGTGCATGGACGTGAACCGCGACGCCTGGGCGACCGACCTGTTGCAGAGGCTGGATATTCCTGACGACATCATGCCGGACATCGTGCCCTCCGGCACCGTGCTGGGGCCGCTGCTGCCGGAGATCGCCGAGGAAGTCGGCTTCGGCGGCACCCAGGTGATCGCCCCCGCCGCGCATGATACCGCTTCCGCGGTGGCCGCCACCCCGCTCTCCTCGCCGGACGCGGCCTACCTGAGCTCCGGCACCTGGTCGCTGCTCGGCATCGAGGCGCGGACGCCCACCGCCACCGCGGAGGCGCTGAACGCCGAATTCACCAACGAGCGCGGCATCGCCGGCACCTACCGCTTCCTGCAGAACATCATGGGACTGTGGCTGGCGCAGCAATCCCGCGCCGCCTGGGCGCGCGACGGCGAGCATTTTGACTACGCCGCCCTCGCCGCCCTCGCCGAGGACGCCCCCGCCTTCCGCGCGTGGATCAACCCGAACGACCTGCGCTTCTACGCGCCGGCGAACATGGTGGAGGAAATCCGCCGGGCGTGCGTCGAGGGCGGCCAGCCCGCGCCGGCGGGCGTGCCCGCCGTGATGCGGACCATCCTGGAAAGCCTGGCCTTCACCTACCGCGCGGCCATTGACCGGCTGGAGCGCATCAAGGGCATCCGTGTGCCGGCGCTGCACATCATCGGCGGCGGCTCGCAGAACGTGGTGCTCTCCCAGTGGACCGCCAACGCCCTCGGCCGCCCGGTCATGGCCGGTCCGGTGGAAGGCACCACCATGGGCAACCTGCTGGTGCAGCTCATGGCCCTCGGCGAGCTCAAGGACATCGCCGAAATCCGCCAGGTGGTGCGGCAGAGCACCGAGGTCATCACCTATCAGCCGCGAGACGCCGCGGCATGGGAAGAGGCATACGGACGTTTTATAAGCGTGACGGGGCAATGACGGCGAGATATGGAATAGTTACTTCAGAAACTGTCTTCACCGTCTGCGTTGTCGGCTCGCGGCGGGCTGCTCGTGGCTGGCAAGGCGGATGGCCGCGAGTGTACTGGGGAGTACATGCCAGGCCAGCCAACGCGGCCAGACGCGAGCAGCACCCGCGAAACGACGGCGCAGATGGTGAAGACAGTTTCTTAGCTCCGCCGCGCGCGCCGCGCTCTCCGCGGTGAAGAGGAGTCGCTATGGCACGCCAGCATTTTGAACAGAAAAACGAGCGGATATACGAGCAGTTTCTGCAGTTCATGCGCGAGCATCCGGAGCGGCTCAGCCAGCGGCTGACCCTCTCCTGGAGCAACTGGGGGTTCGGGATGGAGCCGCTGGCGCGGTCGGCGGCGCGGCTGGCGGCGCATGGCGTGCGCTGCATCGAGCTGCACGGCAATCACTACGGCCCCGACCTCGGCTACGCGGTGGACGAGACGCTGCATATCCTCGGCGACCACGGCCTCACCGTGGCGGGGGTGTGCGGCATGTTCTCGGCGGACAACGATCTCTCCAGCAACCGCGCCATCCAGCGGCAGGCGGCCCTTGACTACCTCAAGCGCACCGTGCCCTTCACCGCCGCGGTGGGCGGCGGCTACCTGCTGGTAGTGCCCGGCGCGGTGGGCCGGCCGGCGGCGTATGACGCGATGGAGTTCGACCGCTCGGTGGAGACGCTGCGGCGGGTCGCCAACCTCTTCGTCGAACATAACGTGCGCGCCGCCATCGAACCCATCCGCGCGGCGGAGGTGAGTTTTTGCCACACCATCGCCGACGCCCGCCGGTACATCGCCACGGTGGATCACCCCGGCGTCGCGCACATCAACGGCGACGTCTATCACATGCAGACGGAGGAGAGCCACATCGGCGAGGCGCTGCTCGCGGCCAACTCCCGGCTGACGAACCTGCACTTCGCCGACAGCAACCGCTGCGCCCTCGGCGCCGGCTCGCTGGACGTGGATACCATCATCCGCGCCCTCTACCTCATCGGCAACAACGCCCCCGGCCGCTACGTCACCTTCGAACCCCTCGGCCCCGGCGGCGACCCCTACCCCGCCATGTACGGCAAAACCGACCCCGCCGTCCTCGACAAACTCGTCGGCGACTCCGTCCGCTATTTTCGCGAACGCGAAGAGGCGGTGCTGGCGAGGGAATTCGCCGAGACTCCGAATGGGTAAAGGCCCGAAGGGCCGGCAGATGATCGTGGAAAACAGGCCCGAAGGGCCGGAGATGGCAGCCGCAAACAGGCCCGAAGGGCCGGCAGCCATTAGCCACGGGTGGAGCGTAGCGGAACCCGTGGGAGAGGTGGGTGTATTGATATTCGTTTGAGCCCTGAAAGGGCGACAGCGCGCATGTCTGTCGCCCTTTCAGGGCTTCCCTCATCATTGCTGACCCGACCCACGGGTTCCGCTGCGCTCCACCCGTGGCTAGCGGCTTCGACCCCTTCGGGGTTGGGGATGGGCGATGACGATGACGACGACGATGACGATTGGGCGGGCGGGTTGTCGGGAGGTGGAGTTCGGGAGTAGAATGTGGGCGACGTTGACTCGCTGATGGAGCGCCCGATGCGTATCGCCCTGGCTCAGATTGATTGTCGGCTCGGCAATATCCCCGCCAACCTCGCGGCACATGGTGAGGCGCTGCGCGCCGCCCGCGAGGCGGGGGCCGATTTCACCCTCTTCCCGGAACTCAGCCTCACCGGCTACCGCCTGCGCAGCAGCATCAACCGCGTGATGCTCGCCGACGACGCGCTGGCGGAGATCGCCCGGCGCCTGTGCGACGAGGGCGCGCTGGGCGCCGAGCAGTTCGCCGCCTTCGGCTGCGTGGAGTTGAGTCCGCGCGCGGTGGTCTACAACACCACGCTGCTCATCCAGGGCTGCGCGCCCGCGCCGCGCTTTCGCCACCGCAAGGTCTACCTGCCCAGCTACGGCATGTTCGAGGAAGAGCGCTACATGCACCCCGGCGACCGCTTCCGCACGGCGGATATCATGCTGCAAGACGGCGAGACGTGGCGCGTGGGCGTGCTTTGCTGCGAGGACGCCTGGCACGATTCCGCCTGGCTCATCATGCAGGCGCGCGGCGCCGACCTGGTGTTGGTGCCCTCCGCCTCGCCCGGGCGCGGGGTGGAGAGCGAGCGGCTGGGCAGCCAGCAAAGCTGGCACGGCATCCTGCGCACGCAGGCGGAATTCTGCGGCTGCTACGTGGCGCACTGCAACCGCGTGGGCTTTGAGGACGATATCCACTTCTGGGGCGGCTCCGCCGTCTTCGCCCCCACCGGCGAGATCGTCGCCGAAGGCACGCTGATGGACCCCGACCTGCTGTGCTGCGACCTGGACAAGCGCGTCCTCACCCGCACCCGCGTCGCCACCCCCCTCGTCGCCGACGAGAACTGGGATTTGACCCTGCGGGAGCTGCGGCTGGCGCGAGATGAAGTGTTGAGGGAAGATTAACCGCAAAGGACGCAGAGCGCGCGGAGAGCAGGTATTTTTATCGGGAAATTGAAAATTTCCCGATAAAGAAAAAACCTCCGCGCGCTCTGCGCACTCTGCGGTGAAATGAGATCGCCATGCAAGACCCACGCTACGTACTGAATATCAACCCCGAGCTGGTGCGGCGCATCCTGGTGGAGGCGATTCGGCATACGGGAGAGGCCATTCGCGGGGAGGCGGTGGGCCGCTGGGTGGTGAACCTCTCCGGCGGGCTGGATTCCGCCATCGTCGCCTTCCTCGCCTGCGAGGCGGTGGGGCCGGAGAACGTGCGCGCGCTGCTGCTGCCCTACCGCACCTCCATGCCCGCCAGCCGCGAGGACGCCATGCGCGTGGTGGAGGCGCTGGGCATCGGCTATCAGGTCTACGACATCACCCCCGCCGTGGACGGCCTCTACCTGAGCAAGGGCGACGACCCTGACGCCGCCAATAAGCGCGCCAAAGGCAACGTGATGGCCCGCATGCGCATGATCTTCGGCTATGAGGAGTGCGAGCGCTGGAACGCGCTGATGCTGGGCACCAGCAATAAGTCCGAGACGCTGCTCGGCTACACCACCATCTGGGGCGACAGCGCCAGCGCGCTAAACCTCATCGCCGACCTCTACAAAACCCAGGTGCGCCAGCTCGCCCGCAACATCGGCGTGCCGCAGGTGGTCGTGGACAAGGCGCCCAGCGCCGACCTGGAGCCGAACCAGACGGACGAGAGCGACATCGGCTTCAGCTACTACGCGGTGGACAGCGTGCTCGCGCGCTTCGTGGACATGGGCATGCTCCCCGACGAGATCAAAGCCGACCTCCGGGCGACCCAGGGCGAGTTGGGCATTGATTGGGACGCCGCCGTGGATAAACTCTGCGGCGTGGCCACCGAGGCCGCCATGCGCCCCGGCTTGGTGGACATCATGGAGTACAAGCGCCGCATGACCCCCATCGTCCCGAAAATCAGCCGGGCGACCATCGAACTGGACTACCGCCCGCCGAAACAGTGGGGACGATAAGCGATTTCACATTCCCCCCTGCCGCTTAGCACCCGTGTGTTGGTAGTGCGCCACGCAGCAGCGCGGAGTGGCGCCGCCCCGGTGAGTTCGGTAGGCAAGCGGCGGGCGTTCCCTACGGCATAACTTGCTCCCGGTGTTTGCGGAGTACAACTCCGCGGTCCCAGTAGCTGCGGAGTACAACGGACAAGGAACAAGGTCAGCGCTCTCACTCCACCCCCACCTCCCGGCACACGATCGTCTTGCACGGCTGCCCCTGGATATTGGGATAGGTGAAGTCCGAGTAGACGAGCAGGGCGCGGGTGTCGTCCAGCGCGATGAGATCAGCGTACGAGCAGGTGTCCGTGTAGGCCGCGCGGGGCGGTACCACGGTGACGCGGTCGTCCCACTGCCGGCCGGCGGGGTCGGCGGTGGCGCGCACGAAGAGGCCGGGGCGGCCGTAGGCGGCCAGCGTGACGCCGCAGCCCAGCGTGAGGAGCTGCGGCCAGACGCCCAGGTCATCGAAGACCCGCGGGGTATCCCAGGTGGCGCCGCCGTCCTCCGAGCGCGCGCAATACAGCGGGCCGTTGCCGTTCCCTTCCATCGTGCGCAGCAGCGCCAGCACCGCGCCGTCCGGCATGTCGTGCAGCTCCGGCTCGGTGAAGCCGTCACGGGCATCCCACAGCGGATCGGCCGCCGGGTCGGGATGGTAGGGGATGGCGCCGATCTGTCGCCAGGTATGACCAAAATCATCCGAGCGCACCGCGCGCACCAGGAAGGCGCGAATCACCTTGTCGCGATGCCCCAGGTGCGGCGGGAAGTAGGTGGTGGCGCGCAGCGAGCCGTCCGACGCCACGCGCACGCGGTCCTGCTCGAAGAAGGGGAAGACGAACACCCCCTCGGTGACCGTGCGCACGTCGCCGGCGTTATCCAGCTCCACCGTCGCCCATTCCCGCCGCCACGTCGTCTCCCCCGCCGGACAGCGCCGGAAGGGAAACGCGGGCGCGAGCTCGGCCGGCAGGTGTCCGAGCCGGTAGTAGTCGTAATCCACGTAGCTGCCATGCACCGAGGCAAACGGCGCGGGCAGCGACAATTCTCCAACCGGCCGCGACGGCTCCGCGTCCGCCAGCAGGCGGTCGCCGTTCGGCAGCAGCAGCCCGCCCGGAGACGACGGCGTATCCACGGCCTGCCAGCTCCGGCCCTCGTCGTGCGACACCGCATGGCCGCTGGACAATCCATACGCGGTGGCGGAATCGGCGCGCACGTGATACGCGACGTGCAACGCCCCATCGGCCAGCCGCTCGACGCGTGGGAACTGGTACGGCCCCCAGCCGGTCACCTCCGGCGTGGCCCGGGCAATCACCACCGGGGCGCCAAGGGTCAGACCCACCGCGGTATTCTCGCGCATACGCACCTCCAACAGGAGCATTCCTGCCTGTATTCCGCGACGGTGTGCCTTTCCCTCCCCACCTTATCGCCCACGCCCACCAGCGCCCGTCCGCGCGGGGGTCGTCCGCAGCCGCCTTGTACTCCTCCCATCCTCCGTCCCCCGCACCCTCCTGCAGGGTGCGGGGGACGGAGGACGGGAGGAGTACTTGCCGCGCCGGTCATAATCCCAGCGCGGTCGCGCTGTTGCCGGTGAAGATGGTCCCGATGCGGATATAGCGCTGGAGGGTGCCGCGCGTGCGATGCCCGGTCTGCTGCATGATCACCGCCTCCGCAATGCCCTCGCGGGCGGCCTGGGTGCAATGGCCGGCGCGCAGACTGTGCCCGGAATAGTGGGCGGCATCCAGGCCGGCCGCGGCGGTGGTCTGCTTCACGATGAGCGCAATCGCCCGGTCGGACAGACGCGACGACGCGATGACGCCATAGCGGGAGACACCGCGAAACAGCGGGCCGTCGGTGATGCCGGAGACTTCTCGCCACCGCTGGAGCGCGGTCACCGGGCAGGTCAGCGGGTGAGCGCCGCTGGGGATACCCACCAGGCGGCCCCGGCCGTGTTGATCCGTTTTCGAGCGGCGGAGATGGATAATGAGCCCTTCCGCGTCATCCTGGAGATCGGCCACGTCGAGGCCGACCAGCTCGGAGCGGCGGAAGGCGCCGGCATAGCCCAATAAGACGATCGCCCGATTGCGGATGCCGATCACGGCATCGTCGGGGATGGCCTCAACAATACGGCGAATGTCGCTGGTCAGCAGCGCTTGCACGCCTTTCGGGGCCATCCCGTCGCGGCGGCTGATGCCGCGGAGGATGTCACGCACCAAAGGACTATCGGCGGGCGAGGCGAGGCCGGCCTTGGTGTGGGCCGCCCGAATGGCGGCCACCCGCCGGCGGATCGTCGAGAGCTTGCGCCCGCGCTCGGCCAGATCCGTGACATACAGGGCGAGCACGCTCGCGCTGGCATGCAGGGCGTCCAATCCGTGGGTCGCGCACCAGGCACAAAAGAGGCGCCAGTCCCGCCCATACACGATTTGCGTGCTCGCGGCGAGTTGATACTCCAGCAACTCCTGCGCGGTGTGCGCGAGGGGGGCCAGCTCGGGCGGGATGGGCTCGATGCACTCAGCCGCACAACTGGCGGCCGCATCCTGCTCGACAGGACGCGGGGAAGTGGAGGGTTCGGGAAATCGGATCTTTCCGGGAGTCAGTGTGCTCTTCATGGGCCTTCCTTGTCAAGTATAGTGAGTGTTGCCTCTCCAAGCGGCGACTGTTCAAGAGCCCCACCTGGTGAGGCACACCCCATTCATGCCTGGAGGAGCGCCATGCGTCAAGTTTTTCGCCTGCTGGCGTCCGAGAAGATCCGCATCTCGGACGCGCGCGCTTCGCCGCGTCCGGATAACGAAATTTGCAAACAGTTTCTTATTTTCTTGCCGGATGATTCGCATGAAGACCCGGCCTGGGTCGCGTTGAATACACACGGCTTTGCTTCCTCGGAGATAGAGGGGCTTCGAATACGCACGTAGAGGCGCTGCATGGGTTCTACAGTGCTTAGCGATGAACGTTGCCGCCGCGCGGACCGCTCGCCGGCGGGCGGTCGCCGTTCGACGGCAACAGCCTGCATGGCGTCATCGCGCCTGCACACCTCCGCTGGTCAAGACGCGCGCCTTATTCCGCAACGCCGGCCATTCCCCTGCCCCGCTTCCGCCGCATCGCCCACATCCACGCGCACAGCACCAGCGCCCCCCAGGCGCCGACGAAGTAGGCGGTTTCGTGCGCCCAGAGATCGGCGACGAAGCGCGGATCGGTATTCAGGCACGGCACCTGGACGCCCCGGATATTGACCATCAATGGCCCGCTGGTCGCGTGATAACCGGCGATGCCGGCCATCAACGCAGCGGCGCCCATCACCCCCAGCAGCACACCCAGTGGTGTTAGCAATTGCCGCGCGGTGAATGGTGGCAGCGGCCCAAGGCGCGCCACCAGCGCCAGCGGCACGCCGAGGATCGCCCCCATCCACCAGGTGGCGATGACGCCCCAGGCCAGCGCGAGCAGCGTCACATGGCCCGACAGCCCGATATCCGGATGGTAATCGGTGAAATATTCGGGACAGACGCGCACCGTTATCTGGTCATGCACCAGGCCGTAGCACACGGCGGCGAGGATCGCCAGCGCCCAGATTTTCAGAAATTCACGCATCCCTACCCTCTAACCCCGAATCCCTACCCCCTATTCCCTGAAAAACGGCTGCGTCCACGCCATCGCCGCCCCGCGCCCATACAGCTCGAAGCGAAGATAGGACACGGTGACATCGTCAAAGGAGGCGGTCATCGCGCCGCCGGTCACGCGGGCCAGGCGCCTGCCGCCGTCGGCAATGAGGGAGATCGCCTGGGCGTCGGGAGAGGCGACGGTGACGCGATTGCCGTCGCGGCCGACGTCGCTGATGGCGACGCCGGTGGAGCAGTAAAAGTGGCCGGCCTGCAGCGCGCGCAAGAGGCCGGCGGGGGTCTCATCGCGCGATCGCACCATCAGCCAGCCGAGGGCGATATCGCCGGGGACGTGGGAATCGTCGCTGGCGAACCCCAGCACGCGGCGGCCGTTGGCCAGCAGGTAATCCCACTTGTCAGTGCTGATGGCGTAGCCCTGCAAGCGCTCGATGACGCCGTTGTAGATCTCAAGGCCGTCGTAGTGCGGCTTCGCCAGCAGCGCCTCGCGGCGGTAATGCGGGGTGAGCTGCCAGTTGGGGTGGTTCATCACCAGCAGGCCGTCGGTCTCGGCGTGCGCCGCCAGCAGCTCCGCCTGATCGCGCAGCGCAATCGCCCGGCGGGGAAACGCGGGGTCGGCGGCATACACCCCGGCATGCTCGCCGCGGTCGCTGTTCCATTCGATGCCGGGGATGAGGGCGAGCCGCGTCGCCGGCGGTTCCACCATCGCCAGGTGGTCGGAGAGGGCGAGAAAATCATAGCCGGCGTCCTCATATCGCGCCAGCACGCGCGCCGGCGCCTCGGTGCCGCAGCCGCTGGCGGGATGGGTGTGCGTGTGCAGGTTGCCGCGCAGCCAGCGCCCGGCGGCGCCCGCATAGGGATTGGTCCAATTCACGGTCAGCATAACCGCTATTTTCGCGACACCCAGGGATTACCCTTTTCATACACGCGATACGGGCAATCCGTCGCGCGGGAGATGCCGATGCGGGTGGTGGTGACGATCTCCGTCACCGGCCCGCCGCGGAAAAGCTGCAGCGGCGGCGCGGCGAGGTCATGGCCGTCGAGGGCCCGATCAATGGCGAAGGCCCGCGCGAGCTTGCCGGGACCGTTGGTGAGCCACTGGGGCCGCGGAGTTGTACTCCGCATCCTGCGGTTGTGTTCCATGATCTCCCGCCCCTCCAGCGGCTCCAGCGCGCGGATGAGCACGGCTTCCGGCAGACCCGCCGGCCCGGTCACCACGTTGAACATGAAGTGGTTGCCGTAGGTGAAGTAGACATACGCGTGACCGGGCGGGCCGAACATGGCGGCGTTGCGCCGCGTCCGCTTGTGGATGGTGCCGCCGTCGGGCAGCGCGCGCACGCCGTGGCAGGCGGGATCGTCATAGAGGTAGGCTTCCGCCTCAACGATGCGCCCGACCAGCCGGCCCTCGGGCAGCGCGCGCACCAGCAGCGCCCCAAGCAGGGCGCGGGCGATCTCCACGGTGGGCTGCTGAAAAAAAGTCTCGTCGAATGGGTGCATCACAGGTGGGTCAGCGCCGCGCGGAGCACCAGCACGCGCTCCTTGCAGATGGAGACGATGACATACAGATACCCACCATGCAGCAGCGTGTGCGGGTAGCCGTAGACGCCGCCTTTGTGCAGGCCCGGCGCGGCCTGCGCGTGG
>JAKPKV010000043.1 GCA_029553475.1 Armatimonadota bacterium
GGCGGCAAGCTGGGCGCCGGCGGGGCCGTTGCCGACACCGGCCGAATATGAGCAATGGGTTCGCGAGCGGGTGGGTCCGGTGGTTTATCCGGCGCCGGCGCTGCCCGGTCGCGGGTGGGACGAATTGCTGAATTTGACGCACGAGGCGGGGGCGCGGGCGGTCAAGACGTGGCTCGGTTCGCACGCCAAGGGCGATGCGCTCGAGACGCTGCAGACGCCGGCGTACCAGCGGATGATCGCGGAATTCCCGGTGGTTCATCTGAACCTCAGCCAATCGTTCATCACGCGGGGGCTGCGCGATGGGACGCTCGACCCGGCAACACTGGCGGAGGCGACGGCGGAGTGGCGCGATGTGACGCGCGAGCTTTGCCGCGTCGCGCGCGACGCGGACCAGGTGTTCCTGCTGAGCGTGGGGGGTGAGATCAACGTTTACATGGGGACCCAGCAGGCCTACCCGGATTTTCCGGTCGCCGAGTATGTGAATGCGTGCCACGGGGCCGTGGGGGAAGCGCTGGCCGAGATGGAGGGTCCGCGGCCGCAAGTATTCACCGTCGCGGAGCTGCAGGGGCATGTTGAGTTCGAGGCGTTCGCCGCGCGGTGGCTGCCCGAATTTGAGACCGATCTGATCAGCCTGTCGCACTATACGTTCTACCGCGACGCGCGTGAAACGCTGAGGATCATGAAGCGATATCTCAAGCCGATCGGACCGTTCGGCGCGGACCGGCTGATGATGGGAGAATTCGGCCCGACGCTGGAGCGCTGCAACTGGAACCAGGCGCTGCATGCGCGCCAGCACGACCGCGAGTTGCGCGAAGCGTATGAGGAAGGGTGCCAGTTTGCGTTCTATTACTCGCTGGCCGACATGCCGGGCGTGATCGCGGCGTCGGGGCACGACGGGCTGTTTGGCTGGCATGCCGACAACTCGCCGCAATACCGGCTGACGTGGCAGTACTATCGCGACATCTATCAGGGCGGGAAGGCGCGCGTGCCGGAATACGATCTGTATGAGGTGCGTGAACAGCGGCCGCCCAGCGCGGAGGCGGATGTGGCCAATCTGGCGGTTGAGTCGGTGCGGGTAGTTGAAGGGGATGCGCGCGCGGGGGAGGCGCTGACTTTCAGCGCCACGATCCGGAATGACGGCGGCTCGGCCTCCGAATCGACGGCGGTGGCGTTTTTCGTTGACGACTGGATGATCGCCTGGGCGCCGGTGGCGGCGCTGGCGCCGGGCGAGCGCGTGACGATCGGCTCCACCGATGAAGATCGGCAATTCGTCTGGCGCGGGGTCGAAGGCGACCATCGGCTGCGGGCGACGGTCGATACCCAGCGCAAGCTGAGCGACGGCGTGATGGAGGACAATTCGCTTCAGATCTGGTTCAATGTGAGCCCGGCGGAGGAGTCAGCCGCGGGTGGCGCCGCCGGGGAATCCGGGATCAGCGGGGAGTAGCGAGGGGATCATGGGTTGGGAGCGGGCAGGAACTGGGGCGTGGTTGAATTGGCGAGTTTCACCGCCGATGGTTGGCAATCTGGTTGTCGGCGGGGGGCGCGTCCTGGCGCGCCACGGGATGCTCCTGGCGGCGGTGGTGACGTGCTTGATCGGTGAAAGGGCGATCGCGGTGGAGGCCGA
>JAKPKV010000070.1 GCA_029553475.1 Armatimonadota bacterium
CACTGGTGAACGCCTCCCGCTTGACGCCAGTCCGTGCGGCTGCTACAGTGTCAAGCAAGCCGTTGCTCACTCCAGCAGCCGGCACTCGCCTGTCGGAGGAGGCTCCCATGCGTCATTGGCACGGACCGCGCGTTCTGGCGCTCACCCTCTTGCTTCTCGTGAGCCTGGGTCCCCTGGCGGCCCAGCAGCCGCCCACCGATCCCCCACCCGCCGCGCCGCCGCCGGTCGCGCCACCCGCCGATCCCGTGGTCGCGCTGGTGAAGGCCGCCCAGGCGTCTTTGCAGGCCCGGCAGTATGCGCAAGCCGCCCAGCAGGCCCAGCAGGCGCTCGATCAGCAGGTGACGCGAGCAGGGGCCGAGGCGCCCGCGCTGCTGCCGATCCTCGTCACCCTCGCCGACGCGCAGCTCGCCCAGCGGCAGTTCCCCGCCGCGGCCGCCAGCCTCGCGCGCGCCCGCACCATTCAGGAGAAGGCGACTAAGACCACCGACCCCAGCCTGTTGCCGATCCTGAGCCGACAGGTGGAGTGCGCCACCGCCCAGCGCCAGTACGCGGACGCCGTGCCGCTGCTGCAGCGCATGGTGACGATCAGCGAGCGGGCCGATGGCCCGGCGAAACTGGGGCTCCCCGGCGTGCTGGGCCGGCTCGCGGCCTGCTACGCGGCCCAGGGGAAGACCGAGGAGGCGGAGGCCACCTACCAGCGCGTCGTCACCGTCACTGCCGCGTCGGTGGGCGCCGAGGATCCGAAGCTGATGCCCGCCCTGGTGCAGCTTGCTCAGTTCTATCAGACGACCCATCAATACCCGCAGGCGGATGCCACGCTGGCCAAGGCGCTCGCGCTCGGGGAGACAGCCTGGGGCGCCGCCGATACCCGTTTGTTGCCCACGCTGACCGTCCAGGCGACCTTCGCCCGCGAGCGCAAGGCGTATCTCGCGGAGGAAGCGGTGTTGCGGCGCATGCTCGCCAGTGCCGAGGGCGCGAAAGCCCCCCTGGGTACCGTGCAGCCCTTGCTGGAACAGCTCGCGACCTGCGCCCACGCCCAGGAGCAGACGGCGAAAGAAATCGAGATGCGCCAGCAAGTCGTGACCGCCGTCGAGACGGCGAAGGGGACGACCGATCCCGCGCTGCTGGCGCCGCTCACCCGCCTTGCGACCTGCTACCAGGCGGCGACGCAGTATGCGGAGGCCGAGACGGCGCTAATGCGCGCGGTGGCGATTGACGAACAGGCGCGTGGGGCCACCAACCCGGCGGTGCTGCCCACCCTCACCCGGCTGGCGCACCTCTACCTTGTGCAGCCGGCGCCGGAGCAGCACGCCGAGCTGCTCACCCGCATCGAGACGCTGGCGAAAAGCCCAGACGCCGCCTATCCGGCGAGCGTTGCCGCCTTCTTCGCGGCCGCTAACGCGGCGCTCGCCGGCCCGCAGCCCGCGGAGGCGGTGCCGTATCTCACGCGGGCACTCGCCATCGGCGAGGCGTCACAGGGCACCGACGCGCTCGGCTTGACCCCCGCGCTGTTGCGGCTGGCCGCCGCGTACCGCACGCTGAAGCAGCCCGACCAGGCGGCGGCGACCCGCCAACGCCTGACGGCCCTCGCCGGCGCCGCGGCGACGGCGGCCCCCGATGCCGCCGTGCTGGCGCTCTTGCAGACCGGCGACCTGGCCCTGCAGGAGCGACGCTACCCAGAAGCGCGTGCGGTCTACACTCAGGCGTTAGCTGTCGGGGAGCAGGCTGCCGGCCAAGACAGTGTGGCGTTGGTGAGCACCCTGCACAAGCTCGCGGTGCTGGAGACGGCGGAGCAGCATCCGGCGGAGGCCGCCGCCCTCTGCCGGCGGAGCATCGCTATCCTGGAACAGCAGCGCGGGGCGGAAGATCCCGGTCTCCTCTGGCCGCTTCAGCACCTCGCCACCGCGCTCGCCGCCCAGCAGCAGGACGCGGAGGCGGAGGCGACGTGGCAGCGCGTGCTCGCCCTCACCGCCGCCGTGCGCGGGGCGACCCACCCGTCGCTCGTTCCCCTGCTGCAGACGGTGACCGATGGGTACATCGCGCGCACCCAGTGGGCGAAAGCGGCGGAGACGGCCCAGCGCGCGCTGGCGATCCAGGAGCAGGCGGGGGGCAAGGACGACCCGCGACTCATCCCGCTCCTGCAGCGGGCGGTGGCGATCTACCGCGCGCTGGACCGGCCCGCGGACGCCGACGCGGCGGCGGGGCGCCTAGCCGCGTTGCAGCCGGCGCGCACGCCCCCGCGCCCCTGACGCGCAGGTTTGGCGGGAATCGTTACACACGAGAGCCGGCGCCCCTATTGACAGATGGAGAGGAACCTGAATAAGCTAAGCATAGCAAGGTAACGCTTGGTTAGCCAACCGTGTTCAGTATGCGTGATCCAGCGAGGGAAGCACACGGCCGGCTGGCCGTCACATCACAGCCCGCCATACAGCCGAACGCGCAGGAGGGGGGATGTCGCGCGATACCAGTCGCCCCCTGTCCTCCGTGGTCACCAGCACTCCCGTGTCATCGGTATGGATCGGAGGAGGAGCACATGACGTGGTACCGTTCCCTGGCTGTCCCGCCCGTTCAGCGCCTGTGCGCGCGCCTCTTCGGCCTCCTGCCGGTTCTGCTGCTCCTGCTGCTCGCGTCACCCTGTTGGGCGGCGGCGCCGGTGGCGCAGGACGATGCCGCCACCACCTGGGAGGACACCCCGCTCGTGGTGGGGGTGTTGGGGAACGACTCAGATGAGGATCTGGATCCGCTGACGATTACTGCCGTGAGTGACCCGGCCCATGGCGCCACCGCCATCACCGATGCCGGCACGACGGTGACCTACACCCCCGATACGGACTGGTTCGGGGAGGACACCTTCACCTACACCATCAGCGACGGCAACGGCGGCACGGACACCGCGACCGTCACCATGACCGTCACCGCCGTCAACGACGCCCCCATCGGGGTGGACGACAGCGCCACCACCGCGGAGGATACCGCCGTCCTCATCACCGTCCTCTCGAACGACACCGATGTGGAGAGCGATCCCCTCGCCCTCACCGGGGTCGAGGCGTCGTATGACGGCATCACCGAGATCGTGGACAATCAGGTCCGCTTCACCCCCTACGCGGACTGGTCGGGTACGACCACCTTTTATTATTACCTGACGGATGGGCAAGGGGGCTACAGCAGCGCGCTGGTGACGGTGACCGTCACCCCGGTGCAGGACCCGCCGCTGGCGGCGGATGACTGGGGGTGGACCGATGAGGACATCGCCACCACCCTCTACGTGACCTGGAACGACTGGGACCCGGACGGCGACCCGCTCACCATCACCGCCGTCACGCACGGGGCGCATGGCACGGTCGTCATCGATCCGGGGGCCTATGCGGTGACCTACACCCCCGACCTGAACTGGTACGGCGAGGACAGCTTCACCTACACGGTGAGCGACGGGAACGGCAACACCGCGACGGCGGCCGTGACCGTCACCGTCAGCCCGGTGAACGACTGGCCGGTGGCACAGGACGACACCGCCACCACCCCGGAAGACACCCCTGTCCTGATTGACGTGTTGTCGAATGACAGCGACCCGGTGGAGCAGACGGCACTCACCATCACCTGGGTGAGTGATCCGGAGCACGGCACGACGGAAATCGTCAACGGCCAGGTGCTCTATACCCCTGATCCCGATTGGAACGGTGTAGAGACGTTCTGGTACACCGTCGCCGACGCCGACGGCGGCTGGGGCGGCGCCACCGTCATGGTCACCGTCACCACCGTCCAGGACCCACCGACCGCTGTCGATGATAGCGCCTGGACGGACGAAGACCTGCCGACCGTCATCTGGCCGCTCTGGAACGATACCGACCCGGATTTCGATCCCCTCACCATTACCTCCGCCACCGATCCTGCCCACGGCACGGTGGCCATCACCGACGGCGGGCACTCCCTCACCTACACGCCCGACCCGGATTGGTTCGGGGAGGACACCTTCACCTACACGGTGAGTGACGGCCACGGCAACACCGCGACCGCCACCGTCACAGTGACCGTGTGGAGTGTCAATGATCCGCCGGTGGCGATGGATGATACCGCCACCACCCCGGAAGACACGCCGGTGCTCATCCCCGTCCTCTCCAACGACAGCGACCCGGTGGAAGGCGACCCGCTCACGATCAGTTGGCCGGGGTATCCCCAGTACGGCAGCGTGGAGATTGACGGGATCTACCTCCGCTACACCCCCTGGATGGACTGGTCCGGCACCGACACCTGGTGGTACGAGATCACCGATGGGCAGGGGGGCTACAGCGGTGCCCTGGTGACGGTCACCGTCACGCCGGTGCAAGATCCACCCCAGGCGGGGGATGATACGGCGTGGACGGATGAAGACCTGGCGAT